>NZ_DASPSP010000252.1:0-9691 GCF_035623875.1 Mycobacterium sp. | reverse complement strand
CGCAGGGTGATACCGGTGAGGCCCACAAAGGCCAGGTCCCGGCCGTCGTCGAATTCCACCACCTCGATCAGGCCGCCGACCGGCACCGAGCCGATCTTCCAGTGCACGGTGTAGCGCGCGCCCACCCGGGCGGGACCTTCGGTCAGGGTCTCCCATCGCTCCAGATGAGGCAGGAAAGAGGGGTAGCGATCCGGTTCGCTGAGCACCTTCCACACGGTGTCGCGATCCGCGTTGACGATGATCCGGCGTTGGACGCGCATCAGCCGATCACCGGGAATCGACGTTCGGCGGCCAGCCGATCGACGCCGGCCTGCAGACTGGTGATCACTTCGTCGTACACCGCCTGGTCGTCGTCCTGCACTTTGATGGGCTCCTGAACCTCGATGACGATCTTGGCCGGCAGCGGAATGTGGCCGAGCAGATCGCTCACGTTCAGTCCCCACGGCAGCGCCAGCGAGATCGGCACGCTCTTGAGCCGGACCAACTTATCGAGCAGCAACAGCTTGGCCAGCCACTGGGCGCGTCCGAGGAACAACGCCGTCTCTTGACCGCCGACGCTGGCCACCGGCACGATCGGCACGCCAGCCTCGCGGGCCAGCCGCACGAAACCTTTGCGGCCACCGAAGTCGACAACGTGTCGCTGCCACGATGGGCGGAAAACCTCGTAATCGCCCCCCGGATACACCAACACGACGGCACCGGAATCCAATGCCAGCCGGGCATTTTCGGGGCTGGCCGGCACGGTGCCGAACTTGCGAAGCCAGCGCAGTGGCGGATAAAGGGTGACCAGGTTGTGCGCGAGCTGATAGAACGGGCGCTCTACGCCGAAATACGAGCAGAACGCCAGGGTGAAGACGAATGTGTCGGGCGGTACGTTGCCGCCGCTGTGGTTGCCGACCAGTAGCACCGGTCCTTCGGCCGGTATCCGGTCGAGTCTGCGGACGTCGGCCCGAAAATACAGCGACGCCAGCAGCCAAGTGCCGGGCAGCTGGTCGCGGATGAAATCCGGGTCGCGCTGGTCGAGATCGGCCTGCGGCACCCGGGTAATGATCTGCTGCCTGGCCCATTTCAGGGCGTCCCCGACGCCCATGACTACTCCCTTCAACTCCTAGCCTCAGAACATCGCTGCGGAGCTGACTTCGGGATGGGTGCGCATGTACTCCACAAGCTGGTCAACGTATTTGAGGAATGGTGGCGTCTCGATCCCGGCGTCGGCGAGGTCGGTGCGGCTGTGGTCGGTCAAATAGAACGTGGGATGCGCGAAGTAGTCGACCGCTTCGGGAGGAATCCGCATCAGCCGGTATAGCCCTGGAACCCGCGCGAGCGACGCCTTGGCGAGCTTGCGCGGCAACGGAACCTTGATGAGCGTCCGCCCGGTCGACTGGGCGAGCGCGTCTGCCATCTCGTCGACGGTCAGCGGGTGTGGATCGGCCAGCTGATAGGTCCGCCCCTCCGAAACCGATTGCCCGCTCAGATAACCCACCGCGCTGACGATGAAGTCGCGCGGGACCACATTCACCCGGGTCATCGTGGGATCTCCCGCGACCGGTAGGACGGCATAGCGCTGTTGTCGCAACAACCACTGCATGATGTAGTACGGTCCATCGAATTTTTGCGTCTCCCCAGTGTGACTGTCGCCCACGACAATTGAGGGTCGGTAGATCGTCGCCGGCAGGCCCGCCGACATGCGGCGGCGAACCTCCGCCTCGGCGAGGTGTTTAGTCTCCTCGTAATAGTTGTTGAACGGCGCACCGACTTCCAGGTCGTCCTCGCCGAACGGGCCGGCGTAGCGGCCGCTGACGTAGCAGGTGCTGAAGTAGTGCAGGCGGTTCAACTTCGGGCAGCGCTCCACGGCGTCCAGCACATTGCGGGTGCCCTCGACGTTCACCCGCATCGCCACCTCACGGCTGACCGCCAGGTCGTAAGCCGCCGCGAGGTGCCACACCTCGGTGACGTCGCTGAAAGCATCAGCGCCAAGGCCCAATCTAGGCTGGGTGACGTCACCCTCGGCCACCTGAATCCGCGCTCGCAGAGCCGGCTCAGCAGCGCTGAGCTGATCCACATGCTCCTTTGCCAGCGCCGTGAACTTCGGCTGCACCAGACAAATCGCCGTACTGTCGGTGCGCTGCAGGATGCCCGGTAGTAGCGCGCTGCCAAGGAAACCCGGAAATCCGGTCATCAAGACGGTCATCTCCGCACTCCCTGGTCGGCAGATACAGCGGCGTGGGACCCGCCCGTCGCTCCGAAGCGGTTCCAATGCGTGAACTCCGCCACTTCGCGGCGTACCCGGAGATAGGACTCCGATGTGACGGGATAGCCGAGGCGGGCGGCAAAGGCAATCTTCACAAAGCTGGGAGCGCCGATCAGTTGCTTGACCGCCTCCTCAACGGGCGGCCCGCTCAAGATAGATAAGGCCTGAAAGCCAAGTCCCAACGAGCATGCCATCAACCACATGTTCTCCAGTACGCAGCCCAGGCTCATCATGCCCAACACGTCTCCCTCTGAGGCGGGAGCGCGCTTCCTGGCGTCGTAGAGCACGATCATCAGGGCCGGACAGCCCGGCATCACACAATGCAGGGGCATCGCCGCATTCGCGTTTTCCGTTGCGGCGTCATCTCGCATCCACGCCGGCAGGATGTCAGCCAGCAGACCAATCTTGCGCTGGCGCAGCTCATCTTCGGAGAACGAGAGCAGCTGAAAGTTCTCCCGCAGAAACACTTTCGAGGGCTGGACCTCAATCGTGCCGATCTTGTCCAATAACTCCTGGTCGTCGACGATGACGACCTCGAAGTTCTGCATGTTATGGGCGGTGGGGCTCCAGCGTGCAGCTTCCAAGACCTGCAGCAGGTCTGCCCGTGCGACCGGACGGCTGCGATTGAATGGGATGCGCGCAGAGCATCGCTTCTCGATGAGTTTGAGCAGGTCACTCATTGCCCTCTCCTCAACGCGAGGTCGTCGCCCAAATAGACGCTATCGACCACGGGCGTTGATGAGGCGGGTCTTTTGACCTGATGCGGCCGCCATTAGTCCTCGGCCGCGCTGACGCTACCGCCGACTGCTACGTCCGCTGCGCGGAAACAAACAAGTTGTGCCTGCAAATCCGGTCTGCGACGCCGGTCTGCGGTTATGTTGGCGACGGGTCGCTGACAGACGGGATCGTTGGGATATGCAGGTCGACGGGCGCGAGATCACCGTTACCGGCAGCTTGCTGCAACCGCTCACCCGTCGCACCAACGACATCCTGCGGGTCGTGCTTTCCGCGGTGTTCCTGGCGGTGGTGATCACCAGTTCGGTGGTCACCCGCACCCGGTGGGACCAGCTGGAGAAATCCATCTCCCGAATCATCGGGGTGCTTACCCCTACCCAATCCGACGTGGTCTACCTGGTGTACGGCCTGGCGATCCTGGCCCTGCCGTTCATGATTCTGATCGGCCTGATCCTTTCCCGGCAATGGAAAATGCTCCCACCCTACGCGGCCGCCGCGACCATCGCCTTTCTCGCGCTGTCGATCACCGGTACGCGGATCGCGGCGCCGCAATGGCACTTCGACCTCTCCGACCGGCTGCGCACCGTATTGGCGCAATTCCTCGACGACCCGCGCTGGATCGGCATGCTCGCCGCCGTGCTCACCGTGTCCGGCCCCTGGCTGCCCGCGCGCTGGCGACACTGGTGGTGGACGCTGCTGCTGGCGTTCGTGCCGATCCACCTCGTGGTCAGCGCCGTCGTGCCGGCCCGCGCCTTGCTGGGCTTGGCGGTGGGATGGTTCGTCGGCGCGCTGGTCGTCCTGATCAGTGGCACGCCCGCGCTCGAGGTGCCGTTGGACGGCGCGGTCCGCGCGCTGAACAAGCGCGGATTCGTCGTGTCCGGCCTCACGGTGGTCCGCCCGGCCGGAGCCGGGCCGCTGACGCTCTCGGCCGCCTCGGATGGTCGAGGTGCCGACGCGGTCATCGAGATGTACGGCCCGCATCAAAGCAGCGGCGGCGCATTACGTCAGCTGTGGAGCAAGCTGCGGCTGCGCCGCACCGAGGCCGCACCCTTTCAGGCGTCCATGCGCCGCGCGGTCGAACATCGCGCATTGATGGCGGGTGCCATCGGCGATCTGGGTGTGGCCAACACGTCGAGCATCGCCGTCGGCGTGCTCGACCGGGGCTGGACGTTGTACGCGCACAAGCCCGTTCGCGGAGCCTCTCTCAAGCAATGCGCGACGGCGACGCCGGTGGCCCGGGTTTGGGAGTCGCTGCGAAAGCTGCAGGACCACCAGATCTCTCACGGCGATCTGCGTGACGCGGAGATCACCGTCGACGACGGCACCGTGCTGTTCGGCGGGTTCGGCAGCGCCGAATACGGCGCCACCGACAACCAACTCCAATCCGACATCGCCCAGTTGCTGGTGACGACGTCAGCGCTCTACGGCGCGGAATCCGCGGTCAACGCGGCGATCGACGCGTTGGGCAAAGACACCGTGTTGACTGCGTCCCGCCGGCTCACGAAATCCGCTGTGCCGAAACGTGTCCGGAGCTCAGTCAGCGATCCGGGTGCCGTCATCTCCCGCAGCCGCGCGGCGGTGATGCGCCAAACTCACACCGACAAGATCCAAGCCGAGACGATCACCCGCTTCACCCGCGGCCAGCTCATCCAGCTGGTGCTGCTCGTCGCGCTGGTCTACGTCGCGTACCCGTTCATCAGCACGGTGCCAACCTTCTTCAACGAGCTGGGCAAAGCGAACTATTGGTGGGCGCTGCTGGGGCTGGTCATCTCGGCATCGACGTATGTCGGGGCTGCGGGCACATTGTGGGCCTGTGCCGGTGGGGCCGTGGCCTACTGGAAACTGTTAATCACTCAGGTGGCCAACACTTTCGCCGCAACCACAACCCCAGCGGGCGTCGGTGGGCTCGCGCTCAGCGTGCGGTTGCTGCAGAAGGGCGGCATGAGCACGGTGCGAGCCACTACGGCGGTAGCACTGCAGCAGTCGGTGCAGGTGATCGTGCACATCACGCTGCTGATCTTCTTCAGCGCCGCTGCCGGCGCGTCCACCGACCTGGCCCACTTCGTGCCGAAGGCCGCCATGCTGTACCTGATCGCGGGCGTGGCGCTGGGCATCGTCGGCACATTCCTGTTCGTGCCCAGGTTGCGGCGCTGGCTGGCGACGGACGTGCGCCCGAAGCTCAAAGAAGTCAGCACCGACCTCGTCGCCCTTTCCCGCGAGCCGAAACGGCTGGGGTTGATCCTGCTCGGTTGTGCCGGAACGACTCTCGGCTCGGCGTTCGCGCTGTGGGCCAGTGTCCAAGCCTTCGGCGGCGACACCACATTCGTCACCGTCACGGTGGTGACGATGGTCGGTGGCACGCTGGCCTCGGCGGCCCCAACCCCCGGCGGTGTCGGCGCTGTCGAAGCCGCGCTGATCGGTGGGCTCGCCGCCTTCGGCGTACCCGCGGCCGTCGGTGTGCCGTCGGTGCTGCTGTATCGGGTGCTCACCTGCTGGCTACCGGTGTTCGTCGGCTGGCCGGTGATGCGGTGGCTGACGGACAAGGACATGATCTAGCGGCATCGCACCTGGCGCTTCGAGCACGTCTCGAGTGATCGGCCCATACTGGTGGGGTGTCGATGTTTCATCGGCTGTAAGTCGCCCGGAGTCGCCGAAAAGTATCGACAGGTCTTGCCGGGCGGAAGTGGAGGACATCATGAGCATCCTGTATGCACTGGCCGCAGCGTTCGGCCTGGGCGCGCTCTGGCTGGGCGCGAGCCTTCGGGTCGTCCAGCAATTTGAACAGGGCGTCGTCTTTCGTTTCGGACGTGTGCAATCCGGTGTCCGTGGGCCGGGGCTCACGCGGCTGATTCCAATCGCCGATCGCCTCGAGAAGGTGAATATGCAGATCATCACGATGCCGGTGCCCGCCCAGGATGGCATCACCCGCGACAACGTGACCGTGCGTGTGGATGCGGTCATCTATTTCAATGTTGCGGATCCGGTGCGTGTGGTTGTCGGCGTACAGGACTATGTGTCCGCGATCGGCCAGGTCGCGCAGACATCGCTGCGTTCGATCATCGGCAAAAGCGACTTGGACGACCTACTGTGCAACCGCGAGGGTCTCAATCGGGGCCTGGAGTTGATGATCGACAGCCCTGCGTTGGGCTGGGGTGTTCACATCGACCGCGTGGAAATCAAGGATGTAGTGCTGCCGGATTCGATGAAGCGGTCGATCGCGCGCCAAGCCGAGGCGGAGCGGGAGCGGCGGGCTCGGGTGATCACCGCAGATGGCGAACTGCAGGCGTCTGAAAAACTGGCCCAGGCGGCCGAGGCGATGGCCGTACACCCGGCTGCGCTTCAGTTGCGGCTGTTGGAAACCGTGGTCGAGGTCGCCGCAGAGAAGAACTCCACCCTGGTGCTTCCCTTCCCCGTCGAACTGCTCCGGTTCTTGGAACGAGCAACACCGGAAGCGTCCGGGAGCCCTGACGACGAAGCCGCTATGCCCTCGACCGCGGCTTCGAAGAGCGAGATGCCGAAGCTGGACCCGCCACGGATCCCCGACGACGCCAGCGGTCTGGAAGTCGACACCCGCATCGCGGGTCGCTAGTCCGGCCGAACGAACCGCTGTGTGGCTATGTCGCGGTGTGGCCGACCCGCGCAGCAGCGCGTCGTGAGGCTTCTGTGTGCTCGGCGGCGCTGACGACCACCGCGTCGGACCCGGGGTACACCGTTGCCTCGTGCCCGGTCACCAGCCAACGCACCACGTAGGGCGGAGAGCCGTCTTGAGAGCGCACCTCGATGATCTCAGCATGTTGATCATGCCGTTCGGTGGTTGTGCCCTTGACTACGAGGTAGTCGCCGACATTCGCCTTCATCGCCCGCTCCGTTCTCGTCCTGGTGAAACCCCGGCCCCCTCCATCCTGCGCGCGTTCGTCACTTAACGGAAGCGTGATTCGGCGATTCAGACCATCGCGTGAGCCAGCGCAATGTGACCCTCAAAACCGCAGGATTCAGCGCGAGCGCGGTACCGTTCACGGAACTGGCGATAGCGATCCTCGTCGCCACGGGCTTCGGCAAGCATTGCGTTCAACCGCAGCAGGGGAAGCTCGTGGTACACGAACCCAGGCTCGGTCGGCGTTGCCGCTAATGAGCGTCGCAGGACTTCCTGACGTCGACGTCGCTCGCGTCCAACGCTGGTGCGCCAACCAAGTCCCAGAGCACCTTCGCAGCGAGATCCGTGTCGAATGCGACATCGCCCCACGACATCTGAATCTTCTGGGGGTAGCGACCGACTACCCTCGTCCCAGTGATGCGCTGACCGGTTGAGCTCAAGCTCTATTTCGAGACGGCGTTCAGCTTGAATCGTCGTGAATTTGATGCCGGCTTCATGTTTGAGATGCCGCCGGCTGGGACGTCTGAGTTTGAGCGTAGTAGGTGGGGCTCGTTGTTCGTTGTGTTGCGACGTCAGAATCGACTACGAATTCAGAAGCGGAAGCGCAACACTACGGTGCCGATCAACCGGGACACGCTCGCGCTGCATGCTGCCAGGCGCGATGTCCCCCGCATGATCAGCGGGAGCTCGGCAACTTCGGGTGCTCGGGTGAGGAAGATCTCCTCGACTAGTTTCAGGCCGCCTACCCAGCGTTCGGGTTGACGGGGATCGTTGAAACCGGGGTTGACCACGCCGCCTGCGATGGCGGCCATGCTTGGTGTGCGCTTGAGCGTCCAGATGGCATAGCGGGTGTAGAGATTGAATGCCAGCTCCCCGCCGGGGAAGTGGCTGGTGAGTCTGTTAAGTAGGAACACGAAGTCGTCTTGGGTGAGGAACGGAACCAGGCCATCGGCGACGATGACTGCTGGCTGCGCTGTGGGGATATCGGCGAGCCAGTCCGGGTCGATGAGGTCGGCGCCGACGTTGTGGGCGTTCGCGGGTTGCGGTACCAGCCGACCGCGCAGCGCGATGACCTCGGGGAAGTCGATGTCATACCATCCGACGGTGGGTGGCGGGTCGATGCGGAACATCCTGCTGTCCAGGCCAGCGCCCAGATCCAGCACGATCGCATCCGGGTGGTCAGAGATGAAGCGGCGCACCACTTCGTCAAGTCTTTTGGCCCGTACCGCGATGTCGAAGACTCTCGATTTTGCGTCGAGGAGCTTGGTGGTCAGCGCGGGAAACTTCCCGAGGTCGTAGCCGACCTTCATGATGATCTCGTCGGCCATAGTGTCGCCGAGGAAGGGGCGCGGTAGACGGCTGTCGAGCGCCCTGCCGCCCAGCGTGAGAAACAGACTCTCTTGCGCGGGCGTGAAGGCCGGAAGCGTCATGCTCATGGCGTCAGTCCTGGGTCTGTGGTGGTGGACGTACATCCGGGCCTAGTGCCGTAGGACCACGCCACTGCGTGGCGCAGGGTGTGGTGGTGGCGTGACAGGCCGCGCGGCGCGCCGAGATGTTACGCCAGCAAATCACACGCGGTGCCAAAACAGCTGATCACGCTACGCATTGAAAAGTCCCAGCCCGAGGGTGCGCGCGATCTGGGTGATCGCCGCCTGCGCGCGAACGCTGTTGCCGGCCTTGTCCAGCGGCGGTGAGAAGGCAGCGATCGCCAGTTTGGCAGGCGACACCGCAACCAGACCGCCTCCGACGCCACTCTTGGCGGGCAGCCCGACGGTGTAGGCCCAGTCGCCGGAGGCGGTGTAGAGACCCTCCATCGCCATTAAGGACAACACATGCGACACGTTGGGTTGTGCAATAACGCGCTTGCCGGTAACCGGGTTGATGCCCCCGTTGGCCAGGGTCGCGCCCATGATCGCCAGGTCGACAGCGGTGACCAGCGTCGAGCACTGCAGCGTGTAGACGTCGCAGGCCTCCATCGGGTCGCAGTACATGTATCCGCCGCAAAGCAGCAGCCACGCGATCGCGCGGTTGTGGAAGTTGGTAGCGCGCTCGGACGAGGCGATCTGTTCGCTGACCGTGATCGGACGCCCGGCGAAATCGGTTTGAATCTGCAAGATCTGGCGCGAGCGGTCGTCAGCGTCGGTGGCCGACACCAGACTCGTTGCCGTCATCGCCCCCGCGTTGACCATCGGCGAGTTCGGCTTGTCGTTATGGAGTTCCAGCGCCAGCACCGAATTGAACGCCTCGCCGGTCGGATCGGCGCCGACCTTGCGGTGGAACGCTCGCGGACCTACTTGTTGGATCGCGAGCGCGGCCGTGAAGACTTTCGAGATCGACTCCAGCGCGAACTCAGTTGTGGCGTCACCGGCCGAAAACGTCTGACCGTCAACGGTCGCCACGCATACCCCGAACAGCTGCGGGTCTACTTCCGCCAAAGCCGGTATGTAGCTGGCGTTCTTGCCGCGGCGGTTCTTCTTGTGCCTGGCGTGCGCGGCGGTGACCGCCTCGGCGATCCGGTCGGCGGCGATCGGCGTGGTGGCCATGGCGGTCAATTCTGTTTCACAGTGGCATGTTCGGTTGACGCTGCTGAAGTCGCAGTCACCAGACGATGGATGAACCCGAGCTTCGCGACGACGTGTGGGAAGATCGTGAACGGGTACAGGTCGTCGCGGCCCATCGAGTTGTTGACCCGGTTGAGCACCCCCGACAGCACCAACCAGTCGGCCATAATGTCCTCGATAGTGCCGTCGGCGTAGGACTCCCGAGCGTCGATATTGGCGGGCAGGTCCCACTTCACCCGATCAGCCTCGACGACCAGGCCCGAATCCGCG
>NZ_DASPSP010000238.1:0-2941 GCF_035623875.1 Mycobacterium sp. | reverse complement strand
ACTATCCACTCGGCGGCGTCCCGGTGGAGTACAAGGGCGCGAGGATTCCCCCGCCCGACGAGCGGAGGTCCTACGACTGATGAGCGAGACCACCAGCCCCAACGGCGAGGGCAGCGGCGGCGAAACCCTGGTGGCCGTCGTCGGCCAGGATTGGCAAGAGATCGTCGAGGCGGCACGCGCGGGCGAACCCGGTGAACGCATCGTCGTCAACATGGGACCTCAGCACCCCTCCACCCACGGCGTGCTACGGCTGATCCTGGAGATCGAAGGCGAGACGGTCACCGACGCCCGGTGCGTTATCGGCTACCTGCACACCGGAATCGAGAAGAACCTGGAGTACCGGTACTGGACCCAGGGCGTGACGTTCGTTACCCGAATGGATTACCTGTCACCGTTTTTCAACGAAGCCGTCTACTGCCTGGGCGTGGAGAACCTGCTCGGGATCACCGATGAGATTCCCGAACGCGTCAACATCATCCGGGTGATGATGATGGAGTTCAACCGCATCTCCTCGCACCTGGTCGCGCTGGCGACCGGCGGCATGGAACTCGGTGCGATGACGGCGATGTTCCTGGGTTTCCGCGAGCGCGAGCTGATCCTGAACCTGTTCGAGAAGGTCACCGGCTTGCGAATGAACCACGCTTACATCCGGCCCGGCGGACTGGCCCAGGATCTGCCGGCCGAAGTCCTCAGCGAGATCCCGGAACTCGTGAAGCTGCTGGGGCGTCGGCTCAACGACATCGAAAACCTGCTCAACGACAACTACATCTGGAAAGCCCGCACCCAGGGCGTCGGGTACCTCGACCTGACTGGATGTATTGCCTTGGGCGTGACCGGGCCGCCCCTGCGGGCCACCGGTTTGCCGTACGACCTGCGCCGCAGCGACCCCTACTGCGGCTACCAAAACTACGAGTTCGACGTGATCACCGACGACACGTGTGATTCCTACGCGCGCTACATCATTCGCGTCAGGGAGATGCGAGAGTCACTGAAGATCATCGAACAGTGCCTGGACAAGTTGCGGCCCGGCCCGATCATGGTGGAGAACCGCAAGATCGCCTGGCCGGCCGACCTCACAGTCGGCCCGGACGGTCTGGGCAACTCGCCCGAGCACATCGCCAAGATCATGGGCACCTCGATGGAGGCGCTGATTCACCACTTCAAACTGGTCACCGAGGGCATCCGCGTCCCGGCCGGGCAGGTGTACGTCGCGGTCGAGTCGCCTCGCGGCGAGCTGGGCGTACACATGGTCAGCGACGGCGGCACTCGCCCGTACCGCGTGCACTACCGGGATCCGTCGTTCACCAACCTGCAGGCCGTCGCCGCAATGTGTGAGGGCGGCATGGTCGCCGACGTGATCACCGCAGTCGCCAGCATCGATCCCGTCATGGGCGGGGTGGACCGATGATCGCACCCCAGACTCCCGGCGGCAGCGGCGAGCGGGTGTTCATCCGCCTTGGCCCACCGCCCGAAGAGCCGGGCCAATTCGTGGTCGAGGGCGCACCGGAGTCCTATTCGCCAGAGGTACAGGCCCGGCTGGAAGTCGACGCCAAGGAGATCATCGGCCGCTATCCCAACCCGCGGTCGGCGCTGCTGCCGCTGCTGCACCTGGTGCAGTCCGAGGACGGCTACGTGACACCAGCCGGTTTGGAATTCTGCAGCGAACAGCTCGGACTGACCGGCGCTGAAGTCGCGGCGGTGGCCAGCTTCTACACCATGTACCGCCGCGAACCCACCGGCGACTACCTCGTCGGCGTCTGCACGAACACGCTGTGCGCTGTCATGGGCGGCGACGCGATATTCGACTCGCTCAAAGAGCACCTCGGCATCGGCAACGACGAGACCACCGCCGACAGCTCGATCACCCTGCAACACATCGAATGCAATGCGGCATGCGACTTCGCGCCGGTGGTGATGGTCAACTGGGAGTTCTACGACAACCAGACTTGCGCGTCGGCACGCAAGCTGGTCGACGGGCTGCGGGCCGGGCAACCCCCGGCGCCGACTCGCGGCGCTCCGTTGTGCAAGTTCCGCGAAACCGAGCGGATCCTGGCCGGTTTCCCCGACGCCCGTCCCGACCAAGGCCAGGGCGGTGCGGGCGCGGCCACCTTGGCTGGGCTGCGCGTTGCCAAGGAACGCAAGATGACGGCACCGGCGGCCGACAGCGCAGGGGAAGGTCAGTAATGGGGCCTCAGACACCGTTGGCTCCCGTGCTGAGCCGCTTCTGGGACGACCCGCAGTCGTGGACTCTTGACACCTATCGTCGCAACGACGGCTACCAGGCCCTGCAAAAAGCCTTGAAGATGCCGCCGGACGACGTGATCACCGCAATCAAGGATTCCGGGCTGCGCGGCCGTGGCGGGGCGGGTTTCGCGACCGGGACGAAGTGGTCGTTCATCCCGCAGGGCGACAGCGGTGCGGCTGCCAAGCCGCACTACCTGGTGGTCAACGCCGACGAGTCGGAACCCGGTACCTGCAAGGACATTCTGCTGATGCTGGCCACCCCGCACTTCTTGGTCGAAGGTGTGATCATCGCGTCGTACGCGATCCGGGCCAGCCACGCATTCATCTACGTCCGCGGCGAGGTGTTGCCGGTGCTGCGGCGCCTGCAGAACGCGGTCGCCGAAGCCTACGCCGCGGGCTATTTGGGCCGCAACATCGCCGGCTCCGGCTACGACCTGGAGCTGGTGGTCCACGCCGGCGCCGGCGCCTACATCTGCGGCGAGGAGACGGCGCTGCTCGATTCGCTGGAGGGCCGCCGCGGCCAGCCGCGGCTGCGCCCGCCGTTCCCTGCGGTCGCCGGGCTCTACGGCTGCCCGACGGTGATCAACAATGTCGAGACCATCGCCAGCGTTCCGCCGATCATCCTCAACGGTGTGGACTGGTTCCGGTCGATGGGCACCGAGAAATCGCCCGGCTTCACGCTGTATTCGCTGTCCGG
>NZ_DASPSP010000226.1:0-14703 GCF_035623875.1 Mycobacterium sp. | reverse complement strand
TACGCGAAACGACCTACGGATACGCGAAAGCTGTTGACGGCGTCAACACGCGCAGCGATGCTTCAGACAAGTCCCGTGTGGGCTTGGGAACTTGTTGTTGTTGAGGGACTAGGCCATCGCAGCAGGCATCTCCCGCATCGTGTCGGTGCTGCCAACCAAGTTACGGAAAGGGTAGCGTGCGCTACGCGCGGCCGGAAAATGCAGGCGCAGGCCCACATGTTCCCTTAGGGAGGAGCCCGGCAGTGGTGCTTTCTGCCCTGCCTTCACCCTTGCGGCCCGGATGGCTCCGGGTCCAGACCGTCGGTGTCATCCTGGGCGTTGCCTTACTGGTCGGCGCGTGCGGGGCGGGGTCATCGCCGAGTCCATCCTCGTCGGCTGGCTCGACTCCTGGGTTTACGCCGATCAATCAGATGGTGCTGCGGGTGCGGGTCACCGCGATGGCCAGGGAGATGCTCGTCCCTGGGGCGGTCGCGTTAGTGCGCTCACCCGCCGGTGAGGTCAGCACGACGTACGGCACCACCACAGTGGGTGGCAGAGTTCCGGTGTCGTTGGCGGATCACGTCCGGATTGGATCGATGACCAAAACATGGACCGGCACAGTGATCCTGCAGCAGGCCCACGAGGGCAAGCTCAGCCTCGGCGACCCGGTGTCGAAGTTCCGCCCCGATGTTCCCGGCGGTGACCACATCACCATCGCCGAGTTGTTGAACATGCGTAGCGGCCTTTACAACTACAGCGAGACGCGCGAACTAAACGAGATGGGCGACAGCAATCCACAAAAAGTGTGGAATCCAGACGAATTACTCGCGCTGGCCTACAGTCATCCGCCATACTTCCCACCCGGAACGGGCTACCACTATTCGAACACCAACACGGTATTGCTCGGGCTCATCGCCGAGGCGCTTGACGCGAAACCTCTGTGGCAGGTGTTTCAGGATCGTTTGTTCACCCCACTGGGGCTCAAGGACACGCTGTTTCCACCCAGCACCTCAAGCGCCATCCCGGACCCGCATCCCCAGGGATATATGTATGGCAACAACGTGCTGACTATGGGCTCACCAGCGGCGGTACCGCCCGAAATGCAGGCGGCAGCAAAGGCCGGCACGCTGCAGCCTAGTGATCAGACATCCCTGAACCCGTCGTGGGCCTGGGCGGCAGGCGCCGGCATCTCCACCGTGGCGGATCTGGCGACCTGGGCTGAGGCGTTGGCCGAAGGGAAACTGCTCGATCCCGACATGCAAGCCAGGCGGATCGCCAGCCTGCAATCAACGAACCCGGCAGAACCCGATGCGCCGCAGTACGGGCTGGCCCTCGCGAAATTCGGTGCGCTGTATGGGCATACCGGTGAAGTTCCTGGCTTCAACACCTTCGCCGCCACCGACCCCCAGAATAAGGTGACAATCGTGATCTGGGTCAACCTGGACCCCACCGCCGATGGTCGGGCCGCGGCCACGCTCATCGCGAAAGATCTGATCGACGAAATGTACGGTTCACGGACTCCAACAACTACCCGTTAGCGGGCGGGGTGGCCGTGATCAGCCTGCCGAATCGCGCGAGCTGAACGTGTCGACGAGCGTGACCAGAGTGTTCATCCGTCGCTCGTAGGCCCGGCGTGCCCGGCTGGGGCTATCTATTAACGCGCCGAGGTCTTTCAAACCGTCTGTCGTGGCGACCAGAACAGCAGCAAGGTCGTCGGCGTCGACGGTGTTGGGTAGGTCTTCGTCGGCCTGCGCCTGTCTGATGAGTCCAGCGACGAGACCGACCCAGGTGCGCATGTGGTCGCGGACCACATTGCTGACACCGGCGACGCGGGCCAGGTCACGGGTGAGCCGAGACACGCTGAAGGCGCTGGGGTCGCGGTGAACCTTCACGAGCGCCAAGGCGACGGCACGCAACTGGTCGAATGCACACGGCTCGGCGTCGATGGCCTGGAGAACCGACTCAATCCACTGCCGCTGTTTCTCCTCGATGACGGCCAGCGCGAGTTGTTCTTTGGAGGAAAAGTGGAAGTAAAACGCTCCCTTCGTCAGTCCACTACGCGCGATGAGTTGAGCCAACGTGGTCTCGGCGTACCCGCGTTCGGCGAACACCTCAGCCGCGATTTGCAGCAGAAATGCACGCGTCGCAGCGCCTTTCGGGGTGACTGCGGGTGAAGACACCGAATGATTCTATCAGGAACCGACCGGCCGGTATGGCTAGACATACCGCACGGTCGGTTTTATTGTTGGCGGTACCGACTTCCTCAGAAAGGTGACAGCCATGGAGTACAAAGGCCAACGGGCGTTGGTGACAGGCGCTTCGTCGGGGATCGGAGCGGTGTTTGCACGAGAACTGGCCCGGCGCGGCGTCAATCTGGTACTGGTCGCCCGGTCCGGGGAGAAACTCGCTGCTCTCGCCGACGAATTGAGCGCCTCGTACGGGGTGGCGGCCGACGTCGCGGTTACCGATCTGGCCAAGCCATCAGCGGCCAGTGAGTTGGCCGATTCCTTGCTTGCGCGCGATCTGCAAATCGACATCCTCATCAACAACGCCGGGTTCGGGCTGTTCGCGCCGGTCTACGAGGCCGATGGTGCAGTGCTGACCGATATGGTCCGCGTCAACGTGGCGTCGCTGGTGGACCTGACGCGCCTATATCTGCCGGGCATGGTCGAGCGCGATCGCGGGGCAATCATCAACGTCGGCTCGACCGCGGGATTTCAGCCGGTCCCCTACATGGCGGTCTATGGCGCGACCAAAGCGTTCGTGCTCTCGTTCACCGAGGCGCTGTGGGCCGAGACCCGCGGCACCGGCGTGCGGGTGACGGCTCTCTGCCCCGGATCGACCGACACCGGATTCTTCGACGTAGCCGGCGAAGACGCACAAGTGGGCCACCGCATCGCCCCGGAACGGGTGGTGCGCGCGGCATTTCGTGCCCTTGACCGGCGGTCCAGCACCGTGGTTACCGGTGGCTTAGAAAGCTGGATGTTGACTAATTCGTCGCGGCTGGCACCGCGGCAGTTGGTTGCGCGGATGGCCGAGCGGACCATGCGGCCGAATAAGCGCGGCGAGCAGGCTCAGAAGATGCCGGCCTGAATGTCGATGACGCATCGTGCCAACAGTCCGGTCGATGGACTGTCGATGCGATCGTGGCCTGCCTGGATCGCCTGGAATAACAGCGATTTCATCTGGCGCAGTCGGTTGGTGAAGAGGAACGCGTGGAGAAGCCCCCGGCGCTGACCTCCAGTCTGGGCCACAACATGCGCCGCGACACGTATCACTGGACGTTCAATCCTTGAGTTCGATGATGATCTCGAAATACGGCCGGTCGCCGGTGTTTACCGCCGCTTCGATGCCACCCTTGTCCGCGTAAAGCACCTGCCCGGGAGTGACATCCGCCTCGTATCGCGTTCCCGCGTAGGGGGCATAGGTGCCGCCGCAATCGGGTTCGAAGTCCGCAGCGACTCGGTCGCCGCTGATCTGGACCATGACGTAGTCACGCTTGTGCTCGTGCACCCGCTCCTTCTCGCCAGGAGCGAGCCGCAGCTCCCAGATGGCCACCCGATCGTTTTCCAGCAGCAGCTTCGTGCCGACGTTGCCGAGTATCCGGTCCATCGCATCTCCTCAAAAGCTCTACGGATCAGTGTTTGTCATAAAAGCAGCGCCAATCACCCAGCCGACGGCGGCGACTTGATGACGCCGAACCTGTGAGTCGGCTCGATGTGCTCGTCGAGATACTGAGGTGCCTCACCGGTCTCGATAAACCAGCCGGTCGGGCACATCGTGAGGATCTCGACAAAGGAAAACCCAATCCCCTTGACCTGGATCTCCAATGCCTCCTTCACCATTCGCTTCGTCCGCGCCACGTTGGTGTGCGTGTTGACTGCGCCGCGGGCCGCATACGCCACACCGGCGAGCCCCGCGATGAGGTCGCCGATGATGATTGGATAGCCATGCTGCTCAGCCGATCGTCCCTCAAGGGTGTTCTTGGTCCGCTGGCCGAGTGGGGTGGCCGCCGTCATGTGCCCCCCGGTCTCGCCGAACACACCGTTGTTCAGCAAGAAACATGTCACCTTCTCGCCGCGGGCCGCAGTGTGCAGCACCTCCTGCAGCCCTTCGTTCACCATGTCCCCGTCGCCCTGGACGGTAAGTACCAGGCTGTCCGGCAATGACCGTTTCACGCCGGTAGCGACCGAAGGCGACCGACCGTGCAATGCTTGCACGACCTCGACATCGAGGTTATTGGAGTAGGCCGTGTAGCAGCCGATGCCGAAGACCGCCACGGTGCGCTCGGCGAGCTGGAGTTCCTCAATCGCCTCCATGATCAGCCTCATCGCAACGGGCTCACCGCAACCCGGGCAAAGATGATGGGCGCCCTGGTTGATGAGCGCTGGGGTGAAATCATCGACTAACTTGGCCGCGCGCTGCGGAGGGCCAGAGGTGTCGAGGATCGGCAGACGAGGATCAGTCATACCAAGGCCTCCAGTGCAGTGCGGATGCGCGTGCGCACAGTGGCAACGTCGAGGTCAGGTGCGATGCCGAAGCCCGAGGAGTCCATGCTGAGCCCGCCAATGGACGACACCTCGGCCCGGCCCAGGACGGCCAGCTGAACGTCTTCGACCATCTGACCACGGTTGTTCTCATAGACGGCGAAGGCGTCAACATGCGGCGCCGCTTCCCGAATCACCTGGGTCGGGAAAGGGAACAGCGTGATCGGACGGATGAACCCCACTGCTAGTCCCTCCGTTCGGAGGTCGTGGACCGCTTGGCGGACGTACTTGCCAACCGTCCCGAAAGCGACGGCCACGAGCCGGGCGTCCTCGACGAAAACCGCCTCGGCTCGCGGTGGCACAGTAGCTGCCATGACATCCAGTTCGCGACCGCGGCGCTGGTAGAAGTCGGCGAGGTCGTAGCCGACGTCGTCGTTGCGTTTGGTGTCCCCGAGCGGCGAGATCAGCTTCGCTCTCCCGCTACCGCCGGTGCGCCCGTTCACTGCCCAATCCGTCGGTGGCCGGGCCCCGAAGTCGATCGGCGCGACGTCCACCGTCTGCCACGTATGCGCTATGTAGTAGTCACCCATGACCAGCACCGGGTTCCGCCAGGTAGCCGCGAGGTGGAATGCCTCTTGGACCAGGACGGTTGCCTCGTTGACGTCGCAGGGAGCGAGCACGATGTGTCGGTAGTCGCCGTGTCCGCCGCCGCGGGTGGCCTGAAAGTAGTCCCCCTGCGCGCGCGCCATGTTGAGTACGACTAGCGGCAGCCGGGCATAGGTGATCTCGGCCAGCGACTCCTGCATGAGGGATAGTCCCTGTCCCGTGGAGCCCGTGGCTGCCGGGATGCCGGTGGCCGCGGCACCCCACGCCATGCCGATAGCCTCGAGTTCACTCTCGGCGTTGATGCAGGTGCCGCCCACCGCAGGCAGCAGTTTGGCCATGCTCTCCAACACTTCGGTGAATGGCGTCATGGGATAACCGGCGAAGAATCGGCAGCCCGCAGCGACCATGGCCGAGCCAATCGCGGTCGCGCCTTCAAGGAACTGCCGCTCGCGCACGACGCTCATCGGATCACCTCCGAGACGACACCATCGGCGGTCAGCATCAGGTCGACGGGCTCGGCGTATCGATACACCTGGAAGACGAAGTCAGGGCAGATCTGAGCGCAGGCCTTACAGGCGATGCATCCGGGCAACAGCTGCGGATAGCGATAGCCGCGCGTATTGACCTCGTTCGTGGTCATCACCAGGACGTCCTTAGGACATGCATCGATGCACAGGTCACAGCCCTTGCACGCCTCGACATCGATAACGACGGTGCCGGTTGTCCTGATCGTCGTGACCTCGGGCTCGCTCATATCTCTACCGCCAGCGGCAATTCGGCCATATCGCGCCGCCCAGCGTCGTGCCCGACCTGTAGGGCACGCTGATTGAACTTCACCGCCGCCTGCCGATAGGGCGGCAGCGCAGCCGGGACCGCGTCGACCACTGCCTGCAACGGGATCAGCTTCGTGACCGCAAGCAGAGCGCCGAGCAGTACCATGCAGGCGGTCTGCATCTTGCCGAGCTCTATTGCTAGTTGGGTCGCCGGAATCGGTGTGACGCGAAGCAACGAACTAGGAAGCGTTCCCTCGAAGACGCTGGAGTCCACCAGGACATAGGTTTCCGGGTTCAGCAGATCGCGGGTGGGTTCCCAGTAGTCGTGGTGCATGACCACCGCAGACCACGTCGTGTCGACGGTCGGAGGCGCAAGTACTGGTTCGTCCGAGACCACCAACGTCGCCTGGGTGTTGCCTCCTCGCATCATCCCCCCATAGCTGCCGAACAGCTGCACCTCGAAGCCGGCCGCGAGCGCGCCGCGCGCGAGTACCTGCGAGGCGAACTGCACCCCTTGGCCACCTATACCGGTCAAGACAACTTCCCGCTGCACCCCCGCACTCTCCTCGCCTGTCGACTCTTCCCCGAAGAACTTTAATCCACCGATCGGAAAAGGTAAAACACTGCTTTTTATACTTGACACACCGTCTAACCTTGATCGTGTGAAGGACTCCAACAAAGTTGCCGAGCACGTCCTTGCTGAGCGAGTCGATCGTGCCCTCGAGTCACGACGCGCGCGGTACACCGGTGAGGTAGCCAACATCCTTGAGGCCGCTTACCGCGTGATCGAAGCCAGCGACTCGACTGATCCTTCTCTGCGGGCGATCCTGGCGGGGGCCGGCATTTCCACACCGGCGTTTTACCGGCACTTCGCATCCAAGGACGACTTGCTGGTCGTGCTGCTGGACGATGGGCGTCGACGCCTCGCCGATTACTTGAAGGCACGGATCGACAAGGCCGGCGGCCCCGAAGGGCAAGTGCGAGCCTGGATCGACGGCATGCTCGCCCAGGTTGTCGCTGAAGCGGCCGCACACCGCACCCGGCCGTTCCTCGTCGACCAAGGCCGACTCGACAAGAAGTACACAGCCGAGCAGAAGGAGTCAGTCGAGCGATTGCTCGAGCTCCTGTACCCGCCGGTCCAGGCCCTGTCTGGCACAGGTCCGGACACCCGTGGTCGAGCACGTCGCAACAGCGTGGCGATCTACCGCCTGGTTACCGCGACTATGCGTGAGCACCTCACTGATGAGACCGTCCCCAGCCGCGCAGAGCGCAGTCACCTGGCCGACTTCTGCATGGCTGGTATTCGGCGCGGTAACGACTGAGGTACGTAGTTACTGAATTCGCAGCCCGCGGAGGCACTTTCGCGCTGAACCGAGAGGAGCTCCTGAGTGGATCTGCTTGTGAGCGAGATTTTCCGCAACGCTGCGCGCAACGTGGGAGACCACGCCGCCCTGCACGTCAACGGCGAGCAGTGGACCTTCGCACGGCTCGACGTTGCGGCCGATCGGCTGGCCAAGGCATTGCTTGAGCGCGGCGTACAACCGGGAGACACGATCTTGCACAGCGCGGATCTGTCCGCAGACACCGTGATGCTGTTCGCCGCGGCCGCGCGGATCGGCGCCATATACGCCCCTATCGACCCGACCCTCTCCGCAGACGAACGCCGACCGTATGCAGAACTCGTCCAGCCCCGGCTGATGCTCGAGCCGGACGGCCTGGCCGCGCTGATCGCCGACGTGGGCGATGACTCTCCGAAGCCCGTCCGCGGGCACCACGACGAGAATGCGGCCCACGTCCTGTTCTTCACCAGTGGCTCAACCGGAAAAGCGAAGGGTGTGCCGCTCACCAACCGGGTAAGCGTGCTGCGCAGCCACCCCGGCGCCCAGCCGGAACCCCGCGGGGCGGCGATCTGCCCGTTCCCACTGTTTCACATGGCGGGGTGGACGATCGCGCTCCAGCAATGGCAGGCCCGTGCGGCCGTGGTGCTGCCCCCGAAGTTCACCGCCGAGGAGATCTTCGCCGCAATCGAGGAGCACCGCGCTGAGCGGACATATTGCCTCCCAGCCATCTGGCGGCGGCTGCTCGACCACCACGCCGAGCTCCGACGTGCCGGCGCCCGGCTACCCGACCTCAGCTCGTTGCGGATCGCTGACACCGGCACGTCTCGCACCCCGCCGGAGCTTATCCAAGCGTTGATCGGCCTGCTACCCCAAGCTCGTGTGCGGGTCTTCTACGGTTCGACCGAGGCGGGATTGGTTGCCTGCCTGGAAGGGGAAGCTCTGCTCGAGCGGCCCGGTCGGTGTGGACTGCCGGTGCAGGGCGTGCAAGTCCGGTTGAGCGCGACCGGCGAGCTGGAGGTGCGCGGGCCGGCGGTGTTCGACGGCTACTTCGGCGGGGCCGATACCGAGGCCCTCACATCGGACGGCTGGCTGCGGACGGGCGACCTCGCCGAGATCGATGACGGCGGCTACTTGTCCATCATCGGTCGGACGAAAGAGATCATCCGCAGCGGAGGGCAGACGATTGTCCCGAGCGAGATCGAAGCCGCGCTGGCCGACATGCCCGGGGTAGCGGACCTCGCCGTGGCCGGTCGGCCAGACCCGGACTGGGGCGAAATCGTCTGCGTGGCGGTCGTACCGCGCGATGGCGCGGCCGCGCCGGATTTGGCCCAGCTGCGGGCCTATTGCGCGGGCAGGTTGGCACCGTACAAGCACCCACGGCAAGTTGTGATTGTCGATCACATCCCCCGCACGGCTTCCACTCAACAGGTGAACCGGATCGCGCTACGAGCAGAGCTCGCCGACCTTCACCCAGTCGGCTGACAGGAGTCACTTTGGCTGAGCCCGACGTCGTCGTCGCCGTCATGTACCCCGGACGCTGGGATCCCCCGGCCGATCAGCTCGCCGCCAATCTGCGCGACGTTGCCGCGGTCAGCCCCCGGATCCGAATCCTGGACGAGCGTTACACAGACCCGGATGGGCTGCGGCTCCAGCGAGGCCAGAATCCACAGGCCGACCTACGGCACCTGGCGCCCGAGTTGACTGACAAGCAGCGCAAGGTGCTGGCCGAGGCCGAAATCGTGATCACCCAAGACTTGCCCTTCGATGCCGTGCAGCTCGCGCCTCGTCTGCGCTGGGTGCAGGGGGTGGGTGCAGGCGTGAGTCAGCTGATCTCTGCCGGCCTACCGACTCCGGCGGTGCGACTCACCACGGCCGCAGGTGTGAACGCGGTCGCTATCTCCGAATTCGCGCTGGCCCGGATCCTGCAGATCGTCAAGGGATTCCCGGAAATCGATCGGCAGCAGGCTGAGCGCGTATGGCTGCCTAGATACGGCGGCCAGCTGGCCGGTCGGCGCCTGACGGTCATCGGGCTCGGCGCGATCGGCCGACGAGTCGCCCGGCTGGGCCGCGCATTCGGCATGACAGTCACGGGCGTGCGACGAACCGCCGTGCTCGGGGACAACGATCCGGATGTCGACCAACTTTTGCCACCGACCGAACTTCACGCCGCGGTCAGCGCAGCCGACTACGTAGTGGCTGCCATCCCTGAAACAACCGAGAATCGGGACATCTTCGACGCGAAGTTCTTTGCCGCGATGGCAGCCGACGCGGTGTTTGTCAACGTCGGCCGAGGCAGCGCGGTGGTCGAGGACGACCTTGTGGCCGCCCTCGACAACCACCTGCGTGCGGCTGCCTTGGACGTGGTCAAGCAGGAGCCGCTTTCCGCCGACTCGCCCTTATGGTCCGTCCCCAACTTACTCATCTCACCGCACAGCGCAGCCGCGCCGGACGAACACTGGACTAACGTCTTCGCGTTGTTCGTAGACAATTTGCGTCGGTATCTGGACGGTGAGCCGCTACTCAACGAATGGACGAATGTGTAATGCCCTCAACTGGATTCATCGCGGCTGTTTACACCGAGGCGCGCGACGAGCTGCTAGCAGTCCGCGACAAGTACGGCATTAGCTATTTCACCTGTCCAGTCAGGGCAAAGCCATCCTCACTTGGACCGATCATCAACTTTGCCCAGACATAGTGGAGGGTAGCGTTGCTCAGCGATGAAAAGATTCTGATCACCGGACCCGCGGGGAGGATAGCCTGCGGGATAGCTGAATCTCTCGTCGGCGACAACGAGGTGTGGGGTATCGCTCGGTTCAGCGACCCCAGCACGCGCGAAAAGGTCGAGTCGCTGGGGGTGATAACCCGCGCGGCGGATATCGCTTCAGGACGGTTCGGCGACCTGCCGAACGATTTCAGCTATCTGATGCACATCGCGGCGGATTTCAGTGCAACTGATTACGAGCGCTCGTTGGCCGTCAATGCCGAGGGCACCGGATTGATACTCGAGCACTGTCGCAAAGCCAAAGCGGCCCTGGTTATGTCAACCGTGACCATCTACAAACCGCATCCCGACCCGTGGCACGCATTCCGCGAGGATGACCCACTCGGCGACGCCATGGTGCCGCAGCAGGCGCCGTATTCCATCTCCAAGATCGCGCAAGAGGCCGTGGCCCGATACTGCGCGCGCTCATTTGACCTGCCGACGACCATCGCCCGCATGTGCGCCGCCTACGGCGAGCGTGGCGGGATGCCGGTGTGGCACATGCATGCGATCGCCGCGGGTGAGCCAGTGCACACTCGCTGGGATCCGATGCCCTACAGCCCTATTCACGATGAAGACATCCGTGCGCAGCTCGAGCCCCTGCTCAGCGTGGCGAGCGTGCCGGCCACGATAGTCAACTGGGGTGGCGATGAGCCCGTCAGCGTTCAGCAATGGTCGGCGTACCTCGGTGAGCTGTTCGGCATCGACGCGAAGGTGGTAGTCGAGGAGGTACCCGGTGCATCGATTGGCTCGGTCGGCGACCACAGCAAGCGTGCCGCGATCACCGGCCCGTGCGGCGTGCATTGGCGCGACGGCATTCGCCGCGTCGCCGAGCAGCTCTACCCTGACCTCGTCCGGAACGCTGATGCCGGCTAGAACGCGCCGATACCCCACAGGCGATGAGCTGATGGCGACAGCAATGCAGGAAAGCGGCCTCACAAACTTCGGCCCCGGTGATTTTCGCGACGGCCTCGACAATCTGCTGGCCAGTCTGGAGCGCGATGGCGACCTCGATCCGGCCGCCGACGCCCGCGTCATCGGCGATTTCCTGCGGCGGCTGGTCAACCGGCTAGAGGTCGAGGCCTGGTACAGCAGCCATCGCGAGATTGAACAGCTACCGGTATCAGGACCTGTCGACATCAACGGGCTCCCCCGCACCGGCACCACGGCGCTGGCCAACATGATGTCTCTTGATCCGCAATTCCGTTGTCTGCGTGGATGGGAACAGACCAGTCCGTGTCCACCACCCACCACCCAGAGCGAAGCCGACGATCAGCGCAGGACTGCGGCCGCGAAGTTCAACGAGCAGCTGCCCCCCGAAGTCAAGGCCCTGCACCTGTACGACCTCGACGCAACCATGGAGGACACGGAGTTGCTCGGGATGGCGTTCCACGGCCAGGGCTACACGCTGCCCGTTTACAGCTATCACGCTTGGTGGCGCCACGCCGACCTCGTGCCCACCTATCAGTACCACCGCCGCGTCGTGAAACTCCTTCAGTCACAACGCCCCCCGAATTTGTGGCTGTTCAAGGCGCCGCACCACATGTTCCACCTCGAAGCGATCGTCGCCGCGTATCCTGATGTTCGGTTCGTCATGACCCACCGAGATCCCGCGAAAGTCGTGCCGTCCTACGTCAGCACGGTCAACACGTTTTTCCCGCCGCCAGACGGCGAGCGCGACATGCGCAGGCTCGGCCGCGAAGTCTCCGAGCACCTACGCGACGGCATGCAGAACACCATCGCCGCCCGGGACAGACTCGGCGAAGAGCGTTTCATCGACGTACATCACCACGAGCTCGTGGCCGATCCGTTCGGCACCGTACGCCGCGTGTACGAATTCCTGGAACTCCCACTGCACGAACCCGTCGTGCAGTCACTCAGCGAGTGGCAACAACGCAACCAACCCGGCGCACACGGCCTGCACCGCTACGCTGCGGAACAGTTTGGCCTCGACGTGGCACAGATTCGCAGAGACTACGACTTTTACATCCACCGCTTCGGCGTCACTGTCGAATCTTGAATCAGCACAACAGAAAAAGGACACGATCATGACCGCGCTGCCAAGTTGGGCCGACCAGATGAAGGCGCTGGAAAAAGTCAGCGACAACCTGATCAACAAGTGGCGCCCCGACGGCGCCACCGAGGCCGAGATACAGGACATGAACAAGCTGGCACTGTCTATGCTGGCGAGTGGCTACCTCTGCGTTGTCTACACCGACATCCGGCGGCCGGTGTTCATGCCGCTGTGGAACTATGCATTCAATCAGGGTGGACCCAGCCCAGACTACGTCTACTCGACTGTCCAGGTTGATCCGCAAGGCGTGTACCGGATCTCCGGATACCGCGGCACCAGTCGGTTCGTCGAGCTCACCCAGCAAGCCACCGACATGCTCAACCCGCAGGCAATGGACGGCAAGAAACCATATGCCTTCACCAACGACCTCGACGAACTAAACATTCGCCACGATGGCTACTTCAGCGTGATCCTGTCGCCGCAGCGGCCGGCCGGCCACAGCGGCGACTGGTGGGAGCTGCATGACCGAACCGTGCGAATCCTGATGCGTCGGTGCTCATGTGACTGGAACCGGGAAATCGATGCAAGCGTGGCCATCGAGCGGCTTGACGAGGATGGCACCGACATGACGGCCGAGGAGATCGCGCGACGGTTTTCCGATCTGGCCGCGTGGATCGAGGGCGTGATCGAGTTCGACATGGGCCTCATCCGGTATTACCGCGAACACCACGGCGTCAATACGCTCTTGCGGTCCGCCAAGATCGACGAGATGGGCGGGCTGCCGAAGCAGGCCTACTACGACGGTATCCACGAGATAGACGACACCGAGGCGCTGATCATTGAAACCGAGTTGCCCCAGAAGTGCCGATACTGGCAAGCGCTCGTCGGCGACGACCGCTTCTGCACCGTCGACTGGGTCAACCGCCAATCCAGCCTCAACGACGCGCAGGCCCGCATCGACAGCGACGGAAAGTTTCGCGCGGTGATCTCGCGGCTCGACCCGGGAGTGCCGAATTGGCTTGATAAAGGCGACTATCCATGGGGCATCATCCAAATGCGGTGGAACCACGCGACCGACTACCCGGACCCCACCATCAAGAAGGTGCCGTTCACCGACATCCGCGACCATCTGCCATTCGACACTCCCATCGTTACGCCCGAGCAGCGCAAAGAACAGCTCCGTACGCGGCGCGAAGGCGCACAACTCAGGCGCATCTGGTGACCGTGCCCCGAAACACCGACGATGCGCTCGACGGCGGGATCCTCGAGGCGCTCGATGGGTTGCTGCTTGCCCTCGAGTTGAAACCGCTGGGGGAGGACGAGTTTCGCGCGCACAGCGAGCCGGACCGTTTCGGGCGCGTCTTCGGCGGCCAGATGCTCGCACAGGCCCTAAGGGCCGCATGCATCACCGTGGACGACAAACCACCGCACTCCATGCATGCCTATTTCGTACAAGCCGGTAGCTCCGAGCAACCGATCGACGTGGCGGTGCAGCGGGTGCGCGACGGCCGCTCCATGGCCGCCCGACGCGTGACCGTGATGCAGGACGGACGGCCGTTGCTGATCGCTATGGTGTCCTTCCACGACAACCCAACCGAACCGGCATTCGCTGATCCTGCGCCAACAGTGCCGAGACCCGATGAGCTGCCACGGCTTCAGGATTGGGCGAAAAAGGCTCCACCCGAACTACTTCCGAGAGCGCGGACCTGGATCGACCGGCCACCTCCGCTGGAGATGCGGATTGGTGAGCCGACGTATTTCTTGGGCGGATCCGCCGGCAGCGGTCCCCGCTCGCACTGGATGCGGCTGCCGCGCGACGTCGGCGACGATCGGCTGCTGCACAGCGCGCTGCTGGCTTACGCCAGCGACTACCTGCTCCTTGACATGGCGTTTCGGTCGCATCCCGAACGCGTCACCGTTGCGTCGTTCGCGGGATTCAGCCTCGACCATGCGTTGTGGCTACACCGCCCGGTGCGCTTCGACCGCTGGCATGTGCACACCCAGCAGCTGCTGGCCATTGCAGGCGATCGCGGATTGGTGCGCGGGGCAATCCACGACATCGACGGGCACTTGGTGGCCAGCACAACCCAGGAGGTACTCGTCCGTGCCAACGCCTGATCCATTCCCCCACCGGCTATTCCAGCAGCCGTGGCCGGAAGGTGAGTTCCGGATGTTCCAGCTCGGCTTCGTCGTCGATGACCTATTCGAGGCGGCTGCACACTGGGTGCGGGTCTTCGGCGTCGGACCGTTTCACATCATGCCTCGAGTCCATAATTCTTGCCGCTACCGTGGCCGCAACGCCAGTGTTGACATCCACATCGGGGTGGCCCAAGCCGGACCCGTGCAGATCGAGCTGATTCGGGACTACACCGATGGGCCGAGCGTTTTCCGTGATCTGCACAACCTCTACGACTTCACCAAGTCGGGCTTTCACCAGGTGTCTACGCTGACGCGCGACTATGACGGAAAGAAGGCTCACTACCTTGGGACGGGTTACGAACTGGCATGTGAATTCACCACCCCCGGCCAACGGGTCGCCTTCTTCGACACCACCGACCACTTCGGGTTTTTCACCGAAGTCGTCGAGGAGAAGGCCAGTTTTCGGGCCAACCTATCCAAGATTTCGCGGACGTGCGCCGACTGGGATGGCGCCGACCCCATCCGTATCCTCACTCGCGACGGGTATCGCACCCCGTAGCCGCCTCGTTGGCGGCGAAGCTGTTCGGTAGAAGCGTGACCATTA
>NZ_DASPSP010000237.1:0-3817 GCF_035623875.1 Mycobacterium sp. | reverse complement strand
AGACTCCCCGGCGTGAAACGCCTGCGCCGACATCGCTTCCTGCTCGGCCTGACCAATCGTCGAGCGCATCAACCCCGCCTTAGCACCAAACGCCGACTGCGACGCCACCAACTGCGGAATATGGGCATCCAACATACTCATGACTGAAATCCTCTCTCTAATCGACTACCGTTGTCACACAAGCACACTCAGCCGTTTTTCCCATCCGACTCCCACGTGCCCGGCAGCATCGGCATACTCGGACCACCACCGAACTCATCATCGGAAAGCGTCGCCAAGCCCGCCGCCTGCGTACCGCCCTTCGACACAGTCCCGGCGAACCCCAACGGCCCCGCACCCCGATCCGACGCCACCGTCTCCCCGCCCGGCCGCGCGCCCCAATCCGGGTCGACGTCGATATTCATGTCCGCGAACTCGTCGCTGTGCCCGCGCTGCTTTGCCCGTCGACGCCGCCGCGCCCGCCCCGATGCCGCCGCCGCGGCCGCGGCGAGCTCGGGCGCCTTCGCGGAACCACGCGACGTCGGCTCCTGCGTTTTGGCGCCCAGGCTCATCCCCGAGCGGGCCCCGATACCGGGAGGACCCACCACATAGGGTGGCGCAAAACCCCCGCTGCCTGCGGCCGGCGGCGGTGTCGGCGGCGCGGGATTGGCCACGGTGCTCGTCGCGGGCGCGGGAGAAGTGCCCGGGGCCGTGCCGGGCGCGGCGCCGGCAACGCCCAACACGGTGGGGGCCGTCGCGACGACGGGCAACACCGGGGGCGGGGCAGGCACGAGAGTCGGAGCGGCGGTCGGCGGCGGAATCGCAGCCAGCCCGGCCAGCCCCGCGAAGCCGCCTACGGCTCCGACGGGGGCGATCGCGGGACTGGCCACGGCCAACAGGTCCAGCGCTGGGTTCTGAAGGGGCAAACCAAGTTCTTCTAGGTGGAGCGGCCAGTCGTACAGCTCCAAGCTGATCAGGTACTGAAAAGCCTCCACCGGATTATGGACCAGGTAGTAGCCAAACTGTTGGAAATCCTCAAACAGTTCGAGAGCTCGAACAATAAAAAAGATCGGGAGGCCGTTCATTATTTGGAGTGGGTTCGTATACGAGTCGTACGTGGCTCCGTCGACCGTGCCCGCGGCGGGATTCCACGTCACCCCGATGTTCTGCAGGATATTCGCGATGAAGTTATCCAGTGCGTTGTCGATCATCGGGTCGTGTGCAACCTGGGAGTTTCCTATACCGAACTGTTGCAAGAAATTGTTGAGCCACGACGGGAGGTTCAGCGGGTTGTCGCCGTTCAAGGCGCCGGTCGCGAGAGGGTCCTGGGTGGATGAAGAAGCCTGGGTTTGCGCGTTGGATTTCAGGATCGGCGGCGATGGGTCGGCCTGCGGCGTCGATGCCACCGCCGCGGTGGAGATCACTTGATAGGTGCTCATCGTGGTGGCGGCCTGGATCCACATCCGCACATAGTCGGCCTCGTTGAGCGCAATAGGTATGGTGTTGATCCCAAAGAAATTGGTCGCTACCAACACTCCGTGAATCGCGTGGTTGGCGGCCAGCTCAGGCAGGGTCGGCATGGCCGCCAACGCGGCGGTGTAGGCCGCGGCCGCGGTCTCATGCTGGGCGGCCGCTGCGGCACTGTTGGCGCTGGCCTGCGTCAACCACGCCAGATATGGCACAAACGCGGCCACAAACGACTCTGCACTCGGCCCCTCCCACGCGCCCGCCTGCACCGCTGCCAACACCGCACTAAGTTCCTCGGCCACCGAAGAGTATTCGGCGCTCAACGAGTTCCAGGCTCCCGCCGCCGCCAGCAACGACCCCGGCCCGGGACCACTGCTCAACAACGCCGAATGCACCTCCGGCGGCGCGGCCATCCAGATGGGCGCGGTCATTGTCACCCACCCGCAAAGAAATACGATGACGCCGCCATCGCATCGCGTGCTCCATAACTGGCGCCCGACTCGCCCACCCCGACACCGGAGCGACCAAGTTCTACCGCACCTTGCGCCGCGACCGCCGCATGTTCGCTGCCGCGAAGGCTGCACCCCGCCGCGTTCTGCAGCGACACCGGATCCGCGGCCGGGGGCACCACAGCCGTGATCAGCGGGGCCGCACCGGCATTGGCAGCGGCCAGACGTGCGCTCAACGCTTCGATCGCTGCACTGGTACCAGCGAGACCTTCCGGAAGAACGCGCAACGTCACGACAGCCACTCCTCGGTCATGGGCCGCAATGCCCGAGATGAATATGATTTTCATTAACACTAGTACCACATGATCGTGGGTTTGGAAACTCGACGCGACGGTTCAATCGGACCGCGACGCCAGAGCGCAATAGCCGGGCTCAGCGAACCGCTCGGCGGCCTCCCGGATCGCGTCGGTCACCGGACGATGCTCCGGGGCGTCGCCGGAAAAGACCCGAGGCGCTGCGTCCTTGGAGTAGAACCTCGACTCTTCGCTCATGCGTTCAATTGCGTCGGCGTCGATCTCAAGCCCGACATGCGGGGACACCCACTGCCAGCTCGCGGCGGGCAGGTCGGCGTAGTCGATGCAGAGCCGCCGATCCGGATCAGCGGCGGCCGACCACAGCATCGCGCCGAGCGCGCGGGCCGCGAACTCGACGCGCGCCCTCGCCGGAACCGGCGCCGGATCAAGGCCGAAAAGCCGCGCGGTCCGAGGCGATGTAACCCCAAGCCCGAGCCAGCCCGGTGGATTGACCAGCAGCGAAGCCATGACGTGCGCCGGGTCGCGCTGGACCCAGATCCACGGCGTTTCGGGAAAGGCGGCGGCCAGGATTTCTCGGCGGCGGATGTTCCAGCTGGTGCACTTGAGCACCAGGTGTCGTTCGTCGCCGTGCCGGCGTCGGCCCAGTGCCCGCACCAGAAGCCGCACCAACCGGACCAGTGTGGCTCCGTCGACCCGATCGGGGTCGAGCCCGAGAAGTGCGTTGAGCGGGGACGGCTCGGCGACGACGATGACGCCCGGAAGTGTGCCCAGGAGTCGGGACACCAGCGTGGACCCGCATCGCGAGAGGTGAAAGATCATGCCCGTCGGCTCCAGCGACGGCTCGCTATCGAGAGCGAGGAGCGCATCGAGTCCGGTCCTGACGAGCGGTCGGGCTTGTGGGCCGCTGGCCCAACGGGCGACGGTCTGGTCGAAAAAGGGTTCGACAAAGCGTTCCGCCGAAAGGTCGGCCCAGTCGACCGTCGGTACGGGTCCGGAAAGGTCGAACCTGACCGGGGTCCAGCCGGCGAGCTCAGCAATCTCCATCAGTCGTCGGGCAGCCGGACGAGGAATCCGCTCACGATAAGCGATCGGGCCAGCTCGATCTGTTGCCGCTCGCTCAACTCGGGCAGATCGCCAACCAGGAACGGCTCAGTACTTCGCGAGACGAACTCCATCGCGGCTTTGTGGTCCAGCCCGGCACCTACCGACAAACTCGCGAACTGCAGTGTGACGCCATCGGTTTCGGTCTTGACAGAGGAATAGAGCGGTTGGTACTTACACACCAGCGTTTGTCCGTCGATTCCGGCGGCGTTCGAGATCGGCCCGACTGGTGGGCATCGGCCGCGCCGGACCAAGCCGTCCGCCAGTAACCCGAGACCGTCGGCCATTGCGCCCGAATCGTCAACTGTTCCAACAGCTTCCCGCAGCAGGCCGCGCAGCGTCGCGTCCAGATCTGCATCATCCAGGTGCCGAACAGGCAGACGGGCGTTCAGACGGTCATCGCGCCAGCTCTGCGAGTAAAGCGCTCCGATGGCAAGCATGAGCACGGTCGGTGCGTGGATGCCGACGGTCAGATGGATGGATTGCTCCGAGGTTGTCTCAGCGGAA
>NZ_DASPSP010000194.1:0-71983 GCF_035623875.1 Mycobacterium sp. | reverse complement strand
ACTGGCACACTTGGCCAGGTGGTCGACTCCTTCGATTTTGAGGCGCTTCAGGCAGCAGGGATCGTCGATGCGCGCGAGCGGGCTGGTCTGATCGAGTACTTGATCGGACTGGGCTTCACCGCGGACGAGATGGTGGAGGCCGAGCGAAACGGTCGCCTGTTCGGACTTGCCGGTGACGCCCTGCTGTGGTCCGGTCCCCCGATCTATAGCCTGCGGGCCGCCGCAGATTCGATCGGTGTGGCGTTGCAGAACATCGAACACGGCTGGGCCATGCTCGGCCTGACCGTCGCAGATCCGGATACACCGGTGTTGAGTCAGGTCGACGTCGACGGCCTGGCGACCTGGCTCACGATGAGAGCGCAGATGGGTGAGGACGCCGCGGATGGCTTCCTGCGGGTCCTCGGCGCGACCGTCGCCCGGTTAGCCGAGGCCATATCTTCGATGATCCGGATGGGTCAACCCAAGATGTGGCTCGGCCACACCGGAGACGAACTCACCACCGCGCAGGCCTACCGCGCGGCCGCGGAGTTCGTCCCCCGCATCGGGGCGATGATCGACGCCGTCCACCGCCACCATCTGGTCAGTACCCGAACGTTCATAGAAGGCGTCGTCCGGGGTCCGTCGGCGAGCCTCGTGTGCGGCGTCGGTTTCGCGGATCTGTCCGGCTTCACCGCGCTGACCCAACTGCTGACGCCCGCGGAGTTGTCGACAATGCTCAGCGAGTTCGGGGCCACCGTCAGCGACGTGGTGCATGCCGACGGCGGGCGGGTGGTGAAGTTCCTCGGCGACGCCGTGATGTGGGTGAGCTCGGACCCGGAGCGGTTGGCGAAGGCGGCGCTCGACCTCGTCGACCATCCGCGGGCGCGAGAGGTCGGACTGCAGGTCCGCGCCGGTCTCGGCTACGGCGAGATCCTCGCCATAAACGGTGATTACTTCGGCAACTCGGTCAACCTGGCGGCCCGGCTGGTCGCTGCGGCGGAACCAGGGCAGATCCTCGCCGCAGCCGAAGTCCACGAGCAATTGCCGGACTGGCCGGCTATCGCCCAGGATCCGTTGATACTCAAGGGTTTCGACGAACCGGTGACGGCATACGAGCTCGGCCGCGGCCGATGATTCCACACTGACCGCCGATCGTTAGGGTTAACGCTCGTGAGCACACAACCCGGTTACCCAGCCCCTACCGTCGCCGCCGCCTCCTCGCTGCCGCGCCGCAGCGCCGGATCGGCGGTGCTGATCGTCCCGGTGGTCTCGTCCGGGCCAGAAGGCACCGAGGATCAGCCGGGTGCCCTCGTTGCCGCCGCTGAGCCGATCCTGTCGACCGAGGCGGTCGCCGAAATCGAGGACGCCCTGCGCGCGCTGAACGCCACCGGCGCCAGCGAGCAGGTGAACCGGCTGGTGGTGAAGTCGCTACCGGTGGCCAGCGTGCTGACGATCGGCCTGGGCAAGCCCCGCGACGAATGGCCTGCCGACGTGATCCGCTGCGCGGCCGGCGCAGCGGCGCGCGCGCTGGGGGCCGCCGAGGCCGCGGTCACCACGCTGGCCGAGTTGCCCGGAGCCGGGGTCCTGGCGGCCGTCGTGGAGGGGCTGATTCTGGGCAGCTACCGATTCACCGAGTTCCGCACCGACAAGACGGCACCGAAAGACCCGGGGCTGCGCAAGATCACCGTGTTGTCCACCGCCAAGGAAGCCAAATCGCAAGCCGTTCATGCAGCGGCGGTCGCGACCGCCGTCGCCACCGCCCGTGACTTCGTCAATACTCCGCCCAGCCACTTGTTTCCGGCTGAATTCGCAAAGCGGGCAAAAGCTTTGGGCGAATCAGTTGGTCTCGAGGTCGAGGTGCTCGACGACAAGGCGCTGCAAAAGGGTGGCTATGGCGGGGTGATCGGCGTCGGCAAGGGTTCGTCGCGGCCGCCGCGGCTGGTGCGGCTGACCCATCACGGGTCGAAGCTGGCCAAAAAGCCGAAGCATGCCAAGAAGGTCGCCCTGATCGGGAAGGGCATCACCTTCGACACCGGCGGCATCTCGATCAAGCCGGCGGCATCGATGCACTACATGACGTCGGACATGGGCGGTGCCGCGGCGGTCATCGCGACGGTGACGCTGGCCGCCCTGCGTGAACTGCCGATCGATGTGATCGCCACGGTGCCGATGGCCGAGAACATGCCGTCGTCGACCGCCCAGCGCCCGGGTGACGTGCTGACGCAGTACGGCGGGACCACCGTCGAGGTCCTCAACACCGACGCCGAGGGGCGATTGATCCTCGCCGACGCGATCGCCCGGGCCTGCGAAGACAACCCGGACTACCTGATTGAGACGTCGACACTGACCGGTGCGCAGACGGTAGCGCTTGGTTCGCGTACACCGGGGGTGATGGGCAGTGACGAGTTCCGAGACCGGGTGGCAGCCATTTCGCAGCAGACCGGCGAGAACGGCTGGCCGATGCCGCTGCCCGACGAACTCAAGGACGACTTGAAGTCGACGGTGGCCGACCTGGCCAACGTCAGCGGGCAACGCTTCGCCGGCATGCTAGTGGCCGGCGTGTTCTTGCGCGAATTCGTTGCCGACGGCGTGAATTGGGCGCACATCGACGTGGCCGGGCCGGCGTACAACACCGGCAGTCCTTGGGGGTATACCCCCAAGGGCGGCACGGGCGTTCCGACGCGCACCATGTTCGCGGTACTGGAAGACATCGCCGAGAACGGCTAACGAACGCCTCAGCGCGAGGCTAGTGGTGTACCACTGGCCGCTGGAACCATTTGACCTTCTGCCGCCAGGATTGCGCAGAGATCAATGCAAAACCGGCGCCGCACGTACACGCGAACAGCCAGACGAGCGCTGTGCCCAGCGGACCTTGAAGCGGCGCAATCAGCGCAGTGATCATCCGCACCGTGCAGGCCGAAATGCCGCTGGCGGAGGCGACCAGATAGAGATTGGCGAAGCGCTTCGAGCGAGGATCCTTCCGCAGCACCAGTAGTGCGCGTGAGCCGAACACCAGCAGGTAAGCCAGGGTTCCAGTGAGCACTACCCAGTACACGCTCAGCCAGAAGTCAGTGGGTAGCGCAAAGAAATCACGCGCATAGACCGTGCTGCCACGACTTAACGTGAACGTTGCCAACAACAATGGAATGCACAACGTCGCCGGCCGCTCGACATATTGCTTGAACGAAGTCTGCAAAGCGTCGTCGTCTTCAAGTCGACCGACCGCGTTGTAGACGATCGCCGAGGCCGCGACCACGTAACAGTCGTGTCCGACGTAGTTCTGCAGGTTCCATTCGCCGGTGATGTTGCGTAGGGCAACGCCCAGGCTTTCGGAGCACAGCGGGGACATCAGCGCGAGCGCGCATCCCTGCAGAGCAATGTTGAGCGTGGCGGCCACCTCCCACCGGCAATGCCAGGTGACTCGCCTTATCCAGAGGCTCCACGCGATGGATGCGAGGGTGATGGTGATGAGAGCGGTGAGAGCCACAGCGTTCCGTCAAGCAAGTGTTGTTAGAGCGGGGGCGCGTCTTGCCGCGGTCGCCACTCCGCAAGTTTTGTCGGCCGCTTGGTCTTCACCTGCACGTTGCCCGAGGCGTGCGATATCGGCGCACCGCCACGGATCTCCTCAGCCAGTTCGGTGATCTCTTCCGGGTCGATGAACCGGTACCGGGTGAGCAGCTCGGCGCGGTTGATACCGAGGTTGGCGGCGGCAACGCACAAGTTGTCCGCGGTGATCAAGGTTCCCTTGTCCAGCTGGTCGTAGTACGTGGACCGCGGCAATTCCATCGCCGTCCAGATTTCTTCTCTGCTGAGGGAACGCCCGGCCAAGTAGGAGAGCACCGTGGCTAGTTCTTTGCCGCTGTCGTCTGGATACACGGGGAACAAGATAATCCAGATTTTCGGCTTTCTAATCCAAACCCATTAAACACCCGATGTATTAACCGAGCCGAAACCGGGTATATCCGAGGTCACGGAACCAAAGTCCAATTTCTTGGACAATATTATTTGTCACGTTTCAAATATCACCGTCCCTCACCGTTCGCATGACACGGCCCTGAGACGAACCGGCGTGGCGCTGGTGCCAGGTGTCGTACCGGCTCCGCCCTGGTTGCGTGCCGCCAGCGCCGCAGTGACAGGATGGTTTCGGTAATCCGCTTGGGTGCGGCTTCCGTACACCGCGCTGTGGTAAGCCAGAGGTCGACCCGCGCCCACCGACCGATCCATCGAGGAGTCGACAGAGATGGCCTTCTCAGTTCAGATGCCGGCACTCGGTGAAAGCGTGACTGAGGGAACCGTTACTCGCTGGCTCAAGCAAGAAGGCGACACAGTCGAACTCGACGAACCCCTGCTGGAAGTGTCCACCGACAAGGTCGACACCGAGATTCCATCGCCGGCGGCGGGCGTACTCACCAAGATCGTCGCCCACGAGGACGACACCGTCGAGATCGGTGGCGAGTTGGCGGTCATCGGCGACACTGCGGAAAGCACGGACGGTGGCGGCGGCGAGCAACCCGCCGCCGCGTCAGCGCCTGAACCACAACCGGAGCCGGAAGCCCAGCCTGCGCCAGAACCGCAACCGCAGGCCGGACCCGAACCGGCCGCTGCGTCGGCAGCCAGCGGACAAGACGCGACCGGCACCTCCCAGCCGGTGCTGATGCCCGAACTCGGGGAGTCCGTCACGGAGGGCACGGTGACCCGCTGGCTGAAGAAGGTCGGCGACTTGGTCGATGTGGACGAGCCACTCGTGGAAGTTTCCACCGACAAAGTCGACACCGAGATCCCGTCTCCGGTGGCGGGCACGCTGATCAGCATCACCGCCGAGGAGGACGTCACCGTCTCGGTCGGCGGCGAGCTGGCCAGGATCGGCACCGGCGCCAGCGCAGTCGCAGCCAAACCCGAGCCGCAAGCCCCACCGGCAGCGCAGCCCGCGGCGAAGCCGGCACCGCAACCAGAGCCCGAAGCGAAGCCCGAGCCGCAAGCCCCACCGGCAACGCCACCCGAACCGGCACCGACGCCGCAAGCCACACCCGAGCCCGCACCCCAACCCCGGGCCGAGTCCGCTCCGACGGCCAGCGCGGCAAGCACTCCCTACGTCACGCCGCTGGTCCGAAAGCTGGCTTCCGAGAGCAACATTGATCTCAGCCAGGTGCACGGAACCGGCGTCGGCGGGCGGATCCGCAAACAGGATGTGCTGTCAGCCGCGGCGGAGAAGGAAGAAGTCGAAAAAGCTCCGGAAGCCGCGTCGGCCACTGCGGCCCCGGCGGCGCCGAAGCCGAGCGCGCCCACACCGGCGCCCGCGCTGGCAAATCTGCGCGGAACCACTCAGAAGGCTAGCCGGATCCGCCAGATCACGGCGAAGAAGACCCGCGAGTCGTTGCAAGCCACGGCACAGCTCACCCAGACCCACGAGGTCGACATGACCCGGATCGTGGGGCTGCGAGACAAAGCCAAGGCCGCGTTCGCCGAACGCGAAGGCGTGAACCTGACTTTCCTGCCGTTCATCGCACGCGCGGTGATCGATGCGCTCAAAGCACACCCGAACGTAAATGCCAGCTACAACGAAGAAACCAAGGAGATCACCTACTACGACGCCGAGCATCTCGGCTTCGCCGTCGACACCGAGCAGGGTCTGCTCTCCCCCGTCATCCACAACGCCGGTGACCTGTCGCTGGCCGGGTTGGCGCGCGCGATCGCCGACATCGCCGCACGCGCCCGGTCCGGAGACCTCAGGCCCGACGAACTGTCCGGCGGAACCTTCACGATCACCAACATCGGCAGCCAGGGCGCCTTGTTCGACACCCCGATCCTGGTGCCGCCGCAGGCCGCGATGCTGGGCACTGGGGCCATCGTCAAACGGCCGCGGGTCGTCGTCGACGACACCGGCAACGAATCCATCGGGGTGCGCTCGGTCTGCTACCTCCCGCTGACCTACGACCACCGGTTGATCGACGGCGCCGATGCCGGACGGTTCCTGACCACCATCAAGCACCGGCTCGAAGAAGGCGCGTTCGAGGCCGATCTGGGACTGTAGACAACGTGGCCAAGGCCGTCGTCGCGATCGCGGGCTCATCCGGGCTAATCGGCTCGGCGCTGGTGACGGCGCTGCGCACGGCGGACCATCGGGTCTTGCGGATCGTGCGCCGTGCGCCGGCCAATGCCGGTGAGCTGCACTGGGATCCGGACAGCGGCGAGTTCGACGCCGGCGCACTGAGCGGCGTCGACGCCGTGGTGAATCTGTGTGGCCTCAACATCGGGCAGCGGCGCTGGTCGGGGGCCTTCAAGCAAAATCTGCGAGACAGCCGCATCACGCCAACGGAAGTGTTGTCGACGGCGGTCGCCGAAGCCGGCGTCGGCGTGCTGGTCAATGCCAGCGCAGTCGGCTACTACGGCGACACCGAGGATCGGGTGGTCGTCGAAAGCTATTCGGCGGGAACGGGTTTCCTCGCCCAATTGTGTAAGGACTGGGAGGCGGCGACCGCGCCCGCCCAGCAGGCCGGCACCCGTGTGGTCCTGGCCCGCACCGGATTGGTGCTGGCCTCTTCGGGCGGCGCGCTGCGCCGACTGCGGCCGCTGTTCGCGGTGGGCCTCGGCGCCCGTCTGGGTAACGGCCGCCAATACATATCGTGGATCAGTCTCGAGGACGAGGTGCGGGCTCTGCAGTTCGCCATCTCAGATCGTCGGCTCGCCGGCCCGGTGAACCTCACCGGCCCAGCGCCGGTCACCAATGCCGAGTTCACCACGGCATTGGGCCGAGCGGTGAACCGGCCCACCCCGCTGACGATGCCGGCGTTCGCGGTGCGCGCTGCGCTCGGCGAGTTCGCTGACGAAAGCCTGTTGAGTGGGCAACGCGCAGTCCCGGCTGTACTGGAACGCAACGAGTTCGAGTTCCACCACAACACCGTCGGTGAGGCGCTGCGGTACGCCACCGCCACCCGCGATGTCGCCTAGACGCTGCCAGGTAGTAGCCAGGTTTTGGTTGTAGCCTCATCTCAGTGAGCACTATTCGTTCGAGCACCGACCCGATCGATGTCCGCCAGTTGGGCACCGTCGATTACCGGGTCGCATGGCAGCTGCAACGGGAACTGGCCGACGCCCGGGTGGCGGGCGGCACCGACACGCTGCTGTTGCTCGAACATCCGTCGGTCTACACCGCTGGACGCCGGACCCAGGCGCAGGAACGGCCAACAGACGGCACGCCGGTCATCGACACCGACCGCGGCGGCAAGCTCACCTGGCACGGCCCGGGTCAGCTCGTCGGCTATCCGATCATCAGGCTGAGCGAACCGCTCGATGTGGTCAATTACGTTCGGCGCATTGAAGAATCGCTGATCAAAGTCTGCACCGGGCTCGGTATGGAGGTGGGCCGCGTCGACGGTCGATCCGGCGTGTGGTTGCCAGCCGGCGGCGGTAGGCCGGCGCGCAAGGTCGCCGCGATCGGTGTACGCGTGTCGCGAGCAACGACGCTGCATGGGTTTGCGCTCAATTGCGACTGCGACCTGGACGCGTTTGAAAGAATCGTCCCCTGCGGCATCACCGACGCCGGAGTGACGTCGATATCGGCCGCACTGGGCCGCCGTGTCGGTGTCGACGACGTCCGGTCGGCGGTCGCTGACGCAGTGTGCGACGCTCTGGACGGCCAGCTGGCGCTTACCTCGCCTGCCATCCCGGCCCGCGTAGCATCGACGTCGTGACCGTCACTCCCGCGGGTCGGAAGCTGCTGCGTCTGGAGGTACGCAACGCGCAAACACCGATCGAGCGCAAGCCGCCGTGGATCAGGACCCGGCTGCGGATGGGGCCGGAGTACACCGAGCTGAAGAGCCTGGTCCGGCGTGAAGGTCTACACACGGTCTGCGAAGAGGCCGGCTGCCCCAACATCTACGAATGCTGGGAAGACCGGGAAGCCACCTTCCTGATCGGCGGTGAGGTGTGCACCCGGCGTTGCGACTTCTGCCAGATCGACACCGGCAAGCCCGTCCCGTTCGACCGCGACGAACCACGACGGGTGGCCGAAAGCGTACAGGCGATGAGCCTGCGGTATTCCACCGTCACCGGGGTGGCCCGCGACGACCTGCCCGACGGCGGCGCATGGCTCTACGCCGAAACCGTGCGAGCCATCAAGAGGCTCAACCCGTCCATCGGCGTCGAGCTATTGATCCCCGACTTCAACGGCGATCCCGACCGACTGCAGCAGGTCTTCGAGTCTCAACCGGAAGTGTTGGCGCACAACGTCGAAACCGTGCCGCGCATCTTCAAGCGAATTCGCCCGGCCTTCTCCTATCAGCGAAGCCTCGGCGTGCTCACCGCGGCGCGGGATTTCGGACTGGTCACCAAGAGCAACCTCATTCTCGGGCTGGGCGAGACGCCTAACGAGGTTCGCACGGCGTTGGCCGATCTGCATGAAGCCGGGTGCCACATCGTCACCATCACCCAGTATCTGCGCCCGTCGGCCCGGCACCATCCGGTCGAGCGCTGGGTCTCCCCCGATGAGTTCGTCGAGTATTCGGACTACGCCGAGCGACTGGGATTCGCCGGGGTGCTGGCCGGACCGCTGGTGCGTTCGTCATACCGGGCCAGGCGGCTCTACCAGCAGGCCAGCATGCGGCGGCCGGAAACGCGCACCGCGCCGTCGCACTGAGCCGCGCTTTCCGTATTCTTGGCGATTATGGCGAAACCCCGTGATGCCAAGGCGACCAAGGCCGCCAGAGCCGAGGCGAAAGCGGCCCGCAAGGCGGCCGCCAAAGAGCGCCGCAGTCAGCTCTGGCAGGCGTTCACCATCCAGCGCCAGGAGGACAAGCGGCTGTTGCCCTACATGATCGGCGCGTTCGTGCTGATCGTTGGGATATCGGTCGGGGTCGGGGTGTGGACCGGCGGGTTCACCATGATCACGATGATCCCGCTGGGCGTGGTGCTGGGCGTTTTGGTGGCGTTCATCATTTTCGGTCGGCGTGCGCAGCGGTCGGTGTACAGCAAGGCCGAGGGTCAAACCGGCGCCGCTGCCTGGGCGCTGGACAACTTGCGCGGCAAATGGCGCGTCACCCCCGGTGTCGCGGCTACCGGCCACTTCGACGCGGTGCACCGGGTGATCGGCCGACCAGGGGTCATCCTGGTAGCCGAGGGGTCGGCGGCGCGGCTCAAACCGCTGCTTGCCCAAGAAAAGAAACGCACCGCCCGGCTGGTCGGCGAAATCCCGATCTACGACATCATCGTCGGCAACGACGAGGGAGAGGTTCCGCTGGCCAAGCTCGAGCGCCACCTGGCCCGGCTGCCGGCCAACATCACCGTCAAACAGATGGATTCGTTGGAGTCGCGGCTGAGCGCGCTGGGTTCCCGGGCCGGGACGGCCGCGATGCCCAAGGGCCCGCTGCCCGGCACCGCCAAGATGCGCGGCGTTCAGCGCACCGTACGCCGCCGGTAGCTCGTCAACTCAGCGCCGCACGACGGCGGTGCCGGTCAGGCGGTCCTGCAGCCCCCGGCCGTCGACGTCGACGAACAGTGCGGGGATAACGAGCGCAATCATCGCCCCGCGCACCACGGCGCGGCCTAAACCGACGTGGCGCCGTTCATCGACGGACGCCACCCGAAGTCCCAGCGCGAACTGGCCCGGGGTGAACTCGAACAACCGGACGGCGACCACTCCCAGTGCCAGCCAGATCAGCAAAACCGCCGTCGATAGCATCCTCGGCGAGATCAGCCCGAGCGTCATACCGAGGGCAGCCAGCCCGTAGGCGAGCAACCAGTCAACGAGCAGCGCTGCGAGCCGGCGACCCAGGCGGGCCAACGAACCAGGGCCACGCTCGGGCAATCCGAGCTTCTCACCCGGATATCCCTGCGGCGGACCCGATTCGAGCGGCCCGGGACCGGAAAGCCAAGATCGGTTGCTGCGGGCCATGACCCCACAATAAGGTTAGGTCTGCCCTGACTCGGCGGCGAACCGCGACGTCGCGTAACGTCGGCGCAACGCAGGGTTGACTCCCAGGCAACACCGCGTCCATAGCGTCTGGTCGGGCGAACCGTCACGGCCAGGTAAAGGAGAGCGCTTCAATGACCGCAGTAGATTCTTCGAGGCCCACAGTAAAGGAGAGCGCTTCGGTGTCCGCAAAGACGGCCGATGACATCATCAAAATCATCAAGGATCAGAAGGTCGAGTACGTCGACGTCCGGTTCTGCGATCTGCCCGGCGTCATGCAACACTTCACGATCCCGGCGTCGGGGTTCGACCGGGGCGTGTTCAAGGATGGGATCGCCTTCGACGGCTCATCGATTCGCGGCTTCCAGGCGATCCACGAGTCGGACATGCTCTTGATTCCTGACCCCGACACCGTCCAGCTCGACCCGTTCCGCGAAGCGAAGACGCTGAACCTCAACTTCTTCGTGCACGACCCGTTCACCCTTGAGGCCTACTCACGCGATCCGCGCAACGTCGCCCGCAAGGCGGAGAACTACCTGAATAGCACCGGCATCGCCGACACCGCCTACTTCGGCGCCGAGGCCGAGTTCTACATCTTCGACTCGGTGAGCTTCGACTCGCGCGCCAACGGCGCGTTCTACGAGGTGGACGCGATCTCGGGGTGGTGGAACACCGGCAACGCGACCGAGGCTGACGGCAGCGCCAACCGCGGCTACAAGGTCCGCCACAAGGGCGGATACTTCCCGGTGGCCCCGAACGACCAGTACGTCGACCTGCGCGACAAGATGCTGACCAACCTGATCAACGCCGGCTTCACGCTGGAAAAAGGCCACCACGAGGTGGGCAGTGGCGGGCAGGCCGAGATCAATTATCAGTTCAACTCGCTGCTGCACGCCGCGGACGATGCGCAGTTGTACAAGTACATCATCAAGAACACCGCGTGGCAGAACGGCAAGACCGTTACGTTCATGCCCAAGCCGTTGTTCGGCGACAACGGCTCTGGTATGCACTGCCACCAGTCGCTCTGGAAGGACGGCAGCCCGCTGATGTACGACGAGACGGGCTATGCCGGTCTGTCGGATCTCGCCCGCCACTACATCGGCGGCCTGTTGCACCACGCGCCGTCGCTGCTGGCGTTCACCAACCCGACGGTCAACTCCTACAAGCGGCTGGTGCCGGGCTATGAAGCCCCGATCAATCTGGTGTACAGCCAGCGCAACCGGTCGGCGTGCGTGCGCATCCCCGTCACCGGCAACAACCCGAAGGCCAAGCGGCTGGAGTTCCGGAGCCCCGACGCGTCGGGCAACCCCTATCTGGCGTTCTCGGCGATGATGATGGCGGGCCTGGACGGCATCAAGAAGAAGATCGAGCCGCAGGCGCCGGTCGACAAGGATCTCTACGAACTGCCGCCAGAAGAGGCCGCGAGCATCCCGCAGACGCCGACCCAGCTGTCCGATGTGATCGACCGTCTCGAAGCGGACCACGAATACCTCACCGAGGGAGGCGTTTTCACGCCCGACCTGATCGAGACATGGATCAGCTTCAAGCGCGAGAACGAGATCGACCCGGTCAACATCCGGCCGCATCCGTACGAATTCGCGCTGTACTTCGACGTGTAACGCGGGCCAACCTGCTGACCTGCGGCGGGCGAATTTAGGCCACGGCCGTTGGGGCGACGGTACCATCCGCCCATGTCAGTGCCGGCTGGGACGATCATCGCGGGGTACACAATCCTGCGACTGCTGGGTTCTGGCGGGATGGCCGAGGTCTACCTTGCTCAGCATCCAAGGTTGCCGCGCCGCGATGCTCTGAAAGTCCTTTCCGAGGCAATAACAGCCGACGGCAACTTCCGGGAAAGGTTTCAGCGCGAAGCCGACCTGGCCGCCGCGCTGTGGCACCCGAACATTGTCGCGGTCCATGATCGCGGCGAGTTCGATGGTCACCTCTGGATCGCGATGGACTACGTCGACGGCACCGACGCCGCGCAGCTAGTCAAAAACCGCTATCCGGCCGGGATGCCGGTAGAGGACGTGTGCGACATCGTCGCCGCCGTCGCCGCCGCACTCGACTACGCACACAGCCAGGGCCTGCTGCACCGCGATGTCAAGCCCGCGAACATCTTGCTCACCGATCCTGACGACGGCAAGCGCCGGATATTGTTGGCCGACTTCGGTATTGCACGACCACTTGCTGACATCAGCGGACTTACCGCAACCAATTTCACCGTGGGCACACTCGCCTACGCCGCGCCTGAACAGTTGATGGGTGTAGACATCGATGGGCGAGCCGATCAATATGCGCTGGCGGCCACCGCGTTTCACCTTCTCACTGGTGGGCCGCCGTATCCGCATTCCAACCCGGTGGCCGTCATCAGCCGACATCTCACCGCACCACTACCAAAGCTGAGCGATCATCGTCCGGAGTTGGCGAACCTCGATGAGGTGTTTTCGCGGGCGCTCGCGAAGGACCCTGCCGACCGGTTCGAACAATGCCGCGACTTCGCCGCGGCCCTCACCCAGCGGGCCGACATCGAGGCCGGGGCCGTTACTACGGTCGCTGCGCCGATCATGAGGTCCGAGACGCCGAAGCCGCAGCGCCGCAAGCGATCTCGGATCACGCTCGGAGCGTCGATTGCGGCGGTGTTGGTCGCCGCCATCGGCGCCGTCGGCTATCTGATGCAGCCGACGAGGAACACCGCCTCCGCCCCGGCAGCCAGCGCGCCGGCTCCACCCGCCGCAGTTCTCGACGGTACCTACCGCTTCAACTACGACTATGAGAAGCAAACAATCAACGGCGCCCCATACGCCGTACATACCGCCGACAACGCCGCTTGGTGGGCCTTTCACTCATCGTGCAGATCTACGGGATGCGTTGCCAGCGCGACCCGACTGGATAACAACAACCGCCAAGTGGCGCACACCCCAGCCCAGTCAGCCGATTACCGTTTCGTTGACGGCCAATGGCAATCCGCGCCCGTTAAGCGCCGAATCGCCCAGAAGCGCTGCCTTGGCGCAGACGATCAAGTCGTCGAAGGCGCTAATACCGTCATGCTGACGTGGTCGTTGGGGCCACAGCCCGGCGGCACACTTCGAGGCGTGATGACTGGCATCGCACTCACCAACGAGTGCGGCCTTCAAGGACAGGTGGCCGTGGCTCCCGTCGTCGCGACCCGCGTCGGCGATGTGCCGAGCGGCGTGGCGGTCGCCGATCCGGCGACAGTCACCATCGCGCCGTCGACCAGCACCGCACCCCCACACGTCGCGGGTCCCGTCCTCGACGGCACTTACCGCGTGGACTTCGATCTGCAGAATCAAACGATCAACGGGACGAAGACCGGCCTCGGCGCCGCCGTCACCCAGTGGTGGGCTTATCGCTCCGCATGTACGCCGACCGGATGCGCTGCCGCAGGGTCTGAGTTGGCCGATTCCAACCAGCAAGAGGGCACTGGCACGACAAACGTTCTCCATTTCGCCGACGGCCGTTGGCAAGGCACGCCTGACCTTCAGGCACCAATGCAGTGTGACGGAACAACAAAACCGGTCACCGACGACGAGACGCGCCTTTGGTCCCTGGAGCCACAGCCCGATGGGACGCTTCGAGGCACTGAGATAGGCACCATTCTCACCAACGAATGCGGCAACCAAGGAACGGTCTACCGGACGCCGTTTGTTGCGACACGCACGGGCGATGTAGCGCCGAGCGTCATCGTGGCCGATCCAGCGTTGTTCGAGGCTCCGCCTGCACCGGCGTCGCCACCGGCCCGTGCAGGTAGATGATCGGCTGAGGTTATCCGCTGCGCACCTAGACTTTCGGTTATGGATAGCGGTAGCGGGCTGCTACAAATCGAAGAATGCCTGGACCCGCAGGGCGGCGTCGCATTGCCCCCGGGTGCCACGCTCATATCCCTCATCGACCGCAACATCGCGAATATCGGTGAAGCGACGGCGTATCGCTACCTGGATCACGCTCGCGCGGCCGGCGTGCAGACCGAGGAAGTGAGCTGGACCCAGTTCGGGACCAGGCTGCAAGCCATCGGCGCGCGCGTGCAACAAGTCGCAGGTCGCGGTGAGCGGGTTGCGATCCTCGCGCCGCAGGGCATCGACTACGTTGCGGGTTTCTACGCGGCAGTCAAGGCAGGGGCCATCGCGGTGCCGTTGTTCGCCCCCGAATTGCCCGGCCACGCCGAACGTCTCGATACGGCGCTTCGTGATTCGGAGCCCACGCTGGTGCTCACGACAACGGCGGCAAAAGAGTCGGTCGACAGCTTCTTGGCCAACCTCCCCGAGCGCCGCCGGCCGCACGTCGTCGTCATCGATCAGATCCCCGCCGCTGCAGGAGAACTGTTCGTCCCCACCGAACTCGGCCTAGACGACGTTTCTCACCTGCAGTACACCTCGGGCTCAACGCGGTCGCCGGTCGGTGTGGAAGTCACCCATCGCGCGGTCGGAACCAACCTGGTGCAGATGATTCTGTCGATCAACCTGCTGGACCGAAACACCCACGGCGTCAGTTGGTTACCGCTCTACCACGACATGGGTTTGTCGATGATCGGTTTCCCGGCGGTGTACGGAGGACATTCCACGCTGATGTCGCCGACGGCGTTCGTCCGAAGGCCACAGCGGTGGATCCATGCCTTGTCCGCCGGCTCGCGGGAAGGCCGCGTGGTCACCGCCGCGCCGAACTTCGCCTACGAGTGGACCGCGCAACGCGGCCTGCCCGCGCAAGGTGACGACATCGATCTGCGCAACGTGGTGATGATCATCGGTTCCGAACCGGTCAGCATCGATGCGATCAGAACATTCACTAAGGCGTTTGCGCCCTACGGGTTACCGCGCACAGCGTTCAAACCCTCGTACGGCATAGCCGAGGGAACTCTGTTCGTTGCGACGATTGCGCCCGAGGCCGAGGCGGCGGTGGTCTATTTCGGCCGTGAGCAACTGGGCGCCGGACACGCGGTACGCGTCCCGGCGGATGCCCCGAACGCCGTCGCGCAGGTGTCCTGCGGCCAGGTGGCTCGCAGCCAGTGGGCCGTGATCGTCGACCCCGATACCGGGTCCGAATTGCCCGACGGTGCGGTCGGCGAAATCTGGTTGCAGGGCAACAACATTGGTCGGGGCTATTGGGGAATGCCCGACGAGACCCGGGCGACCTTCGGCGCCAAACTGAGATCGTGGCTCGGGGAAGGCAGCCACGCGGACGGCTCGACCGTCGAAGGCAGCTGGCTGCGCACCGGGGACCTCGGTGTCTATCTCGACGGCGAGCTCTACGTCACCGGCCGCATCGCCGATCTGATGACGATCGAAGGCCGTAGCCACTATCCACAGGATATCGAGGCCACCGCCGCGGAGGCCTCGCCGGTCGTACGTCGTGGCTACGCGACGGCGTTCTCCGTGCCGGCCGACAATGGCGGCCAACGGCTGGTGATCGTCGCCGAGCGGGCCGCGGGCACCAGCCGGGTCGATCCCCAACCGGCGCTTGAGGCGATCAGGCAGGCCGTGTCGCACCGGCATCATCTCAGCGTGAGCGATGTGCTATTGCTGCCGGCGGGCGCTATCCCTCGCACCACCAGCGGCAAGCTGGCCCGCCGCGCCTGCTGTGCCCAGTACCTCAAGGGCACGCTGGGCGCGCGCTAGTCACCGATCTTGACCGCGCAGCGCCGACGATGCTAAGCAGGTGCTCAGCACCAAGCTACGAAAGGGATCAGATGACGCTGCAGACGGTACTGGACGACCTCCGCAAGCGCCCCGGCGCCGGTGACGTCATTCAAGTCATCGATCCCGCAACCGAGGAGCCGATCACCGAGTTCACCGACTGCGGGACGGAAGCGGTCAACGATGCGGTCGCGCGCGCGAAAGTGGCTTTCGAGTCGGGCGCCTGGTCCCAGCTGCCGGGTCGCGAGCGGGCCAAGATCATGTGGCGCATCGCGGACTTGATCGACGAACACGCCAAAGAGTTCGCCCAGCTCGACTCGCTGAACACCGGCATGCCACTGATGCAGGCGCAGTTGCAGATGTCCACCTGCTCGGAGTTCTTCCGCTACTACGCCGGTTGGTGTTCGAAACTCAACGGCGTCGCATACGACGTGAAGACTGACGGCATCGCAACGGACACCTTCGTCAACATGCACGCCTACACCCTCAAGGAACCCTTCGGAGTGGTCGGGCTGATCTTCCCGTGGAACGGCCCGATCTTCAATGCGAGCGCAAAACTCGCGCCGGCCCTCGCCGCGGGCTGCAGCATGCTCGTGAAACCCGCTGAGGAAACACCCCTTTCGGCGCTGCTGCTCGACAGGCTGGTACACGAGGCCGGCGTACCCGAGGGTGTCGTCAACCTGCTGACCGGCTACGGCCACACGGCGGGTGCCGCGATCACCGCCCATCCCGACGTCGAGAAGGTCGCCTTCACCGGATCGACCGAGGTCGGCAAGGAGATCGTGCGGGCGTCCGCAGGCAACCTGAAGAAGGTCATGCTGGAACTTGGCGGGAAGTCGCCGGTGCTGATCTTCGACGACGCCGACATGGACAAGGCCATCCTGATGGCGTCGCTGGGCATCTTCGTGCACTCCGGCCAGGGCTGTGTATGCGGGTCGCGGATCTTCGTGCAGCGCGGCGTGTACGACCGGGTCGTGGAAGGCATTGCGCTGATGGCGAATACGTTCAAGCTGGGCGCGCCCAGCGAGGAGGGCTGCGTCAGCGGCCCGCTGATCAGCCAAAAGCAGCTGACCCGCGTCATGGGCTTCATCGAAGAGGGCCGCAGCGACGGCGTTGAAGTGGTCACCGGCGGCTACCGTTTGGACCGCAGGGGCTACTTCGTGCACCCGACAGTGCTGACCAACGTCGACCCCGGCATGCGGCTGTACCAGCAGGAGATCTTCGGACCGGTGGTCAGCATCCTGCCGTTCGACGACGAAGACGAGGCCGTGGCCATGGCCAATGACACCACCTACGGCCTGGCGGCCACCGCCTGGACGGAAAACGTTGGCCGCGCCCACAGGATCGTCAAGCGACTGCAGGCGGGCAGCGTTCAGGTGAACTGCCAGTTGGTCTTTGACCACGACGTGCCGTTCGGCGGTTACAAGCAGTCCGGCTGGGGCCACGAGTTCGGCCGGGAGGGCATCGAGGCCTACATGAAGACCAAGTCGGTCTGGGCTCAGCTGTAAGCACGTATCGTCGGCGCATGACGCGCAATCTCGAGGCACGGCTCAATTCGTGTTACCCGATTGCCCTCGCGGTTTTCCGGGTGGTGTTCGGTCTGCTGTTTCTTTGCGAAGGCCTATCGACACTGATTGGCTGGCCGGCTCATCACCAAGCTCCGGTGGGCCAATGGCCGACCTATTACGCGGGTTGGATCGAAGTAATCACCAGCGCGCTGATCATCCCGGGCCTATTCACCCGGGCCGCCGCCTTTGTGGCCTGCGGCCAAATGGCGGTCGCCTACTTCACCGTGCACCTGCCGCAGGGGTTCTTCCCGATCAACAACCATGGTGAAGCCGCCGTGATGTACTGCTTTGTCTTCTTCCTGTTGATCTTCGCCGGCGGCGGCGCCTACGCGCTGGATGACCGCCGCGGCGGCGGGCAGAGAAATCGCTTCCGGCGCCTGCGGCGCTGACTGAAGTACTTACCGGACCGTCGCGAAGAAGGCGCGGACGTCGCCGACAAACAGATCCGGCTGCTCGAATGCCGCGAAGTGCCCGCCGCGCGGCATCGTCGACCAGTGCCTGACGTTGTAGGCGGCCTCGCACCAGCGTCGCGGAGTACGCAGGATTTCCTTGGGAAACACTGCGACGCCGGTGGGCAGTTCGACGCGGCCGTCCGTGACCAAGTTGTTGAAACTCTCCCAGTACAGGCGCGCTGACGATGCGCCACTCGCGGTGGCCCAATACAGCATCACGTTGTCGAGCAGTTCATCGCGGCTGAGCGCATTTTCCGGATGCCCGTCGCAGTCCGTCCACGCCCAGAACTTCTCGACGATCCAGGCCAGTTGCCCTACCGGCGAGTCGACTAGTCCATAACCGAGCGTCTGCGGCCGGGTGGATTGCTGCTTGGAATAGCCGGTTCCCCATTGGCGGTGCTCTGCGTATGCCGCCAGCCCTTGTTGCTCGTCTTCGGTGAGATCGCCGCCGGACCCCGCCGCGGGCCGGGCGATCGGCATGTTCAGATGGATCGCGCTGCAGTGGCCGCCGTTGCGGCCGATTTGCGTCGTGACCGCCGCTCCCCAGTCCCCGCCTTGCGCGCCGTAGCGCTCATAGCCAAGGCGCAGCATGAGCGTCTCCCACGCCTGCGCGATCTTGCCGACGCCCCATCCGGTCTCGGCGGGCTTGCCCGAAAACCCATATCCGGGCAGTGACGGGCACACTACGTGGAATGCATCCTCGGGGCGTCCCGACGCCGGATTGACCAGCGGCTCGATCACCTTCTGAAACTCCGCGATCGATCCGGGCCAGCCGTGGGTGATCACCAGCGGCAGAGCGTCCGCGTGCGGCGATCGCTGGTGAATGAAATGGATATCGAGGCCGTCGATTTCGGTGATGAACTGATCGAATCGGTTCAACGCGACTTCGCGAGCGCGCCAGTCGTAACCGTCGGCCCAGTAAGCCGCCAGTTCGCGGGTGTAGGCCAACGGAATGCCCTGACTCCAGTCGTCGACACACTCGACTTCCGGCCAACGGGTCTGCGCCAGGCGGGCCCGCAGATCGTCGAGAACTTCGGTTGGGACATCGATGCGAAACTGCTTGAGTTCGGACATACCGTTCATAGTGCAGGCAGAGGTGAGCGCCAGGTGCCGCCGAGCGGGCAGATCGTCGCGCCGACGCGACGTTTTCTCCCAGGCCCCCGAATCAGCCGGACGCCGTGGCGTCAGAGAATGCGCCGAGGCGACCGGCCCATGTAGTAGCCGACCGGGAAGGACATCTCGATCACTCGAAGCTGGTCGTTGGCTTTCGACTCAAGTTCGAGGACCACGCAGCTCTCGTCGAAAGCCTTCGACTCGAGGACTGTGTAATGCTGGCCGCCACCGTGGACGTCGGTTATCGGGTCACCTGAGCGCAATGCCTCTACCGGCACTAATTCGGGGTTTCCGTGTAACTCCACCCCAGACACGTTATGCCAAACCATCCGGCGATGGAACGCTTTGACCACCACAGGCCGGTCATCCATCGAGCGCGAGATCCTTGCGGAACTTCTTCATGCCGTCCACCTTCTCGGCCAGCGTGGCATCCGGCCCGGTGTAGAACATCCACGGCACGGTCAGGATGCCGGTGATGCCGGCATCCTCAGCGCGCTGGTAGTCGGCGATCGCGATGGCGTCGGTCAACGGAGTGAGGATGGTGAAATCGTTGACAGGCAAATCGTTTTCGATCCGAAGCTCACGCAACCGGGCTGCCGCAGCGATCGCGCGGTCGGTCTTGATCAAGTCGCCGATCCAGCCGTCGTAGCGGGCTGCGCGGCGCAGCGCGGTCTCGCTGAGCCCACCGACATAGATGGGTATTCGCGGCGGCGTCGGTTCCATCTCCAACCTCGGCGTCTGATAGAACTCGCCGTCGAACTCGGTCCAGTCCGGTGACCACAGCGCTCGCATCAGATCGAGCATCTCGTCGGTGCGTTTGCCCCGGTCGGAGAATGGCTGCTGCATCAAGGCAAACTCGTCGGCACACCAGCCGACACCAACACCGAGCTCCACCCTCCCGTCGGCGAGATATGCGGCGGTTCCGATGGCTTTCGCCGCCGAGTAGGGGTTGCGCATCGCCGGAATGTAGACCGTGGTGACGAACTTCAGCCGCGTCGTGACCTGGGCAAGCGCGCCGACCAGCACCCACGGATCAGGCCACTCGGTGAAGGGCTGCCAGCGGCGCTGGCCGTCCTTGGTGTAGGGGTACGGGGTGCTCAGGGTTTCCAGGTTCACGATGTGGTCGGGGATCCCGATGCCGTCGTAGCCGAGGTCGTCGGCGGCCCTGGCGACCTCCACGATCTCTCGGGTGTTCAGGTATGCGCTGCTGATGTAGAACTTCATCCGGGGTCCCGCGCCCATGCCGGCTTGATGAAAATCCCTTCCGCTTCGACGGTGATTCCCTCGGCGTCGGAAAGACGGCCGGACACAAAGGATTTGACTCCTTCAGTGCGCTCGACGACAGCTTCGGCGCGAAGCCTGCCCAGTGGAGTGCCACGCACAAATCTCACGGTGAGCGTTCCGGTGAACAGCGGTTTGGTCAGGCCCTCACTGGCGGCCTCGCCGAGCACGTGGTCGAGCACCAGGGCGCACACGCCACCATGCACCAGTCCGGGCGGCCCCTCGTATGCCCCGTTGAGGGTGAACTCACTCCAGCATTGGGTGCCATCGTCGTTGTGTTGGATGGTCAGCGGCGGGGCGATCGGGTTGCGCAGGCCGATCACCGCGTTGCTCCAGACGACCGGCCGACCGCCCGTCGCGTATCGGACCACCTGCTTTTCATCACGCTGCCTACTGCGCAAGGCGTCCGTCGCCGCCTGGATCGCGGTCCGCGCGGCGCTGAGGGCGTCCTGGTCGGCCTCGGTGCGGATGGTGGCGTCGATGAGCTCGCGAACCGCGTCGGTCAGCGGACCGTACAGCCCGGCGAGCCGCTCATGCTCGTCGGAGCTCATCACCTCGTAAGGTATCTCCACCAAAACCCGCCTCCTGGCGCTAGTGGCGGGCGTTCTGGACTAGCCGGCCTATGCGTCCTTACTAACACCGAGCTGCGTGGTGGCTCGCAGCCGGGGCTGGCTCATTCATCGAACACCTTGTGCACGACGGCTTTTGCACGGCGGGTCAGGCGTAGGTAGTGGTCCAAAAATGCGCCGCCGTCGCCGTTCTTTTCCCAGCCGGCGGCGACCGCGACGCTGTTGAGCTGGCGTCCGGGTCCCGGCAACTGATCGGTCGGCTTACCCCGAACCAGCACCAGCGCGTTGCGGGCCCGAGTTACCATCAGCCACGCTTGCCGCAGCAGCTCTGCGTCTTCGGCGGGGATCAGTTCGGCGGCTGCGATGGCGTCCAGGCTCTGCAGCGTGGAGGTGTTGTGCAGGGCCTCGATCTCGCTGGCGTACCGCAGCTGAAGCAGCTGCACAGTCCACTCGATATCCGCCAGGCCGCCGCGGCCCAGCTTGGTGTGGGTCGTGGGGTCGGCGCCGCGCGGTAGCCGTTCGGAGTCCACCCGGGCTTTCATCCGCCGGATTTCGAGCACCGCCTTTGGGGATACCCCGCCGGCGGGATAACGCGTCTTGTCGGCCATCAACAGGAATCGCTGGCCGAGATCAGCGTCACCGGCGACCGCGTCCGCGCGTAGCAACGCCTGAATTTCCCAGGGCTCCGCCCATTGCTCGTAGTAGGCGGCATACGACGCGAGTGTGCGGACCAGTGGACCACTGCGGCCCTCGGGTCGCAGGCTGGCGTCGATCTCCAAGGGTGGATCCGCACTTGCGGTGCCCAACAGCGCCCGAACCTGCTCGGCCACCGACGCCGCCCAGCGCACCGCCTTCGAATCCTCGACGCCGGCGGCCGGTTCGCAGACGAACAGCACGTCGGCGTCGGACCCGTAGCCCAGCTCGCGGCCGCCTAACCGGCCCATCCCGATCACCGCGATGGCAGCCGGGGCCGCACCGATGTCGGGCAGGTTGGCGCGGATCACCGCGTTCAGGGCGGCCTGCAGCACCGCTACCCACACCGAGGTGAGCGCGGCGCAGACCTCGGTGACCTCGAGCATGCCGAGCAGATCGGCGGAGGCGACGCGGGCCAGCTCACGCCGGCGCAGCGAGCGGGCGACGGCAATGGCCCGGGCCGGGTCGTTTTGTCGGCCCGCCGAGGCCACCAACGCACCGGCCACCGTCTCGGGGTCGACATCAAGCAGCTTCGGCCCGGAGTGCCCATCACTGTATTGCTGGATGATCTCCGGGGCACGCATCAGCAGGTCCGGCACATAGGCCGAGGTGCCGAGCACATGCATCAGCCGCTTGGCCACCGCCGGCTTGTCCCGCAGCGTGGACAGGTACCAGCGGTGCACGACCATGGCCTCGCTGATCCTGCGATAGGCCAAGAGCCCACTGTCCGGATCGGGGGTGTCGGACAACCAGTCCAACAACCTGGGTAGCAGCACCGACTGCACCCGACCACGACGGCCGCTCTGGTTGATCAGCGCGGACAGGTGGGTCAGCGCGCTCTGCGGAGCGTCGTAGCCGAGTGCGGCCAGCTGGCGCTCTGCAGCGGCCGGCGTCATGCCGTGGGAGAACTCCAAGCCTTCCGGCGCAAGCGATTCCAGCAGCGGTTGATAGAACAGTTTGGCGTGCAGCCGCGACACCCGCAGGCTTTGGTGTTTCAGCTCTTCGCGCAGCACACCCAGCGCGTCGTGGCTCCCGTCGGGCCGGATATGAGCCGCTCGCGCCAACCAGCGCAGTGCCTCGTCGTCGTCAAAGGCCGGCAACATATGAGTGCGTTTGAGGCGCTGCAACTGCAGCCGGTGTTCGAGCAGCCGGAGGAACTCGTAGGAGGCCGTCAGGTTCGCCGTGTCGTCGCGCCCGACATAGCCGCCAGCCCCCAGTGCGGCCAACGCGTCCACCGTGGACGCCACGTGCAATGACTCGTCGGTGCGACCGTGCACCAATTGCAGCAGCTGCACCGCGAACTCGACGTCACGCAGCCCGCCGCTACCGAGCTTGATCTCGCGACTCCGGACATCGGCGGGCACCAGTTGCTCGACCCGCCGCCGCATCGCCTGAACCTCGCTGACGAAGTGTTCACGCTCGCAGGCGGTCCACACCATCGGCATTAATGCGGCGATGTACTGCTTGCCCAACTCCGCGTCCCCGACCGCCGGCCGGGCTTTCAGCAGCGCCTGGAACTCCCAGGTCTTGGCCCACTGGTGGTAATAAGCGACATGCGAGTCGAGGGTCCGGACCAGCTCGCCGTGGCGGCCCTCCGGGCGCAGCGCGGCGTCGACCTGGAAAAAGGCTTCGGAAGCCACCCGCATCATCTCGCCGGCTACCCGGGTCGTTACCGCATCGGCGTGCTCGGCGACGAAGATCACGTCGACGTCGCTGACGTAGTTCAGTTCGCGCGCCCCGCATTTACCCATCGCGATGACCGCCAGTCGGGGCGGTGTGGCGTCGCCACAGATGGTGGTCTCGGCCAGGGTCAGCGCGGCCGCCAATGCGGCATCCGCGATGTCGGTCAGGTGAGCACCGACTGCGGTGAAAGACAGCACCGGTTCGTTCTCGACTGTCGGCGCCAGATCCAGAGCGGCCAGCACCAGCACCCGGTTGCGGTAGAGGATGCGTAACCGCGAGACCACCGAGCCTGCGCCATCCGAGGTTTCGGAGAGGCACTCGGTAAAGGCAACCCGCAGCTGCTCGGCGGACGGCAGCTTCACTTTGCCCCGCAGCAGCTGCCATGCCTGCGGATTGGCGACCAGGTGATCCCCGAAGGCGAGCGAAGACCCGAGCACAGCGAACAGCCGACCGCGCAGGCCGCGGTCGTCCGCCAGTGCCGCATTGAGCTCGTCCCAGTCGTCGCCGAGCGCCTCGACCAGCCGTACCATCGCGCACAGCGCAGCGTCCGCATCCGGTGCGCGCGACAGTGACCACAGCACGCCGACATGCGCTTCGCTGTCCCAACCCAGCTTGGCCAGGTTGGCGCCTGCGCGCGCGTCGACCAACCCGAGCCGGCCGAAGCTGGGAACTTTCGGCCGCGCCGTCACGGGTTGATTCACGACCACGACCGTAGCGCAGATTGCCTGAGACTTGGCTATGCGCTCGGCGCGCGATTACCGGGGAACGCTGTAGAGAGGGTTATAAAGACAAGTAAGTCTTCAGCTCAAAGGGTGTGACGTGGCGACGGTAGTTCGCCCACTCAGTGCGCTTGTTGCGCAGGAAGAAGTCGAAGACGTGCTCCCCCAGGGCTTCTGCGACGAGCTCGGAACTCTCCATTGCACGAAGCGCTTCGTCGAGGCTGGATGGCAGCTCGCGGTAACCCATCGCGCGGCGCTCCTCGGGCGTCAGGTCCCAGACGTTGTCTTCTGCTTGCGGGCCCAGGACGTAATTCTTCTCCACACCGCGCAGCCCGGCCGCCAGGAGCACGGCGAAAGCCAGGTACGGATTGCACGCCGAGTCGGGGCTGCGCACCTCGATACGCCGCGACGAGGTCTTGTTCGGGCTGTACATCGGAATCCGGACCAACGCCGACCGGTTCGCCGCGCCCCACGACGCGGCGGTGGGCGCTTCGCCGCCGAGCACCAGCCGCTTGTAGGAGTTGACCCATTGGTTGGTGACTGCACTGATCTCGCTTGCGTGCTCGAGGATCCCGGCGATGAATGACTTGGCGACATCCGAGAGTTGCAGCGGATCGTCCGGGCTGTGGAACGCGTTGACTTCGCCCTCGAACAGGCTCATGTGGGTATGCATGGCCGAGCCGGGGTACTGCCCGAATGGCTTGGGCATGAACGTCGCCCGCGCGCCTTCTTCCAACGCGACCTCTTTGATGACGTAACGGAACGTCATCACGTTGTCGGCCATCGACAGTGCGTCGGCAAAGCGAAGGTCGATCTCTTGCTGACCGGGCGCCCCTTCGTGGTGGCTGAACTCCACCGAGATGCCCATGAACTCCAGGGCGTCGATCGCATGGCGACGGAAGTTGGACGCGCTGTGCACCGCCTGGTCGAAGTAGCCGGCGTTGTCGAGCGGAATGGGTATCGACCCGTCCTCCGGACCGGGTTCCAGCAGGAAGAACTCGATCTCAGGGTGCACGTAGCAAGAGAAGCCGAGGTCGTTGGCCTTGCCTAGCTGCCGTCGCAGCACATACCGCGGGTCGGCCCACGACGGCGAGCCGTCCGGCATCGTGATGTCGCAAAACATCCGCGCCGAGTGGTGGTGGCCGGAGCGGGAGGTCCAGGGCAGCACCTGAAAGGTCGACGGGTCGGGGTGAGCTACCGTGTCGGACTCAGAAACCCGGGCAAAGCCCTCGATGGACGATCCGTCGAAGCCGATGCCTTCCTCGAAGGCGCCCTCAAGCTCGGCCGGGGCGATCGCGACCGACTTGAGGAAACCGAGGACGTCGGTGAACCACAGCCGGACGAACCGGATATCCCGTTCCTCCAGCGTGCGGAGCACGAATTCCTTTTGTCGATCCATAACTGGAACAATATGCAAAGCCAGTTAACTCTGTGTTACTACGGCGCCGAACACCGTAAGTTTCCCGGCGCCACCCCGTCGACGAAGTAGCTGACCACCGCGTTGTCGACGCATTGGTCACCGTTAAACACCACGGTGTGTTGGGTGCCCTCATATGTGATCAGCGGGGCGCCGAGTTCGCGGGCCAGGTCCACGCCTGCCTGATACGGGGTGGCCGGGTCGTGGGTGGTGGACACGACGACGACTTTGCCCGGAGCGACGGGCGCTGCCGGCGCCGGCGCGGACGTCGCGGGTACCGGCCAGAGCGCGCACAGGTCGCGGGGCGCATACCCGGTGAACTGCCCGTAGGACAGGAACGGCGCAACTTCGCGCATCCGGCGGTCAGCGTCCGCCCAGGCCGCAGGGTCCTTCGGCGCGGGGGCGTCGACGCAGCGGACCGCGTTGAACGCGTCCTGCGAATTGTCGTAGTGCCCTTTGTCGTCGCGGCCGTAGTATTCGTCGGCCAGCATCAGCAGGTCACCGGGATCGGTGCCGCGACGCAGACCGAGCAGACCGCTGGTCAGGTATTTCCAGAACTGCGGGGTGTAGAGGGCATTGATGGTGCCCGTGGTCGCATCTGCGTAACCCAGTCCGCGTGGATCCGACGTCTGAGCCGGTTTGCTCACCAGCGGGTCGACAAGTTGGTGGTAGCGGTTGCCCCATTGGGCCGGATCGGTGCCCAGCGGGCAGTCCGACGAGCGGGCGCAATCCGCCGCGTAATCGTTGAACGCAGTCTGAAACCCGGCCTGCTGGTTGATGTTTTCCTCGATCGGGCCGACGGCTGGGTCGATCGCACCGTCCAGCACCATGGCGCGAACGTGGTCGCCGAACCGCTCGACGTAGGCGGTCCCCAATTTCGTGCCGTAGCTGAAGCCGAGATAGTTGATTTGGTCGTCGCCCAGCGCCTGGCGCACCACATCGATGTCGCGTGCGACGGACGCCGTGCCGGCGTTTTCCAAGAACGCCGGGCCATTTCGGTTGAGGCAGCGCTGCGCCAGCTGCCGATACACGCCTTCGATGTGTGCTACGCCGGACTGGCTGTAGTCCACCATCGGTTCACGACGGTAGTCGTCAAACTCCGCGTCCGTCTGGCAGCGTAGCGCCGGCGTGGAGTGGCCGACGCCGCGGGGATCGAATCCCACCAAATCGAAGCGGCGGCTGATCTCGGAGCCTGCCAGATCGGCTCCCAGCGTGGCGACCATGTCGACCGCCGATGCCCCGGGTCCACCCGGATTGACCAGCAGCGCGCCGATCCGCGGACCAGTCGCCGGAATTCGGATAACCGCGAGCTCAGCTTGGCCGGCACTGGGGTTGTCGTAGTCGATGGGGACCGGAACGGTGGTGCACTGCGCGCTGGGAACGTCGTCAGGGTGGCTGACGAACCGGCCGCAGTTGCCCCAGGTTAGTGTCGCGCCTGCTATCGACGTCGTCGCCACGGCTGCCACTGTCAATAGCACCAAAGAAAGCAGCGCAGAGCACAACCGTCTCATGCGCCACATGGCTGCCAATCGTCCCACGCATCGGCCACGGGTAGTGATCCCAATGGTCACACCTTGGTCTCGTTATCTCCTGCGCGGTCTTTACGTTTTGGGCCCGGCGCCTCCGGAGCTAACACTTCGCCCCCTCCGCCGGCACAGTGCCGCTGACGAGGTATTCCGTCGCATAGTCATCGATACAGCTGTTGCCCTGGAAGACAACCGTGTGCTGGGTGCCGTCGAAAGTGAGCAAAGAGCCGTGAAGCTGACTCGCCAGGTCGACGCCGGCCTGATACGGCGTCGCCGGATCACGCGTGGTCGACACCACCAGGGTCGGCGCCAGCCCGGGAGCAGAGATAGTGTGCGGCTTGCTGGTCGGCGGTACCGGCCAGAACGCACAGGTGCCCAAGGGTGCGTCGCCGGTGAACTTCCCGTAGCTCATGAACGGTGCGATCTGGCGCGAGCGGCGGTCTTCGTCGATGACCTTGGCGCGATCCTTGACCGGCAGATCGTCGACGCAGTTGATCGCCACCCTGGCGTCAGTGGCGTCGGTGTAATGACCGTGCTTGTCCCGGCGCATGTACAGGTCGGCCAGCTCAAGCAGGGTGTCGCCGTGATGGTGGGCCAGCTCGGTCAATCCCTCAGTCAAGTGATGCCAGAAGGTCGGCGAATACAGCGCCATGATGGTGCCCACGATGGCGTCGCTGTAGCTCAGGCCGCGTGGATCTTTGGTGCGTGCCGGCCTGCCTATCATCGGGTTGTTCTTGTCGACGAGCGGGTCGACCAAACTGTGGTACACGTCAACGGCTTTGGCCGGGTCGGTGCCCAGCGGACAGCTGGGAGACTCGGCGCAGTCTTTGGCAAAGTCGTTGAATGCGTCCTGAAAACCCTTGGCCTGCCGCAGGTCGGCCTCGATGGAGCTGGTATTCGGGTCCACGGCACCGTCGAGGATCATCGCCCGGACTTTTTTCGGGTAGGCCTCGGCATAAGCAGAGCCGATGCGGGTTCCATACGAGTAGCCCAGGAACGTCAATTTGCTGTCGCCCATGCCTTCGCGGATGGCGTCGAGATCACGGGCGACGTCAACGGTCCCAACGTGCGCCAGAAACTTCTTGCCCATCTTGTCGATGCAACGGCCGACGAACGCCTTGGTCTCGTCCTCGGTATGCGCTACCCCCGCCGGGCTGTAGTCCACTTGCGGCTCGGTGCGCAGCCGGTCGTTGTCGGCATCGGAGTTACACCAGATCGCCGGCCGCGAAGCCGCGACCCCGCGGGGATCGAATCCGACCAGGTCGAACCGTTCGCGGACCCGCGGCGACAACGACTGCAGCAGGCCCACTGCGGCCTCGATGCCGGACTCGCCGGGTCCGCCGGGGTTGATGACCAGCGACCCGATTTTGTCTCGAGTCGCCGGAAACCTGATCAGTGCCAATGTGGTGGCATCGCCGCCGGGGTGCCTGTAGTCGACGGGTACGGCGAGCTTGCCGCATTGCGCGCCACCTGGAAGCCTCATCACCCCGGTGCCGCCGCCGCCGCCGGAGACACGACACGGTCCCCACTCCACTGGCTGACCGATCCTTGGCCCGGCCAGCACCGCACGCCCATTGGTGACGTGGGTGCAGCTGGCCACCGTCGCCACGATTACGGCCATCACGGTCCAGATCAGCATCGAGCGCGCGATCTTGTCGCCGCGAGGGATCCCCATGCCCACCTATGCTGCCATGGGTCGACGCGAGGCTGCTGTTGCCGCACGGCGACCGGGCGCTCTACTGTGTCGCGAGCAGCAGTTCTTCCATCCCGACGGTGAAGTCGTCGGCCAACTCCCACAAGTCCGGCACCAGCTCCGCGCAGGCGATGAGGCCGACGTCAAGTTTGCCGTTCAGCGACATCACGGTGATGTTCAGACCCGAACCGTGGAAGACCGGCCCGAGCGGATACATCGCTTTCACCTCATTGCCCAGCAAATACAGTGGCATCTGTGGCCCCGGCACGTTGGAAACCACCAGGTTGTGCACCGGACGACTCTTGGTCAGCCGGGTTCGGGCGTATGCCCTCATCGCCAAACCGAACACCGCCGGCGCGGCGAACTGCGACCAGTCCTGCAAAAGAGTGGCATTGATCGCCGAACTATGTTCCTTGGCAACTGAATTCGCTTCGGCAATGGACTTGAGCCGTTCCGCCGGATCCGCGATCTGGGTTTCCAACTTTGAGAACATTCCCGAGACCTGGTTACGCCCAGGGCGATCAGATCGCCCGTGCACCGATACCGGCACCATCGCCACCAACGACGAGTCCGGCAGTTCGCCACGGTCAAGCAGAAACTGCCGCAGCACGCCGGACACCAGCGCCATCACCACGTCGTTGACCTTGACATCGAAATGACTCTTGACCTTCTTGATGTCCTTCAGGTCCAGCTGCGCGTAGGCGACGTTGCGGTGAGGGGTGATGCTCGCATTGAAGGCGGTCGGCGGTGCCGCGAACGGCGGCGCCATGGTCTGGCCGCTGCGCGCCCGCAGCACTGTCTTGACCACCGACGACGCGGTGTCCGTCAGCGCATTGGCCAAGCGCAGCGGCCTGGACGCGAACTTGACGGCTCCCGTCAACGCGATCTCGATTTGGTTGGCGCCCCCAACTCCCTCCACCGGTTCGGGTGGCGGCGCATCTGCTTCAGTGCTGCACAGCTGCGACATCAGATTCGCTCCGGTCACGCCGTCGACGCAGGCGTGATGCACTTTGGTCATCACCGCCAGACGGCCACCTTGCTGGGCATCGGTGCCCGCGACGCCCTCGATGACCCACATCTCCCACAACGGCCGGGTGCGGTCCAGCGGCAAAGCGGCGATGTGACCGCAGATCTCGGAGAGCTCTATTCGTCCACCCGGCGGCGGCAGCCCGATGCGGTGCAGATGCCGACTTACGTCGAAGTTGTTGTCGTCCAACCACACCGGGTGATCTAGGTTCAGCGGGCTGTCGGCGAGCTTCTCCCGGAACTGCGGCATTGCCTTGATCCGGACCGCCAACTCGTCGCGGAGCCGATCGAAGGTGTAGCCGCCCGGCATCGTTGAGGTATCGAGCTCGAGAATCGAACAGACATGCAGCGGCTGCGATTGGGTTTCTAGATACAGAAAACTGGCGTCGAGTCCGCTGAGCCGCTGCATGCGCCGATGGTATGTCTGCGGCTGCACGGCGGACCGGGAATCGTAGCGATGGGTACCGCTGTGAGGAAGTCCACTGAACCGGGTGTGCACTTGCGCGACGGCAGGTGGCAGACTGGCAACGTCAGACGAACCCGGGGACCCTACTGGGCCACGAGGATCGACCCGACCACAACTAGGGACAATGATGTCTGAGCACGCTGTTTACCGGGCGCACCCCGCCCTGCCGGGTGATGCTGCTGGCACGCCGCGGACCAAGGTCCGCGTCCATCACCTGCAGAAAATGAAAGCCGAAGGCCACAAGTGGGCCATGCTGACGGCCTACGACTACTCCACCGCCCGAATCTTCGATGACGCCGGCATCCCGGTGCTGCTGGTCGGCGACTCGGCCGCCAACGTCGTCTACGGCTATGACACCACGGTGCCGATCTCGGTCGACGAGCTGATCCCGCTGGCGCGCGGCGTGGTGCGGGGCGCACCGCACGCTCTGGTGGTAGCGGATTTGCCGTTCGGCAGTTACGAGGCCGGGCCTGTCGCCGCGCTCGCCGCCGCGACCCGATTCATGAAGGAAGCCGGCGCGCATGCAGTCAAGCTGGAAGGCGGGGAACGAGTCGCTGAGCAGATCGCGACCCTGACCGCCGCGGGTATCCCGGTGATGGCACACATCGGCTTCACCCCGCAAAGCGTCAACACCCTGGGCGGTTTCCGGGTGCAGGGCCGAGGGGACGCCGCCGAACAGACCATCGCTGACGCGATCGCCGTTGCCGAGGCCGGTGCGTTCTCGGTGGTGATGGAGATGGTGCCGGCCGAGCTGGCCACCCAGATCACCGGCAAGCTGACCATTCCGACCGTCGGCATCGGCGCCGGACCCAATTGCGACGCCCAGGTGCTGGTTTGGCAAGACATGGCCGGGCTCACCAGCGGCAAAACCGCTCGGTTCGTCAAGCGGTTCGGTGATGTCGGAGGCGAATTGCACCGCGCGGCAACCCAGTACGCCGAAGAAGTCGCCGCAGGGGCCTTCCCGGCCGACGAGCACAGCTTCTAAACGCCGCTGCTTTAGCACACTACGAGGGACTCACTAGAAGCGACGATGGCTGACAGCGCCCCGAGCACGTCGCGTTATCTGGAGGTGGAGCGCAAGTTCGACGTCGGCGAGTCCACGAGCTCACCGTCGTTCGCCGGTATTGCGGACGTTCTCCGGGTGGAGCGACTCCCGGCGCAGGAACTCGACGCCATCTACTACGACACCGCGGCGCGCGATCTGGCGTCCAGGCGAATCACGTTGCGCCGTCGCACCGGCGGCGACGATGCCGGTTGGCACCTGAAGCTGCCGGCGGGACCAGACGCCCGCACCGAGGTTCGTGCGCCGCTAGGTACAGCGAACGGCAGCGACGACGATGGTCACGAAGATGTGCCAACCGAGCTGCTGGACCTGGTGCTGGCAATCGTCCGGGACCGCCCGGTGCGCCCGGTGGCGCGGATAACGACCAGGCGGCAGGTCCACCAGCTCTACGGTGCCAACGACGCGGCGCTGGCTGAATTCTGCGACGATCGGGTCATCGCGTCGCGGCCAGCCACCCCCGACGCGCCCGGAGTCGAGCAGCGGTGGCGTGAGTGGGAGCTCGAACTCGCCCAGCCAGCGACCAACACCGGGCTGATGGATAGGCTGAGCGATCGGCTGCTTGGCGCCGGTGCAGCACCCGCGGGGCACGGTTCGAAGTTGGCGCGGGTGCTCGGCACGACGCCGAACGATCTGGCTGCCCGAGCCGCCGACCCGCTCCATCGGGCCGTCGCCGAGCAGCTCGATGAGCTGCTGGTGTGGGATCGCGCCGTACGCGCTGGGGCCGACGACGCTGTGCACCAGATGCGGGTGACCGCCCGCAAGATCCGCAGCGTGCTGCAGGCCTCGCCGGATTCGTTCGGACGGGCCGATGACACGTCAATCCTCGACGAGCTGCGCGAGCTGGCCAACGTATTGGGCGAGGCCCGCGACGCCGAAGTGCTGGCCGAGCGCTACCGCGCCGCTCTCGACAAGTTGCCACCGAAGCTGGCACGCGGGCCTATTCGGGACCGGCTGATCGACGGCGCGGAGCAGCGGTATCGGGCCGGGGTGCGGCGTTCGTTGGCCGCGATGCGTTCACCGCGGTATTTCCGTTTGCTCGACGCCCTAGAGGCGGTGGTCGCGACAACTCCGCCGACTGGCCAGGGGTCCCGTTCCGTCGCCGTCGCCGCCGCCGGCAAGAAGGTGCGAAAGGCCGCCAAGACCGCAAGACGGGCCGCCGACGAGGACCTCGACGAGGCGATACATCGAATCCGTAAGCGCGCCAAGCGGCTTCGCTACACCGCGACGGCGATGGACGCGAAGAAGGTGTCGAAGCGGGCGAAAAAAGTCCAGTCGTTGCTCGGTGATCGCCAGGACTGCGTGGTCAGCCGCGAGCACCTGACAGAGCAAGCCGACGCCGCGCACGCGGCGTGCGAGGACGCGTTCACTTATGGGCTGCTCCACCAGCAGGACTCAGACTTGGCGCGCGAATACCTCCGGCAGCTCGAGCCGGCGCTGCGGAAACTCTTCAAAGCACTGCGCAAGCTCTCGAAGTGAGCCGGCAGGGCGGGCGAGCTGGCTTGTAAGCCGGATGCTGTCATCTGGTCGTTGCTCGTCTTAGCTGTGTTGGCTGTTCGATAAAACCACTGGTCTAAGCTGAGGCAGCCGTCGTTCATATTCGTGCCGCTTTGGACCCGCCCACTGACGGCATCGTCAACGCCAAGAAGAAAGGAAGCGCAGCAAATGCCCTCACCTCGCTGGCTGGCCAGACTTACCATCCCCATGATGGCTGGCGCTGCCCTCGTTGCTAGCGCTGCGATTGCGACTGCCAATCCCGATGATGACGCGTACCTCGCTCAACTGCGCGCCGCCGGCCTCACTTGGCCGCCGAACACCGAACACGCACTCATCGCGGAGGCGCACGACGTCTGCTACGACCTCACTTGGGGTTGGACGCCACAACAAATTGCCGACGACCTCCACGCCGAGTTGGCCAAGAAGAACATTACGTTGTTAGAGACCGATTCCTTGGTCAACGCCGCACACCGAACCTATTGCCCCGGCAATGTGTGCGACGCCCCTTTCCTTTGCACTGGCATATGAACACGCGTGTTAGCCGCGACCGGGAAACCCGTCCAAGCCGTCACGCTCGAGCTGCCGCCGATGAACGCCGCGGCGCTGGAGTTGATCAGCACGCCCTCGGCGTCAGGGACGCTCCCGACGGTGCAGACCAGTGTCGCGGTAGTTCCGGCGCTGACCTGCCCGGTTTGAAGTCCAGACATTACGCTATCTCCTTCTTCTGCGAAACAGGAACTGGCTCAACCCATTTCGATCCAATCCATGACTTAGCCGTGTCGCTAGGGATCTCAACGACGTCGCCACCAACATAGGGCTTGCCTTCCCATACCACTCGGTACGGCTTTAGCACGCGCACCTTCACGATCTCAGGAACCGCGGCCTCGACCGCATCCCTGATTGCCTGAACCGCCATGCTGACCTCTTTCTCGAGCTCGACTTCGACGAACGCCACCGGGGAAACTTCCACCGGCTCGTCAGGGTCCGGTTGGTGCAGATCTGCACCGACCGGGCTCTGAGGCGCAACCATGGGCATCACGAGCTAGGCAATCCCGTGACGATGTTCAGGGCGCTGGGGCGCGGAACACTAAGCGCCACACGCTCTTCCGCGCGGAAGCCGTACGTATTGGCGCTCCAGTAGGAGTCGCTCCACATATTGAACTCCACCCTGAGCCCAAGGCGCTGCCAGAAGATTCCGGCGCAGGCCTTCGCCGACATCACCAGCGCGGTGCCGGCGGCGATTTGAGTGGTCGTCGCGATGGGTGCCCCCATAGGTTCCCGGACAGCGCCAGGGTGCCCTGCGGAATAAGGCTGTACGAGTTCGGCTCCCGAGCGGGCGCATTCACCCTCCGTGGTCACCGGACAGTACGTAGACCCGAAGGCCAGTCAAGAGACTTTCCGGGACTATGCGGAGCGGTGGCGGACGATACAGGTACAACGTCCAAGCTCACGGGCGCATGTCGAAACGATGCTTCGCAGACACGCCTACCCGGTGCCGGGTGATCGTTGCCTCTCGTCGGTCATGCCCAGCGACGTACAGGTGTGGGTTAAGGGATTGGAGCTGGCGCCGGCCACCGTTGGCGTCATACACGGCATCGTTTCCACCGTGATGAGGGCCGCGGTCCGGGATCGGCGGATCGCGTCGAATCCGTGCGACGGAACGAAACTGCCAAAGGCGCAACGCAAGCAGATTGTTCCGCTGACGACCGAGCAAGTGGCGGCGGTCCGCGATGCCCTGCCATCCCCGTTACAGGGGCTCGTCACGGTGGCGGCGGGCACGGGGATGCGCCAGGGCGTTTCGGCCTCACGGTCGACCGGGTGCGGTTCCTTGAGCGGACCGTGACGTGGACCGCCAACTCGTCACGGTGCAGGGGCAGGGCTCGTCGCCGGCGCCCTTAACTGCGCCACTACTACGCGAGCCGAGCCTGCTGATTCGCCACGGCGAAAGCGTCAAGACGGTCCAGTCCCGTCTGGGCCACGCCAGCGCGGTCGAAACGTCGGACACCTACAGCCATCTATGGCCGGACTCCGATGACCGGACACGGGACGCGATTGACTCGGTGCTCGGATTTACTGCGGACGCACTGCGGACGGAAGCGGCGCAGAATAGATGAAGGTACAGGTCAACAGCACAGGGCGGGCGAGTTGGCCTGTAAGCCGGATTCTGTTCCGCGTTACCAGGTAACGCGGCGGCGACCATCCATCTGGGCACACCGTCACCGGGTGCCTCGAGCGGCCCACCCGCAGGCTCGGGCGAGCAACCCTCCAGCGCCTGCGCGACCGCACCGTGGCGCGGTCTTCTTGGCCTTGCTTCGGGTGGGGTTTGCCGAGCCATTCCGGTCACCCGGAATGCTGGTGCGCTCTTACCGCACCGTTTCACCCTTGCTACCAGGTAGCGGTCTGTTTTCTGTGGCACTTTCCCGCGAGTCACCTCGGATTGCCGTTAGCAATCACCCTGCTCTGTGAAGTCCGGACTTTCCTCGACTCGACATGCAAGCCGCGGCCGCCCAGCCAACTCGTCCGCATTAATACGGTACTCGCTGCGCCATGCCGGGGCCAGCAACTTGCTAAGCGGCATGTAAGTCCGAGATTGCTATCCCGACGGCAATTTCCATCTCACTGATTTCCATCCTCACCGGCGCTCGGGGCAGCGGAGGTGCTCCCGAACGATACTGCGCACCCGTGGGAGTAATGAATTCCGCTGTGTGCCTGTATGTTTCATCGATGCGCGGTTCGACGCGCCAGCCGGCAATTTCTTTGACGTAATTGCATAGCTCGCATAACCCGAGCCCGTTACTGGCACTGGTCGCACCGCCCCCGGACCATGGTCGTGCATGGTCGCGGTGGCGGATCGGCGCGTCGCAGTAGGGCGTGCGGCAGCGCTGATCCCTTAGCCCGATAAAGGCAGCCAATCCCCGGGGAAACAACCGGGCCCGTGACTCCATTGCCACCAATCCCCCGGAGCCGGGATGAGCGTAGAGCCGACGCAGCGTGGCCCGCGACCGTGCGGCAGTGACAGCGCCCAAGACCAATCCGCGCGCGACGGCCGCCGGGATGGGGCCGTAGCCGCAGATGTCTGCGGGCGCGCTGGAACCGCCCAGCAGCGTCTCGTCTGACAGCACTAGGTTCACCGCGATCGGCGTCGGCGCTGCCGCGCTTCGCCCGGTGACCCGTTCCACCAGTGTGTCGGCCATCACCTGGCCACGTGAACGCCCGTCGGCGCGGATGTCGGCTTCCCGTCGCAGCGCCGCATACACCGAGACACCTTGGGCCACAGGCAATAATGCCGTCAAATATGTCATCGCGTCCGGTGCGGGCCGAATGGTCACCGTCCGTTCGGTTTCGGCTTTGGCGGCCTGGTCGACGACCGCCTGCGGATCGAGCCGATACGCGATCCGCTTGGCCGCCGCCGCCACCCGCGCGTCGCCCACCCCGTCCAGGCGGGCCGGGTCGGCGCACAATTCGGCATCCAGGGCCCGCCGGTCCTCAAGGTCCAGGCAGGCGCTTTCGCGCACGATCAGGGTGGCCCGCCACTCCGTCAGCACCCCAGCCTCCAGAGCGGCCAGGGTGTGGGGCATCTCGTGCACCAGGGCCTTGGCGAAGCCCAGGTGCCGGTTACCCCGCGAAGGTGAATCCCGTCGGGCGAGCGCGACCTCGCTAGCCACGCCCCGTCCGCGCCGCGCGGACGGCACACCCGCCGCGGCCTCGGCCGCCCGCCGGGCCGCATCCAATGCAGCCGCAGCTCGAGCCTGACCGGCCGCTGCGGCGGATTTGACCCGTTCCAGCTCGGCAATGCGCTCGACCAGCGCCGACTCCTCGCTGGCTGGATCGACTAATGCCAAAGAGTCGAACATCTGTTCGATACTACACCGCAGCGGCGACAAGAATGATCCTCACATCCGAGGGATCTTTATCGTCTACAGCTGAGGGACCGAAAGGAGCAGCAGCTGATGCCGGCCACCCGATGGGACGAGCGCGTCGACGCCGCCGACTGGAACGCCATCGCCGCTGCCGTCGACGATTACGGCGGAGCGCTGCTGCCCCGGCTCCTGACGCCCGCCGAGACCCGACGGCTGCGCAATCTGTACAGCAAACATCAACTGTTCCGCGCCACCATCGACATGGGGCCTCGGCACTACGGCTCGGGCCAGTATCGGTATTTCCGCACTCCCTATCCAGAACCGATCGAGCACCTCAAGCAGGCGCTGTATCCGCGGCTGTTGCCGATCGCCCGAGATTGGTGGGCCAAGCTGGGCCGGGATGCTCCGTGGCCGGACAGCTTCGATGAATGGCTCGACATGTGCCATGCCGCCGGCCAGACGAGACCGACGGCCCTAGTCCTCAAATACCGGACGAACGACTGGAACGCTCTGCATCGAGACCTTTACGGGGACTTGGTGTTTCCGCTTCAAGTGGTGATCAACCTCAGCAACTCGGATACCGAATACACCGGCGGGGAGTTCATGCTCGTCGAACAGCGGCCGCGAGCCCAATCACGCGGTACCACTACCCAATTGCCCCAGGGCCACGGCTACCTGTTCACTACCCGCGACCGGCCGGTGCGGTCGGCTCGCGGCTGGTCGGCGGCACCGGTGCGCCATGGCCTGTCCGTCGTACGTTCGGGCGAGCGCTACGCGCTGGGACTGATCTTTCACGATGCCGCCTGAACGGCGCAGCGGCTTACTGGCGCCTATGCGGTTGAGGTGACGTCTGTTACAGGACGCGGGGTTGATGTTGCCGTATCAACGACTTGCGTTGTGCGAGGAACCGAATCGCGGCCCAGCGCGATGGTCGCGGCCGTCATCGCGATTACTGCGGCCGCCAGTATTAGGGCTCCGGCACCCCGGACGGCCAGATGCTCACCGAGTATCACGACACCCAGCAGCACCGCCACCATGGGCTCACCGACCAGCATGACTGGTACGGACGCTTGCAATGCGCCGGCATGAAATGCCGACTGCTGCAACACCGTTACCGCGACGGCCAGCACGATGAGCAGATAAGGCGCCGGCACCGTCAGTAGCCCACGCCACCCGTGCATGGCGAGGTGGTGAACGCTGACTTTCGTCAGCACCGCGATCACGCCCACCAACACAGCGACGGCGGTGGCCAACAGCATGGCACGCGTTCGACCAATGGTTCGATGGGCCGCTACCACACAGAGGATCACCACCGGGACCGCGCCGGCCAGCGCCACGCTCCACGCGGGTATGGGCGGGCGATAGTGACCTTCGCGCGGCTGGCCCACCAAAACGAACACGGCGAGCGCCGCAGTCAATGCCAATGCCCAACACCAATCCGCCACACTCACATGCTGTTTGGAGAACCTCGCACCCAGCGGCAGCACGAACAATAGTGAGGACACCAGCAGTGGCTGCACAAGCAACAACGATCCATGCGCCAACGCGAGCGCCTGGAACAGATACCCGCCGACCGCAACGAGTGTGCCCGCCCACCATGCCGGCTGTCGAACCCACGACGTCACAATTGCGCTCGCGTCGTTCCGGTGGGCTGCCTCCGCTTGGATCGCGCGCTGCCGGATGACAATTCCCACCGCAGCAAAGAACGCAGCAAGCAGTGCCGATCCGATCGCCACCGCATGATGTGTCGCCCACTCCATGAATGCCTGCCTACCCCGCTGCCCGCGATGTCTAACCCAAATAGGCGGTCTGGTTGACCAGCCGCACCGACGAAGCACCGTCCGGGTAGAACTCGGCGATGCTCAACGACGCCAGGTCCAGGTGTAGCCGGTAAAGGATGCCCGGCCCGGCGTCGAGCGCCTGGCGCAGCAGCATTTTGATCGGAGTCACATGCGACACCACCAGCACCGTGGTGCCGCCGTACTCCGCCGCGATCCGGTCCCGCGCCCGGGAGACCCGCTGGTTCACGTGATCGAAGCTTTCCCCGCCCGGGGGCTCTGTGCTGCTGTCGCGCAGCCACCGTCGATGCAATTCGGGATAGCTTTCCGCGGCCTCAGCGAACGTCAAGCCTTCCCATGCGCCGAAATCGGTCTCGACAAGGTCGTCGTCGACGGTCAAGTCCATGCCCAGCGCTTTGGCGGCGGTCGCCGCGGTGTCGTAGCAGCGTTGTAGTGGCGAGGCGATCACGGCCGAGATCCCGCCACGCCGGGCGAGATAGCGGGCCGCCGCGTCGGCCTGCCGCCACCCCACCTCGGTCAGGCCCGGGTTGCCGCGTCCCGAATAGCGTCGCTGCACCGACAGCTCGGTCTGGCCGTGGCGGAGCAACAACAGCCGGGTAGCGCTACCCCGCGCGCCGGTCCAGCCCGGCGGCGACGGGTTCTCGCCTGCTTGGGTCGTCGAGGCTGAATTGTCGCTCCGCGGCTGCTCTTCCGCCGCGGCAGCAGCGTCCATCGCCTCGTTGGCTAGCCGATCTGCGTAGGAGTTTTCCGCCCTCGGAATCCATGTGTAGCTGACCCGCTCGAACCTCGTCGCCAGCGTGCGGGCCCGGGCGTTGAGATCCGCGAGGTCGGGATGTTTGACCTTCCAGCGCCCGGACATCTGCTCGACCACCAGCTTGGAATCCATTGCCACCGCGACGTCGGTGGCCTTCAGCCTCGCCGCCTCCTCCAAACCGGCAATCAGGCCGCGGTATTCGGCGACGTTGTTACTGGCATGGCCGATCGCCTGCTTGCTCTCAGCCAACACGGTCGACCGGTCCGCTGTCCAGACCACCAACCCATAACCCGCGGGCCCCGGATTACCCCGTGACCCGCCATCGGCCTCGACGACCACCTTCACTGGCCACCGCCTTTGACTCGCAACAAGATTGCGCCGCATTCTGGACACCGCAGCACATCGTCTTCTGCGGCCGCCGAGATCCTGGACAACTCGCCGCGATCGATCTCGATCCGGCAGGCCCCGCAGCGACGACCCTGCAGTGGACCCGCACCCGGGCCGCCGGCGGCGCGCTGTCGTTCGTAGAGCGCTATCAGCTCGGGATCCAACGCCGCGGTGAGTTCGTCGCGACGCGTCGAGTATTGCCGTCGAGTTTGGTCGATTTCTTCGAGTACACCGTCAAGAGCCTGCTGCGTCGCCGCCGAATCAGCTTGCAGTGCGGCGATCGCCGCCGTCTCAGCGGTCTGTTGCGATTGCAGCTGCTCGCGGCGCTCCATCACCTCCAACAGCGAATCCTCCAAGCTGGACTGGCGGCGTTGCAGGGTCTCCAATTCACGCTGCAATTCCGACAATTGCTTGGCGTCGGCGATCGATTGCAGCAGCGAACGGTCCCGGTCCTCGCGTTGGCGTACCACGTCGATCTCCAACTCGAGGCGCTCTACCTGAGCGTCCAAGTCTTCCAACGCGATTTGCACAGCCCCCAACCGGTCATTGGCTGCGACCTGGTCGGCTTGCATTCGCTCATAGTCTTGACGCTGGGGCAGGTGGCTGGCGCGATGCGCAATCCTGGCCAGTTCAGCGTCCAACTCCGCAACTTCGAGCAGCGAGCGCTGCTGCGCGACTGCGGCTTTCATCATTGCTTACTCTCGCTATCGTTATCGACATTCCACGGATCGGTGCGGATCGGGCACACACGTACGGAAAGGTCGGCGCCGAAAGCCGACCGCAAGACATCGGCAGCCTGTGCACACCAAGGATATTCGCTGGCCCAGTGCGCGACATCGATCAAGGCCACATCCGATGCGCGGCAGTGCTCGTCGGCCGGGTGATGACGCAAGTCGGCCGTGACAAAGGCCTGCACCTCGGCGGCGGCGACGGCGTTCAGCAGCGAGTCGCCGGCGCCCCCGCAGACCGCGACGCGGGACACCGTCATGTCCGGATCGCCCGCGGCGCGCACCCCCCACGACGTTTGCGGCAGACCCGCTTTAACTCGAGAGATTAATGTGCTCAACGACTCTGGCTGCGCCAACGAACATATTCGCCCCAATCCGACGTCGGCGGGTGGCGGCGCCAAGGCGAAGATGTCAAATGCGGGCTCCGTGTAGGGATGCGCGGTGCGCATCGCTGAGAACACCTCGCGGCGTGCCCGCGCAGGTGCGATGACCTCGATTCGGTCCTCGACCACTCGCGCAGGAGCGCCGACGCTGCCGATAGCCGGTGAAGCTCGGTCGCCCGGGAGGAACTGGCCGGTGCCGGTGACGCTCCAACTGCATTGGGAGTAGTCGCCGATTCCGCCGGCGCCGGCCGCAAAAACTGCGGCCCGTACCGCATCCGCGTTCTCCGGCGGTACGAATATCACCCACCTGTCCATATCAGGCGCCGCAGGCGATGGCTCCAGCACCGCCTCAACGGTCAACCCGAGCGCCTGCGCCAAGGCGTCCGACACGCCCGGCGACGCCGTGTCGGCGTTGGTATGCGCGGTGAAAAGCGAACGGCCCGAACGGATCAGGCGGTGCACCAGCGCACCCTTGGCGGTACTGGCCGCCACCGTGTCCACGCCGCGCAATAGCAGCGGATGGTGGGCCAGCAACAGACCACCCTCGGGAACTTCATCGACTACCGCCGCGGTGGCGTCGACCGCGACCGTCGCCGAGCCCAGCACGTCGTCAGGGTCGCCGCAGACCAAGCCGACCGAATCCCACGACTGGGCAAGCCCGGGCGGGTAGGCGTCGTCCAGCACGTCGATGACTTCGGCCAGCCGCACGGTCATCGGAGTACCCCGCTCTTCGCCATCTCGGCGATCGCCTCCACGAGCACCGGCCACTCGGGCCGGACTGCAGCTCGCAAATATCGCCCATCCAGGCCGACGAACGTGTCACATCGCCGCACGGCAATTCCTCGGGTGTGCAGGTGCTTTCGGATCAAGTCGGCATCCGGAACGGTGAATAAGACAAATGGCGCACAGCCATCGACTGGTTCGGCACCCGCCGACTGTAGGCCCGACACCATGTCGGTGCGCAACGCCGCCAGCCGCCGGGCACCCGCCGCGGCTTCGGCCACGGCGTCCGGAGCACAACAGGCCGCGAGGGCCGTCAGTTGCAGCGTGCCCACCGGCCAGTGGGCCCGCTGAGCGGTCAGCCGGGCCAACAGGTGGGGCGCACCCAGTGCATAGCCCACCCGCAGGCCCGCCAGCGACCACGTCTTGGTCAGGCTGCGCAATACCAGCACGTCGGGCAGCGGCTCACGGGCCAGCGATTCCGGCTCGCCGGGAATTGAATCGGCGAACGCTTCATCCACCACCACGATCCGCCCGGGTCGGCGCAACGCGAGGATCTGCTCGCGGGTGTGCAAAACCGACGTCGGGTTGGTCGGGTTGCCGACCACGACGAGATCGGCGTCGTCGGGTACCTGGACGCCGGCCAGACCGAACGGCCGCTCAAGGACGACGTGATGCACGCGGACGCCGGCCGACCTTAGCGCGACATCCGGCTCGGTGAACGATGGCGCGATCACCGCCGCCAGCGTCGGGCGAAGATTGGGAAGCAACGCGAATCCCTCGGCGGCTCCGGTCAACAGCGCGACTTCGTCACGGGCACGGCCGTGACGGGCCGCGACGGCGTGTATCGCCGCGCACTCGTCGTCGACACCGGGATAGCGCGCCAGGTCGGGCAACCGTGCGGCCAGCCGCCGTACCAGCCAACCCGGCGGTCGTGCATGACGGACGTTGACGGCGAAATCGAGCATGCCCGGGTCGGCGGCCTGATCGCCGTGGTAGCGCGCCGCCGCGAGCGGAATCGATGCGCTCGGATCCAGACTCGCCACGCCTGAAACACTAACGACCGCGCGACGAGGCCAGGTATCGGGACACGGTCCAATGGCAGGTCGGGCCATCGAGGACAATAGCGACGTGACAGACACGGCGTCTCGGCCGCAGCTGGTGATCTTCGACCTCGACGGCACCCTCACCGACTCCGCTGATGGCATCGTGTCCAGCTTTCGCCACGCGCTCGGTCAGATCGGGGTCGCCATGCCCGAGGGCGACCTGGTCAGCCGGATCGTCGGCCCGCCGATGCACCACACCCTGTCCGCGATGGGGCTGGGCGAGCACACCGACGCCGCGATCGCCGCCTACCGCGCTGAGTACACGACCCGCGGCTGGGCGATGAATAGCCTCTTCGACGGGGTCAGCCTCTTGCTGGCCGACCTGCGGGCCGCGGGTATCCGGCTCGCGGTGGCCACCTCCAAGGCGGAGCCGACCGCACGCCGGATCCTGGCGCATTTCAGGCTTGACCAGCATTTCGAGGTCGTCGCGGGAGCCAGCGTCGACGGCGACCGCGCCACCAAGGCTGACGTGCTGGCTCACGCGTTGGCACAACTGCAGCCCCTTCCGGAACGCGTCCTCATGGTCGGCGACCGCCTGCACGATGTCGAAGGCGCGGCCGCGCACGGCATCGACGCGGTGGTGGTCGGCTGGGGATACGGCCAAGCTGACTTCGCCAACGCCACCACAACGAGCGATCCGGTGCATGTCGCGACGGTCACCGAGCTGCGGAGGGCGTTAGGTGTCTGAGCGCAGACTGCACGTCACGTTCGTGTGCACCGGCAACATCTGCCGGTCACCGATGGCCGAGAAGATGTTCGCCCACCAGATCTGCCAACGCGGTCTGCACGACGCCGTGCGGGTGACCAGTGCGGGAACCGCCGGCTGGCATGTCGGCAAGTGCGCCGACGAGCGGGCCAACCGGGTGCTGCGCGAGCACGGCTACCCCACCGACCACCTCGCCGCGCAGATCGGCATCGACCACATCGAAGCCGACCTGGTGGTCGCGCTGGCGCGCAACCACGTGTGGCTGCTCCGCCAACTCGGGATCGACGATGAGCGAATCCGGATGCTGCGATCCTTCGACCCTCGCTCGGGTGCTTATGTCCTCGACGTCGACGACCCCTATTACGGCGACCACGACGACTTCGAAGCGGTCTTCGCCGCCATCGAGGCTTCCTTGCCCGGCCTGCACAACTGGGTCGACGAGCGGCTTGCCCAGAACGGATACCGCTGATGCGTCGCCTGGGCTTCCTGCTGCGACCGGGCTGGGTGGCGCTGGCTGTGGTAGTGATCGCGTTCACCTACCTGTGTTTCAGCGTGCTCGCGCCGTGGCAGCTGGGGAAGAACACCAAGACCTCACGGGAGAACAACCAAATCCAGCAATCCCTGACAACTGCACCCGTCCCGTTGAAAACCTTGTTGCCGCAGCAAGATTCGTCGGCTCCCGACGCGCAGTGGCGCAAGGTGACGGCGACGGGCCACTACCTGCCGGATAAGCAGTTGTTGGCCCGTTTGCGGGTGGCCGACGGGGAGCCCGCGCTGGAGGTGCTGGTCCCGTTCCTGGTCGACGGCGGCCCCAACGTTTTGGTCGACCGAGGCTACGTGCGGCCCGAGCAAGGTTCGCGGCTACCGCCGATTCCCCCGCCTCCACACGGAACAGTGACCATCACGGCGCGCCTGCGCGACTCCGAGCGGCCGGTGCTGGACAAGCAGTCATTTGTCAGTGACGGTGTGCGGCAAGTGTATTCGATCGACGTCAGTCAGATAGCGACGCTGACCGGGGTCCCACTGGCCGGGTCATATCTGCAATTGGTCGACAACCAGCCCGGCGGGCTCGGCGTGCTCGGGCTCCCCCACCTGGACGCCGGGCCGTTCCTGTCCTACGGCATCCAGTGGATCACGTTCGGTGTCGTCGCACCCATCCTGCTGGGCTATTTCGTGTATGGCGAGGTCCGGGCCCGTCGCGCCGAGAAGAGCCAGATCTCTCCCACTGAGCCCGCCGAGCCCACGGCCCCGGCCACCGTCGAGGACAAACTCACCGACCGCTACGGACGGCGCCGCTGAGGGCCACCAGTGCGGCCGTGGCGGCTTGCAGAGCCCGGGAGAGCCGCACCGCGCGGCGCAGGTCGGCCACCGACGGGGGGGCTCCCTCGCCGAGGGTGGGCCGGATCTGCAGTTCGTACTCGTACTGGGTGGGCCCACCCAGGCGTACGCCCAGCGCCCCGGCGAATGCCGCCTCGACGACGCCGGCGTTGGGGCTGGGATGACGGCCGGCGTCACGACGCCAGGCACGCACCGCACCCGACGGCGATCCGCCGACGATCGGCGCGCACACCACCACCAGCGCCGCGGTCACCCGCGCGGCGACATAGTTTGCCGCGTCATCCAGACGTGCGGCGGCCCAACCGAATCGGGCATAACGCGGCGAGCGGTGGCCGACCATCGCGTCGAGCGTGTTGACCGCACGGTATCCGAGGACGGCGGGCACGCCGCCCACCGTCGCCCACAGCAGCGGCGCGACGTGTGCGTCAGAGGTGTTCTCGGCGGCCGACTCCACTGCGGCGCGGATCAGTCCGACGGCGTCGAGCCGTGCCGGGTCACGCCCGCACAGCGCGGGCAGCAGCCGTTGGGCGCCCTCGACATCGTCGCGGCTCAACAGGTCGCCAATCGCCGATCCAGTGCGCGCCAGGGTTGTTCCGCCCAGCGCCATCCACGTGGCCGCCGCGGTGGCGGCGACGGACGACAGCGGACCGCGCCGCCGGGCGTGCCGCTGCAGCGCGGCGCCGAGCAGGCTCACCGCGCCGACGAGGACGCCGACATGGGCGGCGCCACCGATCCGGGTGTCGCGGTAGGTGACCCGCTCCACCGCCGCTGCCGCGGCGCCGAATCCAGCGACCGGATGACCCGCCCGCGGGTCCCCCAGCACGAGGTCGGCCAGGTAGCCGGCCAGCACACCGACGACCCGGGTATGCCGCGTCGCCCCAAACACTCCGGCAGCGTCTCACACGTGGTCTACTCGGTTGATGGAGCACGCTGGTGAGCAGCGGCCGCAATGAAGCGGCACGCCACCCGGGTCGCCGACCTGCTCAACCCCGCGGCAGCCTTGCTGCCTGCCGCGAATGTGATCATGCAGCTGTCGTTGCCGGGCGTCGGTTATGGCGTGTTGGAAAGCCCGGTCGACGGCGGCAACGTCTACAAGCATCCGTTCAAACGGGCGCGCACCACCGGCACATATTTGGCCGTCGCCACCATCGGCACCGAGTCGGACCGCGAACTCATCCGCGCCGCCGTCGACACCGCGCACCGCCAAGTGCGGTCGACGTCGTCAAGCCCGGTGTCCTACAACGCGTTCGATCCCGCACTGCAGCTATGGGTGGCCGCCTGCCTGTACCGCTACTTCGTCGACCAGCACGAGTTTTTATACGGCCCGCTCGACGAAGCCACCGCGGATGCGGTTTACCTGGACGCCAAGCGGCTGGGCACCACCCTTCAAGTGCGCGAAGGTATGTGGCCGTCGGATCGGGTCGCGTTCGACGACTACTGGAAGCGCACGCTGGAAGACCTGCGTATCGATCCGCCGGTGCGTGAGCATCTGCACGGGGTGGCGACGATGGCGTTCCTGCCGCGTCCGCTGCATGCGCTTGCCGGGTCGTTCAACCTTTTCGCGACGACGGGGTTTTTGGCCCAGAAGTTCCGATCGATGATGCGGCTGGAGTGGGCAGAATCGCAACAGCGTCGGTTCGAGTGGCTGCTGGTCGCGCTACGGCTGGCCGATCGGCTGATTCCACACCAGGCGTGGATCCTCGGCTATCGGCTCTACCTGTGGGACATGCGGTTCCGTGCCCGCCGCGGCTGGCGAATCGTGTAGCGGCTAGCTGAAGAGGACGACCAACACGATGGCGGCCATACTCAGTATCGCCATCAAAAACCACGGCTGCAGAAGGAGGGGCCGCTCGCGGGCTTCATCGGTCTTCGCCGGAAGGGAGGTCGTGCGTTCGGGCGTTAGCTGTGAAGTCATATACCAAGCATTGCTAATTAGTTGGTCGAAGTAAATGTGGCGCTCGCCTCATCGACCCCGCTTTTGCGACGTAGATCACACTGTGATGGTCAGAAGGGAGCAGATTGATGCCTTTTCCAAGCCTCAACCATGTGGCGATCACCGTGCGCGACATGGAAATCAGCGGTCCGTGGTATCGGACGCTGTTCGGCGCCGACCCGGCGGTCGACGAGCACACCGACGCCGGATTCCGGCATTTGGTGTGGCTGCTCGACAACGGCACACTAATCGGAATCCACCAGCACGAGCGTTCCGCCCCCGATGAGCGGTTCAGCGAGTTTCGGGTGGGCCTGGACCACGTCGGCTTCGGCTGCGCCAACCGCGCGGAGTTGGAGACCTGGATGGCCCGACTCAACGAACTCGGCATCCAGCACGGCGGCATCGTGGATGCGCCCTACGGCTCCGGTTTGAGCTTTCGCGACCCGGACGGCATTGCGCTCGAGTTTTTCGCGCTACCGGCCTGACTGACCAAAAGCGGCCGGGAAGCGACCCCAGTGCCCGTCCCGATGTGTCAGCATTAGGACGTGACCGTTCGCCGAATCGCGCATTTCCTGGCTGCCGCGGTGGTGGCCACCTCGATGGCGCTGCTGAGCACACCGATCAACATCGGCGCCGCGTCCGCTGCTCCGTGCCCCGACGTCGAGGTGACGTTCGCCCGTGCCACCAGCGAGCCGCCCGGTGTCGGCGTCGTCGGACAAGAATTCATCGATTCTCTGCGCTCACAGGTTGGGGGCCGGTCCGTCGCGGTCTATCCGGTCAACTACCCCGCCTCGGACGATCTCGTCCCATCGGCTAACGCCGGCGGCGTGGATGCGAACGCGCACGTCGAGTCGATGGCCGCCAGCTGTCCCAACACCAAACTGGTGCTCGGTGGATACTCCCAAGGCGCAGCGGTCATCGACCTGATCACCATCGCACAGGCTCCGGTATCGGGCCTTGTCCCCGTGTCGCTACCGCAGGACGTAGCCGATCACGTTGCCGCGCTCGCCCTCTTCGGGAATCCCTCAGGCAAGTATCTGGGCGCGCCGGTAAGCACGTTGAGCCCGTGGTACGGAGCGAAGGCCATCGACCTATGTGCGGCCGGCGACCCGGTCTGCACACCAGGCGCCATGTTCACGCTGCCAACGCACGAGGAGTTGTCTTCCCCGGCGCACCTCTCCTATCCGAATTCCGGGATGCCCGCTCAGGCCGCGACTTTCGTGGTAAGTCACCTGTAGCCAGGGGTCATGCGCGCGGTCGTCATCACCAAGCACGGCCCTCCGTCGGTGCTCAAGGTGCAGGATCGTCCCGACCCCCCGCGCCCGTTGGCCGGCCAGGTGCGAATTGCGGTGCGCGCGGCGGGAGTGAACTTCGCCGATCACCTCGCGCGCGTCGGCCTTTACCCCGATGCACCGAAGGTGCCGAGCGTCGTCGGCTACGAGGTGGCGGGGACGATCGAGGCGGTCGGCGACGGCGTCGATCCCGCGCGTATCGGCGAGCGGGTCTTGGCCGGAACACGTTTCGGCGGGTACGCCGAAATCGTCAACGCCGCTGCGGACGACACCGTGGCGCTTCCGCACTCAATGAGCTTCGAGCAGGGCGCCGCGGTCCCGGTCAACTATGCGACGGCGTGGGCGGCGCTGCATGGTTACGGCTCATTGCGCGCCGGCGAGCATGTGCTGGTGCATGCTGCGGCCGGGGGCGTCGGCATCGCGGCGGTCCAGTTGGCCAAGGCCGCGGGCGCGATCGTGCACGGCACTGCATCACCGGGCAAGCACGGCCAGCTCGCTGCATTGCGCATCGATCGCGCCATCGACTACCGCCGCGACGCGTGGTGGAAAGGCCTGGAACCGTACGACATCGTGCTGGACCCGCTCGGCGGGACGTCGTTGCGTCGGTCGTTCGACTTACTGCGCCCGGGCGGACGGCTGGTGGCCTACGGCCTTTCGTCGTTGCAACAGGGCGAGAAGCGGTCGCTGCGCCGGGCGGCACCGCAGGCGCTGGCGATGGTGCGCGGCTTCAGCCTGATCACCCAGATGAGCGAATCCAAGGCCGTCATCGGCCTGAACATGCTGCGCCTGTGGGACGACCGCGGAACGCTCGAACCGTGGATAGGACCACTGTCGACGGCCCTGTCCGACGGCACGGCAGCGCCGGTCGTGCATGCGGCGGTGCCGTTCGCCGAAGCCCCGGAAGCGCATCGCATCCTCGCGGCGCGAGAGAACATCGGCAAGGTTGTCCTCGTGCCGTGAGTTGGTGGGCGCGGACGGTATCGAACCGCCGACCGCTGGTGTGTAAAACCAGAGCTCTACCACTGAGCTACGCGCCCGTGCCGCGCAAAGATACCGCCCCGACCACTCGGCACCCAAAACGCCGACTCACCGTTCAGCTCTTCAGGGCGGCCAGCGCCTCGGTCCAAAGTCGCTGATCGCGGACTTCACCGGGTTGCTTCATCTCGGCGAACCGAATCGTCCCAGATCGGTCGACGACGAACGTGCCGCGGTTGGAGTAACCGGCGTCGTCGTTGAACACACCGTAGGCCTGGCTGACCGCGCCGTGCGGCCAGAAGTCCGACAGCACCGGGAACAGGAACCCGCTGTCGGCGGCCCACACTTTGTGGGTGGGCGGCGGCCCCACCGAAATGGCCAGCGCCGCACTGTCGTCGTTCTCGAAGTCGGGCAGATGATCACGCAACTCCCCAAGCTCGCCTTGGCAGATGCCGGTGAAGGCCAACGGAAAGAACACCAGCAGCACGTTTTTGGCGCCACGGTATTCGCTCAGGGTGACCGGCTGTCGATTCTGGTCACGCAGCGTGAAATCCGGTGCGGTAGAACCGACCGTCAGCATCAGCGGCGACCGGCACGCGACTTCGGCTGCACCAGCCGGCTGGCGCTCCAGTCCCTCAGATTGACCGACGACGTCGGCATCAGTCCTGCAGTGGGCGCCGACTCTGCGATCTCAGCCGGCAGCACGTGTCCGGGCCGGCCGGTCTTTGGCGTGAGCACCCAGATCACTCCGTCGTCGGCCAGCGGCGCGATCGCGTCCATCAAGGTGTCCACCAGGTCGCCGTCGCCGTCGCGCCACCACAGCAATACGACGTCGATAACTTCGTCGGTGTCTTCGTCGAGCAACTCGCCACCACACGCGTCCTCCACGTCGCCGCGGATATCGTCGTCGGTGTCCTCGTCCCAACCCCACTCTTGGACAACCTGCCCCTGTTGGATGCCCAGTTTGCGGGCATAGCTCGGGGCGTCATCCGCCGCCACCACCGTGCGATCCTCTCTTTCAGCTGCAAGCCTGTCAGTTCCAAGCCACTCGAGCGTCAGCGCGCCGCGCGATGGCATTTATCGTCGCATAGCATTTAGCGTTGCACATCTGCCGACTCATAGGGATGCCCTGCAGAGTTTGACGGCTTCGGTCTTGGTGTCGTTGAACTGGTTGACGCGCTGATTGAACTCCGCCATCTCTCCGTGCGCGCGGATGGTGTTGGCCAGGTCGCGTGCCGCGTCGGCATAGGCGTTGAGAGCCTGGTGCAGGTCGGCAGACAGCGGGCCACCGCTGTTGCCTTCGACCAGTTCGGCGCTGTGGTTGAGGGTATCGATGGCGGGACCTTCGCTGGCTGTGGTGTCGCGGCCCTGGTTGTACGCGGCAACAAAGTCATTCACCTTGTCGACGGCTTCTTTGCTGCTGGCGGCAAACGACTCACACGCGCGGACCACGGCCTGCGTCGTCAGTGATTGCTGACGACGCGACTCCTGAAGACTTGACGTAGCGGCCGACGCCGAGATCGACGCGGACACCGACTCCCGGTACGCCGGGGCTATTGCGGTGTCGGCGGTCGGCATGCCGTCCGTGACGCTGGTACACCCCACAATGGCCATCGATACCGCTGCCACGCAGCCGATCGCCCGCGCGCCGATCCGCAGTCGCCGCAGGGCCGGCGTGGTAGACGCGCGTCGTCCAGCTGTGGGCGGTACGCCGCGACGCCCTCCGATCAGCACAGCTAACGACGTTACCGGGTCGCGGCTTGGGACAGCTTCGACGGGGACTACGCGGCGCGGTGGTAGGTGCGGCACGATAGTAAGGACCCGACAGGGGCCGCGGACCGACCCAGGACCGAGGACGTCAATCGGCACGGCGAGATCAGCCAAAAGCAGACGAACCGTCAAACGAGGAGTAACGAGTTGACTACCGAGTTCGTACGCCAGGATCTGGCGCAAAACCCAACCGGCGCAGGCGAACCCGATCGGGTGCGAGTGATCCGCGAAGGTGTGGCGTCCTACCTGCCCGACATCGATCCGGAGGAGACCGCCGAGTGGCTGGAGTCCTTCGACGAGCTACTGGAGCGCTCGGGGCCGTCGCGGGCGCGCTACCTGATGTTGCGCCTGCTAGAACGCGCCGGTGAACAGCGCGTCGCGATCCCGGCGCTGACGTCGACCGACTACGTCAACACCATCCCAACCGAGCTGGAGCCGTGGTTCCCCGGGGACGAGGACGTCGAACGCCGCTACCGGGCGTGGATCAGATGGAACGCGGCCATCATGGTGCACCGCGCCCAGCGTCCGGGAGTCGGCGTGGGCGGCCATATTTCGACCTACGCCTCGTCGGCTGCGCTCTACGAAGTCGGCTTCAACCACTTCTTCCGCGGGAAATCGCATCCGGGCGGCGGAGACCAGTTGTTCATCCAGGGCCACGCCTCGCCTGGCATTTACGCGCGTGCATTCCTCGAAGGCCGGCTTACCGCCGACCAGCTGGACGGGTTCCGGCAGGAGCACAGTCATCCCGGCGGTGGCCTGCCGTCCTACCCGCACCCGCGGCTGATGCCCGACTTCTGGGAGTTCCCGACGGTGTCGATGGGCCTCGGCCCGATGAACGCGATCTATCAGGCCCGGTTCAACCACTATCTGCACGACCGCGGCATCAAGGACACTTCCGGCCAGCACGTGTGGGCCTTCCTCGGCGACGGCGAGATGGACGAGCCGGAGAGCCGCGGTCTGGCGCACGTTGCCGCGCTGGAGGCGTTGGACAACTTGACCTTCGTGGTGAACTGCAACCTGCAGCGCCTCGACGGGCCGGTGCGCGGTAACGGCAAGATCATCCAGGAGCTGGAGTCGTTCTTCCGCGGGGCCGGCTGGAACGTCATCAAAGTGGTGTGGGGCCGCGAGTGGGATGCCCTGCTGCACGCCGACCGCGACGGCGCGCTGGTGAACCTGATGAACACCACCCCCGACGGCGACTACCAGACCTACAAGGCCAACGACGGGGCTTATGTGCGGGACCACTTCTTCGGACGCGACCCACGCACCAAGGCACTGGTCGAGCACATGACCGATTCGGAGATCTGGAACCTCAAGCGCGGTGGCCACGACTACCGCAAGGTCTACGCTGCCTACCGCGCTGCCGTCGACCACAGAGGACAGCCGACGGTGATCTTGGCCAAGACCATCAAGGGCTACTCGCTGGGTGCCCACTTCCAGGGCCGCAACGCGACGCATCAGATGAAAAAGCTTGCGCTGCAAGATCTCAAGGACTTCCGCGACGCCATCCGGATCCCGATCAGCGACGCCCAGCTGGAGGAGGATCCTTATCTACCCCCGTATTACCACCCCGGTCCGGAGGCCCCGGAGATCCGTTATCTGCTCGACCGGCGCCGCGCGCTGGGCGGTTTCCTGCCCGAGCGGCGCACCAAATCCAAGGCGCTGACCCTGCCGGGCCGCGATACCTACAAGGCGCTGAAGCAGGGGTCGGGTCACCAGGAGGTGGCCACCACCATGGCAACGGTGCGCACCTTCAAGGAAATATTGCGCGACAAGGAAATTGGACCCCGCATCGTGCCGATCATTCCCGACGAGGCGCGCACGTTCGGGATGGACTCCTGGTTCCCGTCGTTGAAGATTTACAACCGCCTTGGCCAGCTGTACACCGCCGTCGACGCCGAGCTGATGCTGGCGTACAAGGAAAGCGAAGTCGGCCAGATCCTGCACGAGGGCATCAATGAGGCCGGATCGGTCGCCTCGTTCACCGCGGTCGGCACGTCGTATGCCACCCACAACGAGCCGATGATCCCGATCTACACCTTCTATTCGATGTTCGGGTTCCAGCGCACCGGCGATGGGCTGTGGGCCGCCGCCGACCAGATGACGCGCGGCTTCCTGCTCGGGGCCACCGCGGGGCGCACCACGCTGACCGGCGAGGGCCTGCAGCACGCCGACGGCCACTCGCTCCTGCTGGCGGCCACCAATCCGGCGGTGGTCGCCTACGACCCCGCCTTCGCCTACGAGATCGCCTACATCATCGAAAGCGGCCTGGCCCGCATGTTCGGGGAAAGCCCGGAGAACGTCTTCTTCTACATCACCGTCTACAACGAGCCATACGTGCAACCGCCGGAGCCAGAGAACTTCGACCCCGAAGGTCTGCTGCGGGGCATCTACCGGTACCGGGCGGCCAAGGAAAGCCGCGCGAACACGGCCCACATCCTGGCTTCTGGCGTGGCGATGCCCTCGGCGCTACAAGCCGCCGAGATGCTAGCCGCCGAATGGGATGTCGCCGCCGATGTGTGGTCGGTGACCAGCTGGGGCCAGCTGAACCGCGACGGCATTGCCGTCGAGAGGGAGAAGCTGCGCCACGCAGACCGTCCGGCGGGTCAGGCTTACGTCACGCGGGCCCTTTCCAGATGCTCGGGCCCGATCATCGCCGTGTCGGACTGGCTGCGGGCGGTGCCCGAACAGATCCGGCCCTGGGTCCCGGGCACGTACGTCACGCTGGGCACCGACGGGTTCGGCTTCTCCGACACCCGGCCTGCCGCGCGCCGCTACTTCAACACCGACGCGCAATCTCAGGTGGTCGCGGTGCTGGAGGCGCTGGCGCGTGACGGCCAAATCGACCCGTCGGTACCGGTCGCGGCTGCGCGCCAATATCGGATCGACGACGTGCAGGCCGCGCCGGTGCAGACCTCCGATCCAGGTCCGGGCGCTTAAAGGGACCTAAACGGGAGTGTCTTTGGCGGAACCATCCACAAAACCGGCGTAGGTTTTAGGAGTGACTCACAAGCAGGTTGCCAAGCAGGTTGCGATGCCACGGTCAACCCTCGAGCTGCTGGATAGCGTTCCGGAGGCGCTGCTGCGACGGCTGAAGCAGTATTCCGGTCGGTTTTCCACCGAGGCGGTGACAGCAATGCAGGACCGGTTGCCATTCTTCGCCGAGCTGGAAGCCTCCCAGCGAGCCAGCGTGTCGCTGGTGGTGCAGACCGCTGTGGTGAACTTCGTGGAGTGGATGACCGATCCGCACAGCAACGTCAACTACACGGCGCGGGCCTTCGAGCTGATGCCGCAGGACTTTACCCGGCGGATCGCGTTGCGCCACTCGGTGGACATGGTGCGGGTGACCATGGAGTTCTTCGAAGAAGTGGCCCCGCTGCTGGCCCGCGACGACGAACAGCTGACCGCGCTGACGGTGGGGATTCTGAAGTACAGCCGCGACCTGGCCTTCAGTGCCGCTACGGCCTACGCCGATGCCGCCGAGGCGCGCGGAACCTGGGACAGCCGAATGGAAGCCAGCGTCGTGGACGCGGTGGTGCGCGGCGACACCGGTCCCGAGCTGTTGTCCCGGGCGGCCGCGCTGAACTGGGACACCACCGCTCCGGCCACGGTGGTGGTGGGAACTCCGGCGCCGGGCCGGGAAAGCCACGCCAGCCAAGATGTCCGGGATATCGCCACAAACCACGGCCGCGCCGCGCTCACCGACGTGCACGGCACCTGGCTGGTAGCGATCGTGTCCGGTCAGTTGACGCCGACCGAGAAGGTCTTCGGTGATCTGCTGGACGCCTTCTCCGACGGCCCGGTGGTGATCGGCCCGACAGCGCCGACGCTGACCGCGGCCTACCACAGCGCCAGTGAGGCCATCTCCGGGATGAACGCCGTGGCCGGCTGGCGGGGAGCGCCACGGCCGGTGCTGGCCCGCGAACTACTGCCCGAGCGGGCCCTGATGGGCGACGCTTCGGCCATCGCGGCGTTGCAGACCGACGTGATGCGGCCACTTGCTGACGCGGGTCCCACCCTCACCGAGACCCTGGACGCCTATCTCGACTGCGGCGGAGCGATCGAGGCCTGCGCCCGCAAGTTGTTCGTTCATCCAAACACCGTGCGCTACCGACTCCGGCGGATCGCCGACTTCACGGGCCGCGATCCCACCCAACCGCGCGACGCCTATGTCCTTCGGGTAGCCGCGACCGTAGGCCACCTCGCTTACCAAGCCCAGCACTCCAGCGCCGCCAGCGACATTGTGACCCCCGTCACGCAGTCGGTGGAAAAGGACCTGCTCGCGCGGTCGAAGACAGTCGCCACCGGGTGACAGATCGCGGCACGATATCGAATACGTCGCATCGCGTGCGTTTTTGTGGAGTTTCCACAAAAACCTAAGATAAGGTTCATAATCTGTTACACGGCGCAAAACTGTCTTCACAGTGTTCTCTTAAACACGTGATTGCGTTGCTTGCGCCCGGACAGGGATCGCAGACCCCCGGCATGCTGTCGCCGTGGCTGGAACTACCCGGCGCCGCGGAGAAGATGGCGTCGTGGTCGACGGTCAGCGGTCTGGACCTCGCTCACCTGGGCACCGCCGCGTCGGCCGAGGAGATCACCGACACCGCCGTCACCCAGCCATTGGTCGTCGCGGCCACCCTGCTCGCTCACCAAGAGCTGACCAGGCGCGGTGTGCTCGCAGATGCCGGCGACAACTTGATCGTGGCCGGCCACTCGGTCGGTGAGATCGCCGCCTATGCGATCGCCGGGGTGATCTCCGCCGACGACGCCGTCGCTCTGGCCGCCACCCGCGGAGCGGAGATGGCCAAGGCCTGCGCCAACGAGCCGACCGGTATGTCGGCAGTCCTCGGTGGTGACGAAGCCGAGGTGCTGGCCCGCCTCGAACAACTCGACCTGATCCCCGCCAACCGCAACGCCGCCGGTCAGATCGTGGCCGCCGGTCGCCTGAGCGCGTTGGAGAAGCTTGCCGAAGACCCACCGGCTAAGGCCCGGGTGCGTGCGCTGGGCGTCGCCGGAGCCTTCCACACCGAATTCATGGCGTCGGCCCTCGATAGCTATGCCGCGGCGGTGCAGAACGTCGCAACCGCGGAACCGACCGCCGTTCTGTTGTCTAACCGCGACGGCGAGCCGGTATCGTCGGCCAGCGATGCCGTAGACAAGCTTGTCGCGCAGTTGACCCGCCCGGTGCGGTGGGATTTGTGCAGCGAGACTTTGCGTCAGCGAAATGTCAGCGCGATTGTCGAGTTCCCGCCCGCGGGCGCACTGAGCGGCATCGCCAAGCGTGAACTTCGCGGGGTACCTACGCATGCCGTCAAGACTCCCGCAGACCTGGATGGTTTGGCAGAGCTGAAAACCCTCGGTGCGTAGCCACCCAAAAGGCAAAGCCGAACCCCGTCCGCCCTTACAACTCCATACCGCACGTTAAATCAGCAGTTACACAACACATTACGAAGGGAACTGAACGTGACTGTAAGTCAGGAAGAAATCATCGCCGGTATCGCCGAGATCATCGAAGAGGTCACCGGTATCGAGCCCTCGGAGATCACCCCGGAGAAGTCGTTCGTCGACGACCTCGACATCGACTCGCTGTCGATGGTCGAGATCGCGGTGCAGACCGAGGACAAGTACGGCGTGAAGATCCCCGACGAGGACCTCGCCGGACTCCGCACCGTCGGTGACGTCGTCACCTACATCCAGAGGCTCGAGGAAGAGAACCCCGAGGCCGCCCAGGCACTGCGCGCGAAGCTCGAGTCCGAGAACCCCGATGCTGTCGCCAACGTCAAGGCCAGGATAGAAGCCGACCACCAGTGACCAAACCTTCCACTGCTAACGGCGGTTTCCCCAGCGTTGTGGTAACCGCCGTCGCGGCGACGACATCGATCGCGCCGGACATTGAGAGCACGTGGAAGGGTTTGCTGGCCGGGGAGAGCGGCATCCGCGTGCTCGAAGACGAGTTCGTGACCAAGTGGGACCTGCCCGTCAAGATCGGCGGGCACCTCAAGGAATCCGTCGACGACCACATGGGTCGACTCGACCTGCGCCGAATGTCCTACGTCCAGCGGATGGCCAAGCTGCTCAGCGGTCAACTCTGGGAGAACACAGGCAGCCCCGAGGTCGACCCGGACCGTTTCGCGGTTGTTGTCGGCACCGGTCTGGGCGGCGCCGAGCGGATCGTCGAAAGCTACGACCTGATGAACGAGGGTGGCCCCCGCAAGGTGTCGCCGCTGGCCGTGCAGATGATCATGCCCAACGGTGCCGCGGCGACGGTGGGGTTGCAGCTCGGAGCCCGCGCCGGCGTCATGACCCCGGTGTCGGCCTGTTCGTCTGGCTCGGAGGCCATCGCACACGCGTGGCGGCAGATCGTCATGGGCGATGCCGATATCGCGGTGTGCGGCGGTGTGGAGGGCCCCATCGAGGCCCTGCCCATCGCGGCGTTCTCGATGATGCGGGCGATGTCGACCCGCAACGACGATCCCGAAGGGGCATCGCGTCCGTTCGACAAGGACCGCGACGGCTTCGTGTTCGGCGAGGCTGGCGCCTTGATGGTGATCGAGACCGAGGAGCACGCTAAGGCCCGGGGCGCCAAGCCGCTGGCCCGACTAATGGGTGCTGGCATCACGTCGGACGCCTTCCACATGGTGGCGCCGGCACCGGACGGCGTGCGCGCCGGCCGGGCGATGACCCGCTCGCTGGAGCTTGCCGGCTTGTCCCCCAAGGACATCGACCACGTCAACGCGCACGCGACGGCTACGCCGATCGGCGACACGGCAGAAGCTAATGCGCTGCGGGTGGCCGGTTGCGAGCACGCCCCGGTCTATGCGCCAAAGTCGGCACTGGGCCACTCCATCGGCGCGGTGGGTTCCCTGGAATCGGTGCTGACGGTGCTCACGCTGCGAGATGGCGTCATACCACCGACACTTAACTATCACACCCCCGATCCCGAGATCGATCTCGACGTCGTCGCGGGCGAACCACGTTATGGCGACTACCAGTACGCCGTTAACAACTCGTTCGGATTCGGCGGACACAACGTCGCGCTGGTCTTCGGGCGGTACTGAGCAGGACGTCCGGCGACGATGCGGGCCGCGAACGGCCCGAGGAGAGCCGGACAGGTAGGAAAGGAAACGTTCGTAGTACCTATGTCCACTTCGTCAAGGTTGGCTACGGGGAAGGGGTTCCCCAATATCGTTGTCACCGGCACTGCCATGACGACCGCCCTAGCAACTGATGTGGAGACCACATGGAAGTTGTTGCTGGACGGGCAAAGTGGGATCCGTCTCCTCGACGACCCGTTCGTCGATGAGTTCGACCTGCCAGTTCGTATCGGTGGGCATCTGCTTGAGGAGTTCGACAGCCAGTTGAACCGCGTCGAGAACCGCCGGATGGGTTACCTGCAGAAGATGGCCACCGTGCTGAACAGGCGGGTGTGGGAAAACGCCGGTTCGCCCGAGGTGGACACCAACCGGTTGACCGTGTCCATCGGCACCGGCTTGGGCTCGAGCGAAGAACTGATTTTCGCCTACGACGGCATGCGCGCCCGTGGCATGAAAGCGGTCTCCCCGCTGGCCGTGCAGATGTACATGCCCAACAGCGCGGCCGCGACGGTCGGGCTGCAACAGCACGCCAAGGCCGGGGTGATGACCGCGGTGTCGGCGTGCGCGTCCGGTTCGGAGAGCATCGCCCGTGCCTGGCAGCACATCGCGCTCGGCGAGGCCGATATCGCGATCTGCGGCGGCGTCGAGACCAAGATCGAAGCGGTGCCGATCGCCGGGTTCGCCCAGATGCGCATCGTGATGTCGACCAACAACGACGACCCGCCCGGCGCCTGCCGCCCGTTCGACAAAGATCGCGACGGCTTCGTGTTCGGCGAGGCCGGCGCGTTGATGGTGATCGAGACCGAAGAGCACGCCAAGGCGCGCGGAGCCAACATTCTGGCCCGGATCATGGGGGCCAGCGTCACCTCGGACGGCTTCCACATGGTGGCGCCGGACCCCAACGGCGAGCGCGCCGGGCATGCGATGACGCGGGCGATCCAGCTCGCCGACCTCACCCCGGCCGACATCAGCCACGTCAACGCGCACGCCACCGGCACCTCCGTCGGGGACGTGGCCGAGGGCAAAGCCATCAACAACGCGCTGGGCCCGCACGGCGGAGACGCGGCGGTTTACGCACCCAAGTCCGCGCTCGGCCACTCGGTCGGTGCGGTCGGGGCCGTGGAATCGATCTTGACCGTGCTGGCACTGCGCGACCAGGTCGTTCCGCCCACCCTGAACCTGGTCAATCTGGACCCGGAGATCGACCTCGACGTGGTGGCCGGCAAGCCGCGGGCGGGCGACTACCAGTACGCCATCAATAATTCGTTCGGATTCGGCGGGCACAACGTCGCAATCACGTTTGGCCGCTATTAAATCGAACCACCACTGGAACAGGAGACCTGCGATGACGACCCTGGCCCCGGACGCGGTTGACGAGTCGCTCGACCCGCGCGATCCGCTGCTGCGCCTCAGCAGGTTTTTCGACGACGGCAGCGTGGAACTGCTGCACGAGCGTGACCGTTCCGGTGTGCTGGCCGCCGCCGGAACCGTGAACGGCCTGCGCACCGTTGCTTTCTGCACCGACGGCACCGTGATGGGCGGTGCCATGGGTCTCGTGGGCTGCACCCGCATCGTCAACGCCTACGACACCGCTATCGAAGAGCAGAGCCCGATCGTGGGCATCTGGCACTCCGGCGGTGCGCGGCTGGCCGAAGGCGTGCGATCGCTGCACGCGGTGGGGCTGGTGTTCGAGGCGATGATCCGGGCGTCCGGTTACATCCCGCAGATCTCGGTGGTGGTCGGCTTCGCCGCCGGCGGCGCCGCCTACGGGCCGGCGCTGACCGATGTCGTGGTGATGGCGCCCGACAGCCGGGTGTTCGTCACCGGGCCGGACGTGGTGCGCAGCGTCACCGGCGAAGACGTAGACATGGCCTCGCTCGGCGGACCGGACACTCACCACAAGAAGTCCGGGGTGTGCCACATCGTCGCCAACGACGAGTCCGACGCGTACGAGCGTGGCCGTCGGCTGGTCGGATTGTTCTGCCAGCAAGGGCATTTCGACCGCAGTAAAGCCGAGGCACACGACACCGACCTGCATGCGCTGTTACCGGAGTCACCGCGACGCGCCTACGACGTGCACCCACTTGTCGTCGCACTGCTCGACGACGACGCCCCGTTCGACGAGTTTCAGGCCAAGTGGGCGCCGTCGATGGTGGTCGGCCTCGGCCGGCTGTCCGGTCGCACGGTCGGTGTGCTGGCCAACAACCCGTTGCGGCTCGGCGGCTGCTTGCACTCCGAAAGCGCCGAGAAGGCAGCGCGTTTCGTGCGCCTCTGCGATGCCTTCGGCATCCCGCTGGTCGTCATCGTCGACGTGCCGGGCTACCTGCCGGGTGTTGACCAGGAATGGGGCGGCGTGGTGCGCCGCGGCGCCAAGCTGCTGCACGCATTCGGCGAGGCCACCGTTCCGCGTGTCACCCTCGTCACCCGAAAGACCTACGGCGGCGCCTACATCGCGATGAACTCACGTTCTTTGAACGCCACCAAGGTCTTCGCCTGGCCGGACGCCGAGGTCGCGGTGATGGGCGCCAAGGCAGCCGTCGGCATCCTGCACAAGAAGAAGCTGGCAGGCGCGCCGGACCACGAGCGCGAGGCGCTGCACGACGAGCTTGCCACCGAACACGAGCGGATCGCCGGCGGTGTGGACAACGCCATCGACATCGGCGTGGTCGACGAGAAGATCGACCCGGCCCACACTCGCAGCAAGCTTACCGACGCACTGGCCTCGGCGCCGCCACGGCGCGGACGCCACAAGAACATCCCGCTGTAAGGGCTCAGCGCGTGGTGTAGCCGCCATTGGCGAAAATGGTCTGGCCGGTCACCCAGTGACCCTCGTCGGCCAGGAACACCACCAACGGTGCGATGTCCTCGATGCGGGTCAGCCGGTTGCCGATGGCCTGCGACTTGTGAAATTCCACCCGCTCCGGCGTCTCCTCGCCGTAGAAGAACGGCGTATCCATCGGTCCGGGTGCCACGTTGTTCACTGAAATGCCGCGTGCAGCAAACTCTTTCGCCGCAGCACGGGTGAAGTGTTCAACCGGGCTTTTGGCGCCGGCATAGGTGGAGTAGCCGTCGGTGAAGGCGGCCAGCAGCGCGGTGACGTTGCCCGGCTTGGTGAGATCGCCCTGCACCTTCATCGCTTTGACTCCGGCATCTTTAGTGCACCGCGACATTGACCCCCTTTTCGGCCAACGTGGTGCTGATCAGTCCGCCCAGGTTCTTAGCTCCGGCGGCTACCACCGCTGACCTTCCGACCAGGTTGGCCACGACAGTCCTTCCTTCCCTTGCTACTTGACGAGTGCTGAGATCAACGCCCTGCCGATTTTCGACGTGGCGCGGCTGCGCAGCCGATACCAGGCTTCGCCGACGGCAGAACTCCCGATGCCAATCTCACCCTGCTGATCGTCAAGCTTCAACAGTTTCTCGGCAGTGCGGTGCGCGAACCGCTCCTTGTCCGCTGGGGAAAGGTCGCACCGTTCAAGGAATTCCATCGCGGCGAAGTTGTCCTGGAACGGATAGTCGACGGAAAACATGAGGTTGTCGATGCCCAACATCGCTCGAGCACAGTCGAACACCGGCACATCGAACACCCCGCTGCTGGTGATGAAAACGTTGTCCCGCAGGTAGTGGCCGACACTGTTTCGCATCGGCGGGTTGTCCGCCTCGGCTGAAAGCAACCACCCCGCCATCGTCAGGCCGACGTTGAGCCTGGTGAAACAGAACGGAAGCAGCTCTCCCATGTGCCCGACGATGACCTTGAGATTTGCATGACGATCGAACACCCCAGCGCAGATCATCCTGAGCAGATGCGTTCCGGTTTCTACCGGCCAGCCCCAGGTGGGTACCAGCGCCGCGTCGAAAGGCGCGTAGTAGCAATCTGTTACCGCCTGCGGCGGGTCGGTGGGATGAATGTAGATGGGAACGCCTAATGATTCAGCCCGATCCAGCAGGACATCGAACGACGGCTCATCAAGATAACGCCCGTTGGTGTGTCCGTTGATCAGCGCACCTTTGAAGCCGAGGTCGCGCACGGCGCGCTCCAGCTCGTCAGCAGCGTCAGCCGGTGACTGGGTCGGCAGCATCGCAAAGCCCGCGAACCGGGCCGGGTGCGCTGCAACTGCCTCTGCCAACCAATCGTTGACGTCGCGGCTGACCGCGACCGCCAACCCGGCCTGCTCGTCGGCGAGCACCTGGACACCAGGCTGGACGTGTGAGAGCACCTGCACGTCGATCCCCGCGGCGTCCATCAGCCGGATGCGCTCGGCTCCGACGTCGCTGAGCCGGGCCCGCACAGGCTGGTATTTCCGTTGCAGCGACTCGGGAAACAAGTCCCACACCCGTGGATGAAGAAACGCCTCTTCCAGCGCCACCACTCGAGACACCGACTTTGTGCTCACCGCGTTGCCCCCGGCTTGGTCGCGGTGACAGCGTGGGTGCGGAAGAACGGCAGTCCCCACCAGGCGCGCCAGCCAAGATCGCGGCGCCTGACGTCGACCATGCCGCATTGCCGAAGCCGGGTGGCATACCGGTGGGTGAAGCCGAGGTCAGCGATCACCATGTGACCACCCGGGCGCAGCACACGCACGGCTTCGTCGATCGCCGCCTGCCGCGCGTCGTTGTCCGGCAGATTGTGGATCGCGAGGTTACTTACGACGAGATCAAAAGACTCGTCTGGAAACCGAAGATCGGTCATGTTCCGGGTATGCAGTTCGACTCGGTCGGCGACACCCTCGGCCTCGGCGTTCGCCAGCGTCGCCTGCATGGAGTTGCCGGTCTGGTCGGCCCGCCAGATATCTACGCCCACAGCACTTCCCCGCGGCACCAACTTGGCCGCGGTCAACAACACCGCGCCACGTCCGCAGCCGAGGTCGAGCACCCGCTCGTCGCCCCGTAAGCCGATCTCGGTCAGCAGGCGTGCCCACACTTCGAACTTTCCTCGCCGACTGAACCGCAGGACGCTGACGCCGGCGGCGACCAGAAGGGCGGCAACGATGGCCGCCCCGAGTCCCGGCAGCGTTCGTCCGCTAACCAACCACAGGCCGGCCAAAACCATTGCGGTAAAGCACAACAGCACATAGCCGGCGAAAACGACCGGCGCCGGAATGAGCCGGTAGTCGCCGTCCACCCCATACCGCCCGCGCGGGCGGGTAAGCTCAGTTGCCAGATCAGTCATTGTGATCGCCTCCATAGGTAGCCGTGCGGTGGTCTCGGGCAATTCGTTCGAGAATCGGAAGCGCTTTCGCTGCAGCGCGTTTCACTGCGTCGCCGCTCGGCGCATCAGCTCGCTCGAAAGCCCGCCGCACAGTCTCGGCTAGCTGATCCGCCTTCTCCTCCAAGGTCAACGTGATCGCCGGTGGGTGAAACGGTTCTGCCGCAAAGAAACCGAAGACGATGGTGGGCAGGGTGTAGTCGAGATCCGTTAGGCGCAGGTCGGGCCGCAGCATGGACTCCGCGGCGAGCACACCCAGATAGTCGCGGTTGACACCAAGCTTGCTTTCCTCCAGCCGGTGATGATGCGCCGCGGCAAGAAACGTACCGAGGGTATCGGCGTCGCGAGTGTAGAGCGCCCGCAGCACCGGACGGTTCATCGCCTCGACGAACAGCCGCCGCAGGTAGCGATGCAGCGCGACCTCGGCCGGATCATTGCGGACCGCGTCAACAATCGCGTCCGCCATCGCCGCCGCCTCGCGGGCGCTGACCGCGTGGAACACTTCCTCGCGAGAACGCCAATGCAGATAGATCGTGCCCTTACCGACACCGGCGCGGCGGGCCAATTCATCGATGGTCACCCGCCGATAGCCCCACGACAGCAGCAAGTCGCGGGCGCTATCAAGGATCCGATCGGCCCGTTCTTGGCGATCGCCGCGGGAGCGTTCCAGCACCACGGCAGTAACCCTATGACCAAAATACGATTTCAGTCAACAGTCATCTGGCGGCGGCCGATCGTCAGCCTCGGGCGAGGATGGCCGAAAGCGCTTGGCGAAGCTCGCGTTCGGGGTCGGCCGGAAGCCCGTCGGTACGCCACCCGACGAAATCGTCTGGCCGCACTAGCAGAGCCCCGCCAGGTGCGAGTCCGGTGGCCTGCGCCCAGGCACCGTCGGGTTCGACCGCGTCGCCCGCGGGCCCGATGCGGTGGACCGCGATCGGGACGTCGAGGGCGGCCGATGTCGCCGCGGCCGCACCGCTCCATGCAGCACCGTCGTCACCGGTGAGCACGCTGAATCCGGGCCCGAGCAGGTCGAGCGTCGACACCCGCCGGCCGCCGTGCTGCACCCAGACATGCGGGACCCGGGTACCCGCTTGGCCACGCAATTCGTCCACCAAAGACGCAACGTCTGGATCGGCCGGAGCAGGCTGGTCGGTCACCACTGCGGCTGAGCGGTACTGGTATCCGACCAGCAAGGAGAACATCGGCGCCTCTTCGTCGGGCGGCAAACCCGGACCCTCGTCTTCCAACCGGAGCAAGCCCACAGTCGGCCCGGTCAGTGACTGGCGGGCGGCGAACCGGCCGACGGGGTGCCGCTCGGCGTGGTAGGTGGTCAGCAGTCCCGGCTCTGCTGTTCCCTGTAATACCGCAGCCAGTTTCCAGGCCAGGTTGTGTGCGCTTTGGATGGCGGTGTTGGCTCCCCCGGCCTTGAACGGCGGCATGGTGTGTCCCGAGTCCCCGACGAAAAAAACTCGCCCGCAACGTAATTGGTCGGCTACCTGCTCGTACGGTTGCCACGCCGCGGTTTCGATGATCTCGAGTTCGATCGGCTCACCGACGGCCTTCGTCAACACCTCGCGGCAATATTCCGGCGTGAATTGCGCCGCTGTCTCTCCCTTGCCGGGGAAATAGGTGGTGATGAACATGCCGAGGTCGTCCTTGGCCACCAGGAATATGCCGTCCACATCGGCATTTTTCACCTGAACGCCGTCGCCATCGCTCAGGTGCGAGACGAACTTCCGCCAGGGTCCGCGGAAGTAGATGAAGACGACGTAGATCGGCAGCGCCCCGTATCCCGAGGTGGTGAGGCCAAGCTCATTGCGTATCGGGCTGTGCACTCCGTCGGCGGCGACGAGATAGTCGGCGCGGATCGTATGGGACTCGCCGGAGCGCAGGTCACGCAGCACCGCGGAGACGCCGGTGTCGTCCTGATCGAACGAACACAATTCCGTCCCGTAGCGCACTTCACTGCCCCGTCGCCGGGTTTCGGCGAGCAGCATCGGCTCGAGGCTGCTCTGCGGGCAGTACTGCACGGCCGGCTCGGGGCTCAGCTGATCCAGGCCTACGAAGAACGTATCGATATCGATGGCCAGTTTTTCTTCAGCGCTGTTCAGCGTCGGCTTGACGACAATATCCGAAACACGATCCGCGACCGCATGGGCCTCGTCGCCCAGGCCTATACCGCGGAGGATCTCCAAGCTGCGAAAACTCAGGTTGCGGGCCTTCGGATAGATGAAGATCTCGCGTCGCTTCTCGACCAGTAGAGAACCAACCCCGTGTTTGGCCAGCAGAGTCGATGTGGCAAGCCCACCGGCGCCCGCCCCGACGATCAGGACCGGAACATGCGCAGCCTTAACCAGGTTCATGCTGGTCACCGCCTTCCTGCAGATTCAAAACTGATAGTGACAACTATATAGTAGTTACTATCACTATTAGTCCAGCATCTCCTCCGCCACGCCGACTACCCGTTCCCGATCGGCGGCCACCAAACCGATCCGGGTGCGACGATCCACGATGTCGTCGACGGTCAGCGCGCCCTCATGGCTGATGGCGTACTCGAACTCCGCCCGGGTCACGTCGATCCCTTCGGCCACCGGGTCGACCGGCCGCTCGCATGTGGCAACGGCGATGACGTTGGCCGCCTCGGCTCCGTAGCGCAAGACCAGCGACTCCGGCAAGCCGGCCATCGGCGCCACGCTCGAGCCCGGGTTCGCCGGCGCGCCGACCAACGGCAGGTTTCGGGTCCGGCACTCTCCGGCTGTCAGACCCCGCAGTTCGATAGCCCGGTCGAGGACGTCCTGGGCCATGTGCCGGTACTCGGTTAGCTTGCCGCCGACCACGCTGATCACCCCGGAGGGTGACTCGACAACGGCATGGTTGCGCGAGACGTCCGCGGTGCGCCCGGCTCCGGTGTCGATCAGCGGCCGCAGCCCCGCATAGGCGCCGATCACATCGGCGCTTTCCAACCTGATACCCAGCGCAGTGTTCACGACGTCCAGCAGAAAGCTCACCTCCCCCGATGTCGGTTGTGGCACATCGGGAATCGGCCCGGGCGCGTCCTCATCGGTCAGTCCGAGGTAGACCCGCCCCAGCTGTTCGGGCATGGCGAACACGAAGCGGTTGAGCTCGCCGGGTATCGGAATCGTCAGTGCCGCTGTGGGATTGCCGAGGGCTGCGGCATCGAAGACGAGGTGGGTGCCGCGGCTGGGACGCAGCTTCAGCGACGGGTCGATCTCACCTGCCCACACCCCGGTGGCGTTGATGACGGCGCGAGCGGACATATCGAACGATTCGCCAGAGCGTTGATCGGTCAGCCGCAGCGACATGCCGGTGACCTCGGATGCGGCGGTATAGGTCAGGATTCGGGCACCCTGCTGCGCGGCGGTACGCGCTACGGCGGCGACCAGTCGGGCGTCGTCGATCAGTTGTCCGTCGTAGGCGAGCAAGCCGCCGTCGAGCCCGTCACGTCGTACGGCCGGAGCCATGTCGCTGACGCGCGCTGCGGGAATGCGGCGTGAGCCGGGCAGAACGGACGCCGGTGTACCCGCCGTCTTACGCAACACGTCGCCGGCAAGGAACCCGGCTCGCACCAATGCCCGCTCCATCCGGCCCATCGACGGCAACAGCGGGACCAGTTGGGGCATAGCCCGGACTAGATGAGGGGCGTTGCGCGTCATCAGGATTCCGCGCTCGACTGCACTGCGCCTGGCGATGCCGACATTGCCGCTTGCCAGATAGCGCAGCCCGCCGTGCACCAGCTTGGAGCTCCACCGGCTGGTGCCGAATGCGAGATCGTGTTTTTCCACCAACGCCACTCGCAGGCCTCGGGACGCGGCGTCCAGCGCGATGCCGGTGCCGGTGATACCGCCGCCGATCACGACGATGTCGGTCCGCTCACCGTCGGCCAGCGCCGTGAGGTCGGCTGTGCGGCGCGCTGCGTTGAGAGCGGTCGACGTCATGACAAGTATCCGTTCAGCGAGTAGGCGAGTTCGGCGGCCAGCGCATCAGCGTCGAGGATCGGGCGGACGATCTCGGCGGATTGAATGGTCGATTGGGTGATCAGCAGCACCATCGCGGCGAGTCGGCGCGGGTCGCCGGGCCGCACGCTGCCGTCACGTTGGGCCGCGCGCAGGTCACTGGCGAGCGCCTCGATCAGCATCTGCTGGCTGCTGCCCAGCCGCTGGGCGATGTAGACAAGCGCCAGCTCCGATCGCAGCACCGCCATAACTAGCTCGTCGCGCCGCAGGCGTTCGGCCACCGCCACCACCCTGTCGACCAGCGCCTGACGGCCGCGTCGGCGAACCGGCACGTCATCCAAGGCGGCGGTGATGTGCCTGGTCAACAGGGCCGCCAGTACCGAGCGGGTGTCCGGCCAGCGGCGGTAGACGGTCGGACGGCTCACGCCCGCCCGGCGCGCGATCTCGGCCAGCGTCACGCGCTCGACTCCAAAATCGATCACACAGCTCGCGGCGGCCGCCAGGATCCGGTCCTCCACTGGTGCGTTACTGATTGACAGCATATGTAATACTGTAACGCATGCCTGAACAGTTGCTGCCGCCGATGAAGTGGAACGCGTGGGGTGACCCGCAGGAAGCCAAACCCCTCTCGGAGGGCATCCGCTCACTGTTGAAGCAGGCGTTGGGGGTGACGGACGCACCCGCGGCCGAACTCGACCCAGATCGGGTGAAGCTGCACCCGTCGCAGTTGGCGAACGACCACCGCGAAGCGCTGGGCGCCATCGTGGGGTCGGAATACTGCCGGTTCGGCGACCGCGACCGACTGCTGCATGCCGGCGGCAAGTCCACTCTGGATCTACTGCGGCGCAAAGACTCCGGCGTGCAAGAGGCGCCCGATGCGGTGCTGCTGCCGGGCGCTGACGAAGAGGTTGCGAAGATCCTGCGGTACTGCTCGCGGCACGGCATCGCCGTCGTCCCGTTCGGCGGCGGCACCAGCGTGGTCGGTGGAGTCGATCCCATCCGCGCTGAGTTCAGCGCCGTGGTGTCGCTGGATTTGCGGCGCTTCGATCAACTGCTCGCTTTCGACGCGGTGTCCGGCGAGGCCGAATTCGGCGCCGGCGTCACCGGTCCACGGGCCGAGCAACTGCTTGCCGAGCACGGGTTTTCGCTCGGGCATTTTCCGCAGAGCTTCGAATTCGCCAGCCTGGGCGGTTTTGCCGCAACCCGATCGTCGGGCCAGGACTCGGCAGGATACGGCCGGTTCGACGACATGATCCGCGGGCTGCACGTCATTACCCCCGCAGGCGTGCTGGATCTGGGCCGCGCGCCGCAGTCGGCGGCCGGTCCGGATCTGCGGCAACTGCTGATCGGGTCGGAAGGCGTGTTCGGCATCATCACCGCGGTGCGGGTTCGGGTGCATCGGTCGCCCGACGTCACGCGCTACGAGGCGTGGTCGTTCCCCGACTTCGCCACTGGGGCGGCCGCATTGCGCGCCGTCACCCAAACCGGGACCGGCCCGACGGTCATCCGGCTCTCCGACGAAGCCGAGACCGGCGTCAACCTGGCCACCGCCGAGGCCATCGGCGAGACCCAGATCACCGGCGGCTGCCTGGCGATCACCGTGTTCGAGGGCACGGCGGCGCATGCCGAAAGCAGGCACGCCGAAACCCGGGAGCTCATCACAGCTATGGGCGGCACGTCGCTGGGCCAAGCCCCGGCACAGGCCTGGGAGCATGGTCGGTTCAGCGCTCCTTATCTGCGCGACTCGCTGCTGGCCGCCGGCGCGCTCTGCGAAACCCTCGAGACGGCCACCGACTGGTCCAACGTCCCCGCGCTGAAAGCCGCCGTCACCGACGCGCTGACCACCGCGCTGGCCGAATCCGGCACGCCGGCGCTGGTGCTGTGCCACATTTCGCACGTGTACGCCACCGGCGCCTCGCTGTATTTCACCGTCGTCGCCGGGCAACGCGGGAATCCGATTGAACAGTGGCGCGCCGCGAAGGCCGCTGCCTGCGACGCGATCGTGGCCACCGGCGGGACGATCACCCATCACCACGCGGTCGGAGCCGATCATCGGCCGTGGATGCGCGACGAGGTGGGCGATCTGGGCTTACAGGTATTGCGGGCGGTCAAATCGACACTGGATCCCGCGGGAATTCTCAATCCCGGCAAGCTCATCCCGTGATCAAGCGCGAAGTCGGCCGGGTGACTGTGCTGACCAATCCGGCATCGGGACACCGAAACGCACCGCACGCGGCCGAAAAGGCGATCGAGCGGCTGCAACAGCGTGGCATCGACGTGGTGGCAATCGTCGGCAGTGACGCCGAGCACGCACGTCGCCTACTACACGCTGCGATCGAAAAGGGCACCGATGCGGTGGTGGTCACCGGCGGCGACGGAGTGATCTCCGATGCACTGCAGGCCCTGGCCTGCACGGATATTCCGCTAGGAATCATTCCGGCCGGTACCGGCAACGACCATGCCCGCGAATTCGGGTTGCCCACAAAGGATCCCGTCGCCGCCGCCGACGTGGTCGCCGACGGCTGGACCGAAACTGTTGACCTGGGCAGGATTCGGGACCGCAAAGGTGTCACCAAGTGGTTCGGCACCGTTGCCGCGGCCGGATTCGATTCGCTGGTAACCGATAGGGCCAACCGGATGCACTGGCCGCGCGGTCGGATGCGCTACAACCTGGCGATGCTCGTCGAGCTGTCGCGGCTGAGGCTCCTGCCGTTCCGGCTAGTGCTCGACGGACGCGACGAGATCGTCACCGACCTTACCCTTGCGGCGTTCGGCAACACCCGCAGCTACGGCGGCGGAATGCTGATCTGCCCCAACGCCGATCCCACCGACGGTCAACTCGACATCACCATGGTGCACTCGGCGTCGCGCAGCCGGCTGATTCGCCTGTTCCCCACCGTCTACAAAGGCAACCACGTCGATCTCGACGAGGTGACAACGGCGCGGGCGACGTCCGTCGACGTCGAATCACCCGGCATCAACGCCTATGCCGACGGCGAGTACGCCTGCGCGCTGCCCGCCGAGATCTCGGCGGTGCCGGCCGCACTACAGATCTTGCGACCTAACCGACTCCACGGCTGAGCCAGGACACCTCGGCGCCATCACCGCCGTCGCGATACGCCTCGAGCGCCTCATCCCAGGCCGTGCCCAACGCCGAATCCAGCTCGGTGGCCAGCGCGTCGGCGCCGTCGGCCATCATCGCCCGCAGCCGCATCTCCCCGATCATCACGTCACCGTTGGCGCTCATCGCTCCGCTCCACAGTCCCAACTGGGGGGTGTGGCTGAACCGCTGCCCGTCGACTCCGGGACTGGGATCCTCGGTGACTTCGAACCGCAGCACCGACCAGGAGCGCAAGGCGTTGGCCAACCGGGCGCCGGTGCCCACCGGACCGACCCAATTGGTCACCGCGCGCAACTGCCCGGGCATCGCCGGTTGCGGGGTCCACTTCAGATTGGGCTTGGCGGCCAACGTCGACGACAACGCCCACTCGACATGCGGACATACCGCAGCGGGCGAGGCATGGACGTAGACCACGCCTGTCGTCACGTCGGCGAACTGCTTAGACGCACGCATCTGTTGCTCCTTCGGCTCCACGAGGGACGTCTTCCCCAACGACCTGGTGAACCCGACGAGCATGATTGCCGATGATGTGCTCGATAAAATTGTGCCTTGCGTGTCTATTGTGCCTCGTGGGACCCCTGTTGCGCTAGTCCGCGCGCCACCCCAATATCACGGCATCGGCGAGCGCCGGCCACGTCGGCCGCGCCCACTCGCCGAAATCGCGGTCGGTAAGCACCACCAGCGCGAGCTTGGCCTGCGGATCTGCCCAGATGAACGTGCCCGATTGACCGAAATGGCCGAACGTGCGCGCCGAGTTCTTCGCGCCGGTCCAGTGCGGTGATTTGGCGTCCCTGATCTCGAATCCCAGCCCCCAGTCGTTGGGCCGCTGCACACCGTATCCGGGTAACACCCCGTCCAGACCGGGAAACTGCACAGCGGTGGCCTCGGCGTGCATCTGTGCCGACACCGTCGCCGGACACAACAGGTCACCGGCGAAGGCTGCCAGGTCCGCGACCGTCGACGTCACCCCGAAGCCGGCGGCCTGCGCGCCGCCGTCGAGCCGGGTGGCGCTCATTCCCAGCGGTTCGAACACCGCCTCGGTCAGGTAATGGCCGAATTCGATCCCGGACGCCTGCTGGACCGTCTCGGCCAGCACGGTGAAGCCGTAATTGGAATACACCCGGCGGGTGCCGGGCCAGGCAAGTGTGTCATCGGACTCCATCGCCAGCCCCGAGGCATGGGCCAGCAGATGCCGAACGGTCGATCCGGGCGGCCCGGCGGGGGTGTCCAAATCCACGGCCCCTTCTTCGACGGCGACCTGCACGGCCCGCGCTACCAAGAGCTTGGTCACCGACGCCAGGGCGAACGGCCGCTCGGTGTCGCCGTGACTGGCCAACACTCCCGATGGTCCGACCACCGCGGCGGCCGCGGCCGGCACCGGCCAGTCGTCGAGTTCATCCAGTGCGACCATCGCGCAGAAGCCTACCGACCAAGCACTAGGTTGGTGGGCATGAGTCAGACAGTGCGCGGAGTGATCTCACGGAAAAAAGGCGAGCCCGTCGAGTTGGTCGACATCGTCATCCCCGACCCCGGCCCAGCCGAGGTCATGGTCGACGTCATCGCGTGCGGGGTGTGCCACACCGACCTGACCTACCGCGAGGGCGGTATCAACGACGAGTACCCGTTCCTGCTCGGCCATGAAGCGGCGGGCACCGTCGAAGCGGTGGGACCGGGCGTGACGGCCGTCGAGCCGGGCGACTTCGTGATCCTGAACTGGCGCGCGGTGTGCGGTCAGTGCCGCGCCTGCAAGCGCGGCCGACCCCACCTCTGCTTCGACACCTTCAACGCCGAGCAGAAGATGACACTTACCGATGGCACCGAGCTGACCCCGGCGCTGGGCATCGGCGCGTTCGCCGACAAGACGCTGGTGGCCGCGGGTCAATGCACCAAAGTCAATCCCGAAGCCGACCCGGCAGTGGCCGGTCTGCTGGGCTGCGGGTTGATGGCAGGTCTGGGCGCAGCCATCAACACCGGCACGGTCACCCGTGATGACACGGTCGCGGTGATCGGTTGCGGCGGTGTCGGCGATGCCGCGATCGCCGGGGCAGCGCTGGTCGGCGCCAGGCGGATCATCGCCGTCGACACCGACAACACCAAACTGGATTGGGCCCGTAAGTTCGGCGCGACGCACACCATCAACGCCCGCGACCTCGATGTGGTCACCACGATCCAGGATCTCACCGAGGGCTTCGGTGCCGACGTGGTCATCGACGCCGTCGGGCGACCAGAAACCTGGAAGCAGGCATTCTATGCCCGTGACCTGGCGGGAACCGTGGTGCTGGTGGGTGTTCCGACACCGGACATGCGCTTGGACATGCCGTTGCTGGACTTTTTCTCCCACGGCGGCGCATTGAAGTCGTCCTGGTACGGCGATTGCCTGCCCGAACGCGACTTCCCCACCCTGATCGACCTGTACCTGCAGGGCCGCTTGCCGCTGGAGAAGTTCGTCTCCGAACGCATCGGTCTCGGTGATGTCGAGGAGGCTTTCCACAAGATGCATGACGGCAAGGTGCTGCGCTCGGTGGTGCTGCTGT
>NZ_DASPSP010000190.1:0-37939 GCF_035623875.1 Mycobacterium sp. | reverse complement strand
GGCACCTTGGTGATCTGGTTTTTCGTGATGTTCGACCTGGTCGACGGGGCCATGGCGCGGGAAAGCGGTGGCGGCAGCCGCTTCGGTGCCGTGCTGGATGCCACCTGCGACCGCATCAGCGACGGCGCGGTGTTCTGCGGGCTGGCGTGGTGGGCGGCGTTCGGCTTGCACAGCCCGTCGCTGGTGGTGGCGACGTTGATCTGCCTGGTCACGTCACAGGTCATCTCCTACATCAAGGCCCGCGCCGAGGCAAGCGGGCTGCGCGGTGACGGCGGCTTCATCGAGCGGCCGGAACGGTTGATCATCGTGCTCGTCGGGGCGGGATTGTCGGACCTGCCGGTGTTCCCGCTGCCGTGGGCGCTGCCCGTGGCGATGTGGCTGCTGGCCGCGGCAAGCATGATCACCTGTGCTCAGCGGTTGCACACCGTGCGGCATTCGCCCGGCGCGGCCGATCCGATGCCCCCGGCCGGCGAGCAGGGTCACAATCAGCCGGGGAAGAGCGAGCCGTGATCTCTGTCCCGTCGGGCCTGAAACTGCCTGGGGTCAGCGGTCTTTCGCTGGGTCGCCGGATGACCGACTGGGGTTATGCGACCGGGTGGATGATGGTGCGTGCGATGCCGGAATTCGCCGCGCGCAACGTCTTTGACGCCGGAGCGCTTTACGCCTCCCGCAACGGCGGCCCGCCCCAACTGCGTAAGAACCTGGCGCGCGTCATCGGTGTTCCGCCGAAAGACGTGCCCGGCAGCTTGATGCGGGCGTCGCTGGCCTCCTACGCCCGTTATTGGCGGGAGACATTCCGGTTGCCGACGATGGATCACTACGCGGTGGGCCAAGAGATCGCCAAAACGGCTCTGGGCCAGGAACATATCGATGCAGCGCTGGCTGCCGGCCGCGGTGCGGTGATGGCGTTGCCGCACAGCGGCAACTGGGACATGGCCGGGGTATGGCTGGTCCAGACCCACGGCAAATTCACCACCGTCGCCGAGCGGCTCAAACCTGAGTCGCTGTACCGGCGGTTCATCGGCTACCGGGAGAGCCTGGGCTTCGAGGTGATCCCACTGTCCGGCGGCGAGCAGCCCCCCTTCGAGTTACTCAGCGAACGCCTGCAGGACAACAAACTTGTGTGTCTGATGGCCGAGCGCGACCTGACCCGCAGCGGCATCGAGGTCGATTTCTTCGGCGAACCGACCAGGATGCCGGCCGGACCGGCGAAGCTGGCGATCAAAACCGGGGCGCCGCTGCTGCCGGTGCATTGCTGGTATGAGCCCGACGCCAGCCGATTGGAGATTCACCCGTCGCTGGATTGCACGAGTCGCGACGTCGGCGTCATCACCCAGGCGCTGGCGGACGTCTTCGCCCGCAACATCGCCGAGCATCCCGCCGACTGGCATATGCTGCAGCCGCAGTGGCTGGCGGATCTGTCCGATGAGCGACGGGCCGGAACGGCCCGAGGAGGAGTCGGGCAATGGGACTAGACGAGCGACGGGCCCGATTGGCGGGGGCTTGATGCGAATCGGCATGGTGTGTCCGTACTCGTTCGATGTCCCGGGCGGGGTGCAGTCGCATGTGTTGCAGCTCGCCGAGGTGATGCGCGCCCGCGGTCAGAACGTCAGCGTGCTGGCGCCCTCGTCGCCGCATGTGTCGCTGCCCGAGTACGTCGTCTCCGCAGGCAGGGCCGTCCCGATTCCCTACAACGGTTCGGTGGCGCGGCTGCAATTCAGCCCAGCCGTACACGGCAAGGTGAGGCGCTGGCTGGCCGAAGGCGACTTCGACGTGCTGCATCTGCATGAGCCGAATGCGCCCAGCCTGTCGATGTGGGCCCTGCGGGTGGCCGAGGGGCCGATCGTGGCGACCTTTCACACGTCGACAACCAAATCGCTGACGCTAGCGGTCTTCCAGGGTGTGCTGCGGCCCTGGCACGAGAAGATTGTCGGCCGCATCGCGGTGTCCGATTTGGCCCGGCGCTGGCAGATGGAAGCGCTGGGATCGGACGCGGTGGAGATTCCCAACGGTGTCAACGTGGCCTCGTTCGCCGCAGCGCCACTCCTCGACGGGTATCCGCGGCCCGGCAAGACGGTGCTGTTCCTGGGCCGCTACGACGAACCCCGCAAGGGCATGGCCGTGCTGATCGACGCGCTGCCCAGCCTGGTCGAGCACTTCCCAGGCGTCCAGGTGCTGATCGTGGGCCGCGGCGACGAAGACGAACTGCGCAGCAAAGCCGGCGGATTGGCGGGCCATCTGCGTTTCCTGGGCCAAGTTGACGACGCCGTCAAGGCGTCGGCGTTACGCAGTGTCGACGTCTACTGTGCGCCGCACACCGGCGGGGAGAGTTTCGGCATCGTCCTGGTCGAGGCAATGGCCGCCGGTACCCCGGTGGTGGCCAGCGATCTGCACGCGTTCCGGCAGGTGCTGCGTAATGGCGATGCGGGCCGACTGGTGCCGGTCGAAGACGGCGCTGCGCTCGCCGACGGCCTGGTCGCGGTATTGGAGAACGATCGGTTGGCGCAACGCTACATCGCCGCAGGCGCCGACGCGGTGCGCCGCTATGACTGGTCGGTGGTGGCCAACCAGATCATGCGGGTCTACGAGACGGTCGCCGCGTCCGGCGCCAAGGTGCAGGTGGCGAGCTGATGACCGGGACGATCGTGCTGGTCATCGCGCTGGCTGTGCTGGTGGCGGTGCTGGTCGCGTTCGGCGCCTGGGGGTATCAGACGGCCAATCGGCTGGACCGGCTGCACGTGCGCTATGACCTGTCCTGGCAGGCCCTTGACGGCGCGCTGGCCCGGCGCGCGGTGGTGGCCCGCGCCGTCGCGGCGAACGCCTACGGCGGTGCTGCGCACAGCAAGCAGTTGGTCGCGTTGGCCGATGCCGCGGAGCGTGCCCCTCGGCAGGCCCGCGAGGCTTGTGAAAACCAGCTGTCGGCGGCGCTCGCGACGGTCGATCCGGCGTCGGTGCCGACCGGGCTGATCGCCGAGTTGGCCGACGCCGAAGCGCGGGTGCTGTTGGCCCGCAGATTCCACAACGATGCAGTCCGGGACACGCTGGCGCTGCGCGAGCGGAGTCTGGTTCGGCAGCTGCGGCTGGGCGGAACAGCTGCGCTGCCAAGCTATTTCGAGATTGCCGAGCGGTCGCAGCCGATGCGGTATGGTGATCAGCCGGCGGCAGGCCGGCGCACGTCGGCGCGGGTGGTGCTGCTCGACGAATCCGGCGCGGTGCTGCTGTTGTGCGGGTCCGACCCGGCAGCGTCGTCAGGCACTGCGCCGCGGTGGTGGTTCACCGTGGGCGGTCAGGTCGGCGACGGTGAGTCGTTGGCCGAGGCCGCCACCCGTGAGCTGGCCGAGGAGACCGGTTTGCATGCCGATCCCGCTGACATGATCGGCCCGATCTGGCGCCGCGACGCGGTGTTCGACTTCAACGGCGCGGCGATCGACAGCGAGGAGTTCTTCTTCGTCTACCGGACCCGGCGGTTCGAGCCGTCCGCCGTCGGGCGGACCGAGCTGGAGAGCCGCTACATCCACTGCCACCGCTGGTGTGACACTGCCGACATCGCCGAACTGGCGGCGGCCGGCGAGACGGTGTACCCGCTGCAGCTGTCCGAACTGCTCGCCGAGGCGATCGCGCTGGCCGCGGCTCCGGATCGGGCTCGTCAGCTTCAGTCCATCCGCTGAGGCGCGTAAATACCGTTTGCCCTCCGCCACTAGACTCGGGCCCATGGATACCGCGTCAAACGGCAGCCCGCAGACCGGAACGGCGCGGGTCAAGCGCGGGATGGCCGAGATGCTCAAGGGCGGCGTCATCATGGACGTCGTCACGCCCGAGCAGGCCCGCATCGCCGAAGGCGCCGGCGCCGTCGCGGTGATGGCGCTGGAACGGGTGCCCGCCGATATCCGCGCTCAGGGCGGCGTCTCGCGGATGAGCGACCCGGACATGATCGAGGGCATCATCTCCGCAGTCACCGTCCCGGTGATGGCCAAGGCCCGCATCGGGCATTTCGTCGAGGCGCAGATCCTGCAGAGCCTGGGTGTGGACTACATCGACGAATCCGAAGTGCTCACCCCGGCTGACTACACCCACCACATCGACAAGTGGAAGTTCACCGTGCCGTTCGTCTGCGGCGCAACCGATCTCGGTGAGGCGCTGCGGCGCATCAACGAGGGCGCTGCGATGATTCGGTCGAAGGGCGAAGCGGGCACCGGCGACGTCTCCAACGCGACCACCCACATGCGGGCCATCGGCGGTGAGATCCGCCGGCTGACGTCATTGTCCGACGACGAGTTGTACTTTGCGGCAAAGGAACTCGCGGCGCCCTACGACCTCGTCGTGGAGGTGGCGCGGGCCGGTAAGCTGCCGGTCACGCTGTTCACCGCCGGTGGCATCGCGACTCCGGCTGACGCCGCGATGATGATGCAACTCGGCGCCGAAGGCGTTTTCGTCGGCTCGGGCATCTTCAAATCCGGCGACCCGGCCCAGCGCGCCGCGGCGATCGTCAAGGCCACCACCTTCTACGACGACCCCGATGTGCTGGCCCGGGTGTCGCGGGGGCTCGGCGAGCCGATGGTCGGCATCAATGTGGAGGAGATCGCCACGCCGCATCGCCTGGCCGAACGCGGCTGGTGACCACGGCGATGAGCGCTTGCGCGAAGAGCAGACGGTCATAGCGTGTCGATCGAGAAGATCCTTGACCTCGAGCAACTCGAGGTCAACATCTACCGCGGTAGCGTGTTCAGCCCGGAATCGGGTTACTTTCAGCGCACCTTCGGCGGTCATGTGGCCGGCCAGTCGCTGGTGTCGGCGGTGCGCACCGTCGACCCGCAGTTCCTCGTGCATTCGCTGCACGGGTACTTTCTACGACCGGGAGATGCCAAGGCGCCCACTGTTTTTCTGGTCGAACGCACGCGCGACGGCGGCTCGTTTTGCACCAGGCGGGTCAACGCCATCCAGCACGGCGAAACCATTTTCTCCATGTCGGCGTCGTTCCAGACCGATCAGGAGGGCATCCACCATCAGGATGTGATGCCGTCGGCGCCGCCACCGGACGATCTGCCGGGGCTGAAGTCGATGAAGGTGTTCGACGACGCCGGGTTTGCGCAGTTCGCGGAGTGGGACATCCGCATCGTGCCGCGCGATTTGCTGGAGCTGGTGCCGGGGAAGGCTTCGCAGCAGCAGGTGTGGTTCCGCCATCGCGATCCGCTGCCTGATGACCCAGTGCTGCACATCTGCGCGCTGGCCTACATGAGCGATCTCACCCTGCTGGGCTCGGCGCAGGTGACACACCTCGACGAGCGCTCGCATCTGCAGGTGGCGTCGCTGGACCATGCGATGTGGTTCATGCGGGTCTTCCGGGCCGACGAGTGGTTGCTCTATGACCAGTCCTCGCCGTCGGCGTGCGGTGGTCGCGCGCTGTGCCAGGGGAAGATCTTCAACCAGTACGGCGAGATGGTCGCGGCCGTCATGCAGGAGGGCCTGACCCGCTTCGCGCGCGGATACCGGCCTGCGGGGCAGTGAACGCGGTACGCATCGGGGTGTTAGCACTGCAGGGCGACACCCGCGAACACCTGGCGGCGCTGCGCGATTCCGGAGTTTCGGCGGTGCCGGTGCGACGTCGCGACGAACTCGACGCCGTCGACGCGCTGGTCATCCCCGGCGGCGAGTCCACCACGATGAGCCATCTGCTGCGCGAACTTGACCTGCTGGAGCCGCTGCGCAAGCGGCTCGCCGACGGGCTTCCGGCCTACGGGGCCTGTGCCGGCATGATCCTGTTGGCCAGTGAGATTCTGGACGCCGGTGCGGGTGGCCGCGAGGCAGTTCCGCTGGGCGGCATCGATATGACCGTGCGGCGCAACGCTTTTGGACGTCAGGTCGACTCGTTCGAAGGCGATGTCGAGTTCACCGGCTTCGACAAGCCGGTGCACGCGGTGTTCATCCGCGCGCCGTGGGTGGAGCGGGTCGGTGAGGGTGTGCAGGTGTTGGCCCGGGCCGCCGGGCACGCCGTCGCGGTGCGGCAGGGTGGGGTGCTTGCCACGGCGTTTCACCCGGAGATGACGGGGGATCGACGTATTCACCGATTGTTCGTCGACATCGTTACTGGCGAGGCGTGACGGAGTGTGTGGTCAGCCGGCGGCGGGCAGCACCCATCGAACGCCGCCGACTAGGGCGCGTCCGCCGCAGCAGGAGCATCAGTAGCAGGTGCCGGGCCGCATCGTCACCATTTCACCGATAGTGCACGTAGCACCGTCGGAGCACACAAAAAGGTTTGAGGCGAGGCGTTGCGGTGTAAAAGATAGCCACCGTTTCCGGCTCAGAAAGGTCAACGATGAAGCGAACTGGAGCCGCGGCCATCGCGATCGCCGCGCTGTTGCTCAGCGGTTGCTCCGCCTCACAGATCATCAACACGGGTGGCGACACCAAATGCAAGGACTTCAAGACGCAGGACGAAAAGAAGCAGGACTCCGAAATCAGTGCAATGCTCAAGGACAAGAGCGGCAATGAACCCAACAACCTGGAGGTCTCGGCAACACGCGCGTCGGCGTTGATTTACTGCCAAACGATCGGCACACCAGACAGCAAGATCTCCGACGCGCCGCACGGCTGAAATCTGTTGACAACCAGCAAGTTCGACAAACTCTGCCCGGATGCATTGGTTGCCAGGGGTGGTGGGCGGGTGACCGATGCCTTGCCCGACGCGCGGCCGTGGTGGTCGACCCGGTGGCGGTGGGTCGAGCCGGGAAGGGGTGACGTTTCAGCCGTCACCTGAGTCACAGGGGAGACCTGGGGCTGGTTTTGCCCGCCTTCGAGCGATTTCGTGTGACTCTTGGGGATGGTGAGGCAGCCGGGGTGGAAGGGAGCTGCTGCATAGTCGGTGGCTGCTGCCCACGTAGACTCGTTGGGCGAACTTTGGGAGCGACAGAAGAGGTAGTACACCGATGAGCGGCCATTCCAAATGGGCCACCACCAAGCACAAGAAGGCCGTCGTCGACGCGCGCCGCGGCAAGATGTTCGCCCGGCTGATCAAGAACATCGAGGTCGCGGCCCGTGTCGGCGGCGGTGACCCCGGGGGCAACCCGACGCTGTATGACGCGATCCAGAAGGCCAAGAAGAACTCGGTGCCCAACGACAACATCGAGAAGGCACGTAAGCGCGGCGCCGGCGAGGAAGCCGGCGGTGCTGAATATCAGACCATTACCTACGAGGGCTACGCGCCCAACGGTGTGGCGGTGTTGATCGAGTGCCTGACCGACAATCGCAACCGCGCCGCCAGCGAGGTGCGGGTGGCGATGACGCGCAACGGCGGCGCGATGGCCGATCCGGGGTCGGTCGCCTATCTGTTCTCACGTAAAGGCGTGGTGACGCTGGATAAGGACGGCCTGACTGAGGACGACGTGCTCACCGCGGTGCTGGACGCCGGCGCCGAGGACGTCAATGACCTGGGCGACAGCTTCGAGGTGATCTCGGAGCCCAGCGACTTGGTAGCGGTGCGAACCGCGTTGCAGGACAACGGGATTGACTACGAGTCCGCCGAAGCCGGCTTTCAGCCGTCGGTGAGCGTGCCGGTCGACGTCGAGGGCGCCCGCAAGGTGTTCAAGCTGGTCGACGCGCTGGAGGAGAGCGACGACGTGCAGAACGTCTACACCAACGTCGACGTCTCCGACGAGGTGCTCGCCGCCCTCGACGAGGAGTAACTCAGCCAGAGCTAGTCGTAGCCGTGGCGCATGTCCTGGACAATGCGCGGATGTTCCAGCGTTGACGGTTGGAGCACGCGGGGCCCCACGTCGGGGGAGAAGATGCTGGCTGCGTCGAGCACCGACTGGTTGAGGAAGCGCAGCAGCGGAGCGTTGGGTGGCACCGTCGGTCGCGGCGCCGTGTCACCGTGGCGGGCAAGGACAAAGCCCCAGTCGCCGAAAGTGGGGACATTCACGTGGTAGGGCGTGACCACGTAGCCGGCGGCCTCGACGGTGGATACCGTGCGCCAGAACGCGATTGGGGTCGAATAGGGGCTGCCCGCCTGCACCACCATCAGCCCGCCGGGTGCCAGCGCACGCGAGACCAGCGCATAGAACTCGGTCGAATAGAGCCGGCCCAGCACCGGAGTATCCGGGTCGGGAAGGTCGACGATCACCGCGTCGAACGACCCCGAGTGCGGGCCACGCAGCCAGGTCATCGCATCGTCGGTGACGATGTCGACGCGTGGATTGTCCAGCGAGCCGTTGTTGACGGAACGCATTGTGGTGCGGGCCAATTCGATGACGTCCGGGTCGAGCTCCACTTGCACGATCTTCGCGACACCGGGCTGGCGCACCAGTTCGCGGGCGGCCAGGCCATCGCCGCCGCCCAGCACCAGCACCGACCGCGCTCCTGAACCGAGCGCAGGATAGACCAAGCTTTCGGTGTAGCGGTACTCGTCGCGGCTGGAGAATTGCAAACCGCCGTCGAGGTAGAGGCGCATGTCGTTGCCACGACGGGTCACCACGATCTCCTGATACGCCGAATGGCGGTAGGCGATGATCGGGTCGGCGTAGAGCCGCTGGCGGCTGGTCGTCTCGATGTCGGCAGCACGCACCAGAAGCGTGGCCAGCAGTGCCAGCGCTGCGGCCAGCGCGCACAACGCCGTGATCAGCTGGCGGGCGCTAACCACTTGTCGCAGCAGGAAAATCGAGACGATCGCTGCGGCGACCAGGTTGATGATGCCGGTGGCGGCCGCGCCGCGGATCATGCCCAGGTGCGGCAGCAGCACGAACGGCCAAACCAGCCCGCCGATCAGCGCGCCCAGGTAGTCGGCGGCGGTGAGGTTGGCCAACGTCCGCCCGGTGTCTGTGGCTGGGTCTTCTGAGGCGACTCGCCTCTGCTGCAGCAGCGTCATCAGCAGCGGTACCTCCGCGCCGACCAGGCCGCCGATGAGCGCGGTGCCCACCGCGAGCACCAACAACGATCCGCCGATGAACGAGAACATCACGTACAGGGCCGCCGCAGACAATCCGCCGATGATGCCCAGCAGCGCCTCGACGGCGATGAAGGTGATCGCTGCCCGTGCCAGCAGCGGCCTGACCAGTAGGGCGCCGGCGCCCAGCGCGGCGATGTAGCCGGCGACAATCAGCGATGTGGCGACGATGCCGCCCCCGTTGAGGCTGGCCGACAACGTCAGCAGCGCAAGTTCGTAAATGATGCCGCATGCCGCGCATGCCGCGACCGCGGCCAGCAGCACCGCCCGCCAGCGCGCGGAAGACTCCGCAAACGACGTCATGACACCGCGGCGGCGGTCACCCCTCCTACGGCCAGCAGCATCACGGCCGTGGCGAACGCCGCCGGATGCAGCTCTGGCTCGTCGACGTGCTCATGGAAGTTGCCCGGTATCACAAAGTGGAGTGTCAGCAGCGCGATCCCCTGCAGGACAACGCCGATCAGCCCGTATACCGCCACGCCCACCAGCCCCTGACCCAGCTGGCTATAGCTGTTGGCGATGGCGGTGATGATCACGGTGGCCAGCGCGACATACATCGCGCAGGCCAGCACGACGGCGTTGGGGCGGCGATCGACGAACACCATCTGGCGCAGCTTCCCCGGGGTGAGCACGTCGACCATGATGAAGCCGAGGACCAAAACGGCCATGCCGACCACGAAGTACAAGATGGTGGCGAGCAGGCCTTTGAGGACCGGGTTGAGGTCGATGGTTCCCAACTCGAGGGCCAAGTACATGACTTCTCCTTTTCGCTCCTACGCGTATTGTGTCCGCTGAGGTGTCATTTGGTCCCGCCCGGGCCACCCGAGCTGCCTCCGGCGCCGCCCGAGGGAGCTCCCGGGTAAAAGCCAGGACCGAGAAAGATGAACGCGCCGTGGCTGTAGCCGGCGGCCAGGTCTTCGACTCGGACGCTGCACGGGTGCGGGCCGTCCGGGCCGACCGACACGATTGCGTCGTCGTAACGCAGATACTGGGTGCCCGCGCTGGAGGCACGCGCTGCCGGGCTTTGATAGCCGGCGAGGGTGTCGGCCACTTTTGCGGGCGATCCCTCGCAGAGATACCGCGTCCCGTCTGCGTCATGGGAGTATTCGCGGTAGTGGGAGGCAACAAACGAGCGAATATTCTTGTTTTGCAACGATATTCCGAATATTAGGCTGGTAAAGGACGTGACGGCCAGCGCAAGGGCCACCACGAACAGACGGTTGCGGCTCATGGGCACCACCGGCTGGCGGTGTAGACGATGGTGCCGCCGGACGCCGCGGGGTAAAGGTGCCAGGTCTGCCAGCGCCAGCCGGCGCCGTCGGGCTCGGCCGCTAGCGCCGTCAGCGCGGCGTCATCGCCGGGGAAAGTTCCCCCGAGCCAACCGGTTTCACGTGCGCAACGTTCGCGCAGGCGGTGGGCGAGTCGGCGGAAACTTGGCTCGTCGCGGATATCGATGCGGGATTCGAGGTGGTAGCCCGGTGCCTCAGTGCGCTCGGGCAACTTGCCGTCGAGGTCACACGAAACCTGTTCCGAGAAATGACAATTCGCGTGCTCTACGGTGATGACATGCGACGCGCCGAGGACGCCGAGCACGAGCGCGCCGCCGTCGGGGTGGCTTAGTCGGTAGGTGGCCAATGGGGGAGAGGCGGGCGCGTTGAGCGCCAGTCCAAGTCCCGCTCCGCTGACATCGGCCGGTGACACGGCCAGCTGATGGAGCGGCACCGATGTGGTCCTACGCCGTGGCCGGCGGCGCAGGGTAGACGGTGAGCTCGCCGGTCAGCACGGTCTTGCCGGTGGAAACCTCCCATGGCATGTCCGGCGCCCAGCGTTCGAAGGACAGCAGCGCGGTCTCGTCGGCGTTGGCGTAGTCGACGAAGTCCATGTCGCCGCCCGCCGGCAGACCCGTTGTGCCCTCGGTGGTGTATCCGGCGTGACCATGCTCCGACTCCCGGTAGGTCACCCCGTCGACCACATGCTCGCCACCAGGTTCGAGCTGAAGGTCTTTGCGGCTGACCCACATCGCCAATTTCAGCCGGCCGTCGTCGTCTTCGACGCTGAACCAGATCGGCTGCTCGCCGCCTTCCAACAGGTGCTCCCACCACACGAACGGACCCTCGCGGTAGGTGACCGAGCCGCGGACCACGTAGTCGATGCCGCCGTGACTGACGATCGCGCCGGGGCCGAGTTGCCGCGGGCCGAATTGAGGCGCCGCCGCGGCGAACTTGAGTGGATCTTGGCGGGCGCCCCGCGGTTCTTTAGGACGCCGCAACGCCGCCACGAAAACCACAATCGCCGCGATGAAGAGCACCGCGGCGAGCACGAGCAGTGCTGTCCCCATGGGTAGGCCTTTCGGATGACCGCACCGCGGTTGATCGATGGTGCGGTTCAAGGTAACAGCTTTTGCTGTCCCGGACAGGCGCTCAGCGCTGCGGTGCGGAGGTTAGGCAGGGAAGCGCCCAAGTCATCCATTCATTTCATTTCGGGTTTGGCGCGTTCGGGTCCGACGCTGCTGGCCGGACTGTTTGGTGTGCTGCTGGGCGAGGTGAGTGCGCGGAATGAGTTTTCGGTGTTTATCGACGACGCGAATCGCCAGTGAGACGCACGAAGGTATGTGAGAGAAAACTCCATTTTGTTCAGGTCAACGAGCAGCTCACCGTGACCCCAGCAGGCCGCGGACGACAACTAGCGCCGGCAAGAAATGGTTATTCCAGAAACCAGAAAGGGTCGCTAATCATGTTCGGGATGAAGCTGACGCACGAGCCATGAGCTCGAACGGACCGCGTGTCCTACCGGCCGGTGTCGGTCCCGCCCGTTAAGGTATCGAACAGCTGTTCGGCCTAGCTGAGGGAGCTTGACGTGCGCGTGATGGGCGTCGACCCGGGACTCACCCGCTGCGGCCTGTCGGTCGTCGAAAGCGGTCGCGGCCGTCAGATCCTCGCGCTGGACGTCGACGTCGTGCGGACTCCGGCCGACGAGCCGGTGCCGCGCCGGCTACTGGCCATCAGCGACGCCGTCGAGCATTGGTTGGACACGCATCATCCCGACGTCATCGCGATCGAGCGGGTGTTCTCCCAGCAGAACGTCTCGACTGTGATGGGTACCGCGCAGGCCGGCGGGGTGATCGCGCTGGCGGCCGCCAAACGCGACATCGACGTGCACTTTCACACCCCCAGCGAGGTCAAGGCCGCGGTCACCGGCAACGGCGGTGCCGGCAAGGCGCAGGTCACCGCCATGGTCACCAGAATCCTTGGGCTGCAAGCCAAACCGACACCCGCCGACGCCGCCGACGCGTTGGCGTTGGCGATCTGTCACTGCTGGCGTGCGCCGATGCTCGCCCGGATGGCCGAGGCCGAAGCTAAGGTCGCAGAGCAGCGCCGGAAGTTCGCCGCGAAAGTCAGGGCCGCGACGTGATCGCCTCGGTGCGCGGCGAGGTGCTCGACGTGGCTCTGGATCATGTGGTGATCGAGGCGGCCGGGGTGGGCTACAAGCTGATGGCCACCCCGTCGACGCTTGCAACGCTGCGCCGGGGCAGCGAAGCCCGGCTGATCACCGCGATGATCGTCCGGGAAGACTCGATGACGCTCTACGGTTTCCCCGACGCTGATGCCCGCGACCTGTTCCTGACGTTGCTGGGGGTCTCCGGCGTCGGGCCCAAGATCGCGCTGGCCACCCTGGCGGTGTACGACGCGCGGGCGCTGCGCCAAGCGCTCGCCGACGGCGACGTCGCCGCGCTGACCCGGGTGCCGGGCATCGGCAAGCGCGGCGCCGAGCGGATGGTGCTCGAGTTGCGCGACAAGATCGGGGCGGTGGGCACCAGCGCCGCGGCGACGTCGGTCAACGGTCACGTCGTTCGGGGTCCGGTGATCGAAGCCCTTGTGGGACTTGGCTTTGCGGCCAAGCAAGCCGAGGAGGCCACCGAAAAGGTGCTGGCCAACGAACCAGAGGCCACCACGTCGACTGCATTGCGGTCAGCGCTGTCGCTGCTGGGGAAGACGAAGTGAGCAGATTCGAGGAGTTTGACGACGGGGACGTCGAGGACCGGGAGGTCAGCGCCGCCCTGACCGTCGGCGAAGGCGACATCGACGCAAGCCTGCGGCCACGCTCGCTACGGGAGTTCATCGGCCAGCCGCGGGTGCGCGAGCAGCTGCAGCTGGTCATCGAGGGCGCCAAAAACCGCGGCGGCACACCGGATCACATCCTGTTGTCCGGCCCGCCGGGTCTGGGCAAGACGTCGCTGGCGATGATCATCGCCGCCGAACTCGGGTCGTCGCTGCGGGTGACGTCGGGGCCGGCACTGGAACGCGCCGGCGACTTGGCGGCGATGCTGTCCAACCTCGTCGAGCATGACGTGCTGTTCATCGACGAGATTCACCGCATCGCCCGGGCCGCCGAGGAGATGCTCTACCTGGCCATGGAGGACTTTCGCGTCGACGTGGTCGTCGGCAAAGGCCCTGGCGCGACGTCGATTCCGCTGGATGTGGCGCCGTTCACCCTGGTCGGCGCTACCACCCGATCCGGCGCGTTGACCGGGCCGCTGCGCGACCGGTTCGGGTTCACCGCGCACATGGATTTCTACGAGCCCGCCGAGCTGGAGCGGGTGCTGGCGCGCTCCGCCGGGATTCTGGGCATCGAATTGGGCGCTGAGGCCGGCGCGGAGATCGCCCGCCGCTCGCGGGGCACCCCGCGCATCGCCAACCGGTTGCTGCGCCGGGTCCGCGACTTTGCCGAGGTGCGCGCCGACGGGGTCATCACCCGCGATGTCGCCAAGTCCGCGTTGGAGGTCTACGACGTCGACGAGCTCGGCCTGGACCGCCTGGACCGGGCGGTGCTCTCGGCGCTGACCCGCAGCTTCGGTGGCGGCCCGGTGGGCGTGTCGACGCTGGCGGTGGCGGTCGGGGAGGAGGCCACCACGGTTGAGGAGGTCTGCGAGCCGTTTCTGGTGCGGGCCGGCATGATCGCGCGCACGCCGCGTGGCCGGGTCGCAACCCCGCAGGCGTGGACTCACTTGGGGCTGGTGCCGCCGGCGAGGGCCGCTAGTTTGGGCCAACAGGGACTATTCGAGTAGGACACATGATCACAGCTGGATTGGTATTCGCCGCGCTGGCCGCGTTGCTGCACGTGTACATCTTCACGATGGAATCGCTGACCTGGACCACTCCGCGCACCCGCGCCGTGTTCGGCACGACGGCCGAGGAGGCCGAGACCACCAAGCTGCTCGCGTTCAACCAGGGCTTCTACAACCTCTTCCTGGCGATCGTCAGCGGGGTCGGCGTCACTGCGGTCGCGTTGGGCCACAAGAGCGTTGGCGCGGCGCTGATCTTCGCCGGCGTAGGATCCATGCTCGCCGCGGCGGTCGTACTGCTGGCGTCGTCACCGGACAAGGCGCGGGCCGCGCTGACCCAGGGCACGTTTCCGGCGATTGCTGTCGTGTTGTTGGTGATCGGCCTCGTCACGCGCTAGGCCAGAGTCAAGCAGATCCGAAATAATAGGGCCGTTGCTAAGCCACGATGCCCTGCTTCGCCAACCGCGGACTCTCCACCTGGACAGCTTGGCGCGTGGTGGGGAAACGCGCAAAAACGCGCCGGTTGGCCTGTTGATTGCTGGCCGGTGGTACGGCGCTGCAGGTTCGTGGTGCACCCGTGCCGGGTCCGCTAGGCTGGTACCCGCGAGGGCCGCCCCGGGTTACACCGCCAACGCATACGGGTACTCACCACGCGCTTGACAGCATCGGTGTCCACTGTTTGAGGAGACTCGTAATGAATGACTCGCGGTCGGGTTTCGGCAGCCTGCACATGCCGCGCAGCCGCGGCGCGGTGAGCGGATTACTCCTGATAATCCTCGGTGTATGGGGAGCGTTGATCCCCTTCGTCGGGCCGTATTTCCATTTCGCCTACACCCCCGACCAAGCGTGGGCGTGGAGCACCGCACGCGCCTGGCTGGAGGTGTTCCCCGGAGCTACCACCGCGCTGGGCGGTTTTTTGCTGCTGATTTCGGGAAACCGGGCCACTGCGATGTTCGGCGGCTGGTTGGCCGTCATCGGCGGCGCCTGGTTCATCGTCGGTCGCACACTGGCATCGACTCTGCGGCTCGGAGACATCGGCCAGCCGATCGCCGCGACGGACGCCAGACGGGCTGTGCTCGAGATCGCCTACTTTTCTGGGCTGGGCGCACTGATCGTCTTCCTCGGTGGCGCGGCCTTGGCGCGGGTGTCGGTCCGGACGGCGCGTGACCTCGAATATGCGTTGGAAGCCGAGGAGGCGGCGGCGAACACCTCCGATGACTTCGCTGCACCGGCGGCTCCGACCGAGGTGCTGACCTCAGCCACGGCCGAATCGCACCGCCGTCAGAGCAAGCGTGGGCTGTTCGGTCGCCTACGCGCCGGCGGGGCGCGCAACTGATCGACCTGTCTTGACACCATGAGGCCGATCGCCGTCGGATAGGCGGCGATCGGCCTCAGCTCTGGTAGTTACAGCAGCCCGAGCAGCTGCAGGTCGGTAATGTACTTGACGATAATCGGCGCGGAGACATGCGGGATGTCTTTGTCCGGGCTGATTTTCGCCTCTTGCACCGCCGTGCGGAACCGATCGGTCGGAGCCATCGACCCGTTGATCGGCGTGCTAGGCCGCCGGTAGTTGTGCAGCAGTGGCAGTAGCGAGTATTGACGCTGCCGCTCAGGCAGGGCTCGCAGCGTGGTCTCGAACCGCTCCAACCAGGTGGCGTAGTCGCCGACCCGCTGGATCGAGTACCCGGCGTCGATCAGCCAGTCGACGTACTCGTCGAGGCCGATGCCGTCGTCGTACGGGTTCATCACGTGATAGGTCTGGAACCCATCTCCGTTCTCCAGCACCTCCGTGCCCAAGATCGAAATCGCCTCGGCGATGAATTCGACCGGGAGTCCGTCATAGTGCGCGCGCTGCCGGTGTCCGTCGCTGTCCACCTCGTAGAACGAGCCGGGGGCGATACCGGTGGCGACCAGGCTGAGCATCAGCCGGGTGAACATGTCCGGCAGATTGAGCTGGCCCGCATACGTGGTGTCGGCCAGAATCATGTCGCAGCGGAACACCGCAACCGGCAATCCGTACAGGTCGTTAGCCTCGCGCAGCAGCACCTCGCCGGCCCACTTGCTGTTGCCATAGCCGTTGGCGTAGCTGTCGTTGATCTGGCGGGTGGCGCTGATCTGCCGGATGTCGGCGTCCTCGACGAACCTGCCCGGCTTGATCTGATCGCCCACACCGATCGTCGACACGTAGGTGTAGGGCTTGATCTTGGTGGTCAGCGCGATCTTGATCAGCTCAGCGGTACCCAGCGCGTTCGGCCCGAACAGCTCGCTGTACGGCAGCACGTGGTTGACCAGGGCCGCCGGGTCGACGATCAGGTCGACGGTGTCGGCCAGCCGCTGCCAGGTCTGCGGGTCCAGGCCGAGGTTGGCCTCGCCCTTGTCGCCGGCGATGACCTCTAGGTGGTCGGCGGCCAGCTGCCGGTAGTGCTCAAGCACCTGCGGGTCGCCGCTGTCGAAGGTCTTGTCGAGCCGAGTCCTCGCATCTTCATCCGTCTTGGCCCGCACCAGGGCGATCACCCTGCCGTCGACGAAGTCCATCCGCTCGAGCCACTCCAGCGCCAGGTAGCGGCCGAGGAAGCCGGTGGCGCCGGTCAACAACACGGTCCGCACCTCGCGGCTGGGCTGCGCCAGGTCAGGCGCGGCAGCCAGTGTGGCCCCGTCGATGAACTTGTCCAGCGTGAGGTCGGCTGCGTGCACCTCGACCGCACCGCGGCCGTGCACCGCTGCGAAAGTCGGCCGCTTGGTGCCGCGACGCTCGCCGTCGATGTAGTCGGCGATGGCATGCAAATCGTTGGCCGGGCTGACGATGACGCCCACCGGCACATCGACGTCGAAGATCTCGTGCAGCAGGTTGCCGAATGTCAACGCGGACAACGAGTCTCCGCCCAACTCGGTGAAGTGCGCATCAGGCGACAAATCGGACTTCGCGACACCCAGCATGGCGGCCGCGGCCCGGCTGACCGTTTTCAGCACCGGCGCCTGCGCGCCGCTGCGGCGCAGTTCGGACAACTCGTCGGCCTGGCCTTGCGTCAAATCGGCGTAGAGCTGCTCAAGGCGCTCGCCGTAATGCTGCTTGAGCTTCGGCCACGCCAGCTTGCGGATGCCGGTCAACAGACCGTTCTCCAAGGTGAACGGCGTGGTCTCGATGATGAAGTCGCGCGGCACCTCGTAGGACTGCAGGCCAGTCTCTTTGGCAACGTTCTGCAGCGACTCGGCGATCGCCGACTTCGACGCGTTCTCGTCGGTCGGCACCACCACAGCCAGCAGGTAGGGCTGCGCGCTGTTGCCGTAGACGTAGATCTGGCGGACCAGCGGGCTGTTGCCGAACACCGCCTCCAGCTTCGCCAAGGTGACGAACTCACCCTGGGCGAGCTTCAAGACGTTGTTGCGGCGGTCGACGTAGACCAGCCGGTCGGGACCGACCTCCGCGAACACGTCGCCGGTCCGGTAGTACTCGTCGGCGTCGAAGACGTTGGCGGTGGTTTCGGCCCGCTTGTAGTAGCCGGGGAACATGTTGCCGGTCTTGAGCAGTAGCTCGCCGCGCGGATACGGACGGTCGGTGGCGAAGTAGCCCAGGTCCGGAACGTCGACCAGCCTGTAGTCGACCACCGGCGGGCGCTGGATTTCGCCATCGAACAAGACCATGCCGGCCTCGGTGGAGCCGTAGCCGTCCAGCAGATGCATCTCGAGCAGCGACTCAACCCAGGTCCGCAACTCAGGAGAGGTCGGTGCCGAGCCCGTCATCGCGAAGATGAAGCGCCCGCCCAGCAGCTCCTGGCGCTGCTCGTCCAGTACCTGGGACTCGGCGACCTGGCGGTCGGCGCCTTCGGCTGTCCGCCGGTCCACCTCGCTCTGGTACTCGCCGTACAGCATCTCCCAGATGCGCGGCACGAAGTTGAGCTCGGTGGGCCGCACCAGGCGCAGGTCCTCCAGCAGCGTCGAGAGATCACTCTTGGCGGCGAAGTAGGCGGTGCCCCCGTTCCCGAGCGTGCCGTAGAGGATGCCGCGGCCCATCACGTGGCTCATCGGCATGAAGTTGACGGTGATCGACGCTGCAGTGGGCCCGAACCAGTTCTTGGTCGACCGGTCCCACATCTTGGCGACATTGCTCTGCGGGTACATCGCGCCCTTGGGCGCGCCGGTGCTGCCCGAGGTGTAGATCAGCAGGGCCAGCGGGTCGTCCGACTCGTCCGGCTCAAATGCGGGGACATCCGGCAACGACGCGCCGTGGTCGCGGACTTCGTTGAGCGTCTCGACGGTCAGCGCGGTGTGCGCCAGCCGCTGACGGGCAGTCTGCAGCGCCTCGCGGTGATCGTCGACCTCGCTGCGGTAGTCGAAGATCATCAGCCGTGCAGGCGTGTGGCCCGCCTCGGCTGCAGCCAGGATCAGGTCGACCGCTTCGGACCCGTGGTCGACACTCGCGGCGACGACAGCGGGTTCGGTCTCGGTGACGATCGGCAGCAACTGCGTGATCGCCGCGCTGGTCTGCAGCGGAACCGACACTGCGCCGATACGGCCCAGCGCGATGTCGATGCTGGTGTAGTCGACGCTGGTGAAGCCGAGTACGCAGACCCGGTCACCGACGGCCACGATGCCGTCGGTCAGCGCGCGGGACAGTTCGTTGACCCGGGCGGCCAGCTCGCCATAGCTGACAGTGTCAAACCAGGGCAGCAGCTTGGCCGACGTGCGTCCGGTCTGGGGGTCTTTGACCAGCTCAACGGCGCGTTGAGCCAGCGCCGGCCGGTCGGAGTAACCCTCCAGCACGGCCTCGACCACGTGCGGGAGGCGCAGCCCGGCGTTCTGGATCGCGGCGCTAACAGCGGCATCGGGCTGCGCGGCGGCGAACTGCGGGTCGTTGGCGGCCAACTCCTCGGCGCGACGGTCTCGGCGTTCTTGGACATCAATCGACATAACGAAACCTCGCAACTTGTGAACCGGGAAATCTTGGCGGCGCGACGCTGCGTCTAACAGCTACTACGTTAGCAAAGCTAAAGGTATTCCCGGAAGCTCCGGCGAGCGCGCAACCGTGTGAGATCGCTAACGGCGCGACGCGGATTAGAGGCCGGTGAGCAGTCCGGCCAGCACGTCGAGGCCCTCGGAAAGCAGCTCGTCGCTGATCGTCAGCGGCGGCAGGAAGCGCACGACATTGTCGAACGTGCCCGCCGTCAACACGATGACGCCGGCGGCGATGGCCGCGACGGCCAACGCGTCGGTCAGCGCGGCGTCGGGCTCGGCGCTGTCGGGCTTCACGAACTCGACGGCGATCATCGCGCCGCGGCCGCGCACATCGCCGATCCGATCGTCGGCGGCTTGCAGCGCAAGCAGCCGGTCCTTCATCAGCCGTTCGATCTGGCGGGCCCGTTCCAGGAGCCCGTCGGCCTCGATGGTCTCGATGGTGGCCAGCGCCGCCGCACAGGCGACCGGGTTGCCGCCGAAGGTGCCACCGACGCCGCTGGAGTGCGGGGCGTCCATGATCTCGGCGCGGCCGGTGACGGCTGACAGCGGCAGCCCGTCGGCGATGCCCTTCGCGATGCAGATCAGGTCGGGTTCGATACCTTCGTGCTCGCAGGCGAACCACGCCCCGGTCCGCGCGATGCCGGTCTGCACCTCGTCCGCGACGAAGACCACGTCATTTTGGCGACACCAGTCCAGCAGCGCAGGCAAGAATCCCTCTGCCGGGACGATGAAGCCGCCTTCGCCCTGGATGGGCTCGATGACGACGGCGGCCAGGTTCTCGGCGCCGACCTGCTTGGCGATGACGTCGATGGCGCGCTGGGCGGCCAGTTCGCCGTCGGTGGCCAGTTCCTTGTCGATCAGCCCATCGCGGAACGGGTAGGACAGCGGCGCCCGGTAGATCTCCGGCGCGAACGGTCCGAAGCCGCTCTTGTACGGCATCGATTTCGCGGTCAGCGCCATGGTCATGTTGGTGCGCCCGTGGTACGCATGGTCGAACGCCACCACCGCGTCCTTGCGGGTGTACGAGCGGGCGATCTTGACGGCGTTCTCCACCGCCTCGGCGCCGGAGTTGAACAGCACCGAGCGCTTCTCACCCGTGCCGGGGGTGAGCCGGTTGAGCTGTTCGGCGACGGCGATGTACTGCTCGTAGGGCGTCACCATGAAGCAGGTGTGGGTGAAGTCGGCGACCTGCGCGCGTACCGCGTCGACGACCCGAGGTGCGGAGTTGCCGATGGTGGTCACGGCGATGCCCGAACCCAAGTCGATGAACCGGTTCCCGTCGACGTCCTCCACGATCCCGCCGGCAGCGCGCGCCGCAAACACCGGCATGGTATTTCCGACGCCGTGAGACACCGCCGCGGCTCGGCGCTTGGTCAGCTCCCGCGATGCCGGACCGGGAATTTCGGTGGCGAGGTGGCGACTCTGTTCGACAGCGAGCACGTCAGCAGCCTATCTGCGCCGCGTCCCGGCCACGACCCCGAAGTTATCCGCCCGGCGGCCCCGCCGGCCCTTCTCCCAGCGGCCGGCACACGTTGGCCGTCGGGTCCCACCACTGGCCGGGATCGCAGCCCAGGGGTGTTGGCCCTTCGCCCAACGGCCGGCAGATGTTTCCGCTCGGGTCCCACCACTGCCCGGGCGGGCAGTTCAGCGGTGTTGGCCCAACGCCCAGCGGCAAGCAGGCCTTGCTGAACGGCTCCCAATATTGCCCGGCGTCGCATTGCGCCGAGCTCACTGCCGGCGTCGCTATCGTCACGGTTGCCATCGGCGTCAACGCCATCACCGCGATCGGCGCCAGACGGCGAACGAACTTCGTCATTTACCGGCCTCCCCAAACTCTGGACCGTCGATCGAGTCGACGGTAGCAAAGGAGCTGACAGGCTGGCGGCGAAGTCGGCGCGGCCGACGCACCGGATATCCCAACGCGATCACCGCCGCCAGGGCCAGCGGGTCGCGCGCCCCCAGCAGGGCCTTCACTTGAGGCTCCTCACGGATGGCAATCGTGGTGATCACACCGCCCAGGCCCTCGTCATGAGCCGCCAGCAGAATGCTCCACGCGAAGGGGTAAATGGAGGCGCCCCCGGCGAAGGTGTACCGGTCCGCGTCACGGTCCACTGCCGCCAACATCGAAAGGTCCGCGAACAGCGCCAGCAAAACCGGGGCTTCGTCGAAATGCTCAGCCAAACCCCCTGGCGCTGCGGCATTTTCGGTGGCTTTTTCAGTGGCCAAGGCCCGCGCTTCGGCGTCGCGGTCGTTGGTCGGCGACCACGGCCGCAAGCCGGCGGCACTCAAGGCCAGATAATCCCTGGAACCCCGCAGGTAGGAGTCCCGTAGCCGCCGCCGCCGCTCGGGGTCCTTGATGACCACGATTCGCCACGCCTGCGCGTTGGCGCCGCTGGGCGCGAATCGGGCGGTGTCGAGCACCCGGGCCAGCACGGCGTCGTCGACGGTCTGGTCGGTGAAGTCGCGAACTGCCCCGGTAGTGCGCAGCGCGTCGTTGAGTTCCATCGCCTACGTGTTGTCCCACCCTTGTGCTCGCGCGTCAAGACGCCGTAGTTGGTCAGCTGGCGACGGCGTAGTGGCACACTGGTGATTGACGCGGTTGATGGCCTGTTCTGGTCCGATGCCGACTCACAGACCAAACAGGAAGATCGTTGCTGTCATGAACCAAATGGTTGTCTTTCTACCGCTGCTGATCGTGTTGGCGGCGTTCATGTTTTTCGCCTCGCGGCGACAGAAGCGCGCGATGCAAGCCACCATTGACCTGCACGAGTCGCTGCGCGTTGGCGACCGGGTGCACACCACGTCGGGGTTACAGGGCACCATCACGCACATCACCGACGACACGGTGGACCTCGAGATCGCGCGGGGCGTCGTGACCACCTGGATGAAGCTGGCGGTCAGGGACCGTGTCGAGCCGGAACTGCTGGACGCCGAGGCCGAGGAGGCCGACGATTTAGCCGACGACCCGGAGCGACTGCCCAAGGACTGAGGTTGGCGGCCCGCCACGTACCCTTTGCGGGTGCAGTCGAACTGATCGACGCGCGAGAAGCGAGCGCGGGCCGGCGAGGACCCGCGAGGACCGGATGAGGAGACTCAACACGTGGCATCGCCATCGACGCCGGTGCACCCTGCCCGTTACCTGACGGTATTCCTGATCCTGCTCATCGGCGTCTACCTGATGGTGTTCCTGATGGGAGACAAGCGGGCTGCCGCGAAGCTCGGCATCGACCTGCAGGGCGGCACCAGGGTCACATTGACCGCACGAACCCCGGACGGCTCTCGGCCGACACAGCAGGCGCTGTCTCAAGCGCAGCAAATCATCAGCGCCCGGGTAAACGGTCTGGGTGTCTCGGGTTCTGAAGTCATTATCGACGGAGACAACCTGGTTATCACGGTGCCGGGAAAGGACAGCAGCGAGGCGCGCAATCTGGGCCAGACCGCCCGGTTGTACATCCGTCCGGTGATCAATGCGCTTCCGGCACAGAGTGGTCCGCTGCCGCGGAAACCACAGCTACCTGGCCCACACGCAGAACCGGGGCTGCCGTTTGGAGGACAACCCGGCGGACCCCTGCCGGGCGGGCCCGTTCCTGGACCTCCGGGCGGCCCTGCACCCGGTGGACTTGCACCCGGTGCGGGCCCTGGCGGCGCGCCGACGCCCGGCGGTACGCCCGCGCCGGGCAGTGGGCCATCCTCGCCCGGTGGTGACACCGGGGCGGCGCCGGGGGGCTTGCCCATGCCGGGCGACCTGCCGTTGCCGGCTGAGCCGGCGCCCGCAGCACAGCCGCGGCCCTATCCGCTGGATCCACCGCCCACACCAGCGCAGCCCACGCCGGCACCGGCCCCGCCGGCAGCTCCCGCGCCCGGCCCGGTTCCGCCAGGGCCACCCGATCCGCGGATGGAGCTCGCCGAGCGCATCGCCAAGCAAAGGGAATGGCGCCAGAGCACCAGCCAGGGTGTGCAGTTCATCGCGCTGCAAGTCATGGCCACCCAGTGCAACCAGGAAGACATTCTGGCCGGCAACGACGACCCCAACCTGCCGCTGGTGACCTGCGACAAGGACCACAGGCAGGCGTACCTGTTGGCGCCGTCGATCATCAGCGGCGATCAGATCGCGGACGCGAGCTACGGATTCAACCAGAACAACGCCAACTACGTCGTCGACCTGCAGTTCAAGAGTGCGGCGGCAAATACCTGGGCGGATTTCACCGCCTCCCACATCGGTACCCAGACCGCGTTTACTTTGGACACGCAGGTAGTCAGCGCACCGCGGATCGAGGAAGCGATCCCCGGTGGCCGGACGCAAATCCACGGCGAGTTCACCTCAGCCCAGGCGCGCGAGCTCGCCAACGTCCTTAAATACGGCTCGCTGCCGTTGTCGTTCGAATCATCAGAAGCTCAAACCGTTTCGGCGACATTGGGATTGACATCGCTGCGGGCGGGTCTGATTGCCGGCGCGATCGGACTGGTGCTGGTGTTGCTGTACTCATTGATGTACTACCGCGTGTTGGGGTTGCTGACGGCCTTGTCGCTAGTAGCCTCCGGCGCAATGGTTTTCGGGATTCTGGTGCTACTTGGCCGCGTTATGAACTACACCCTCGACCTGGCCGGGATCGCAGGTCTGATCATCGGTATCGGTACTACGGCCGATTCGTTCGTGGTGTTCTTCGAACGCATCAAAGACGAGATCCGCGAAGGCCGTTCGTTCCGCTCAGCGGTTCCCCGCGGCTGGACACGAGCCCGCAGGACGATCCTGTCCGGTAACGCGGTGACCTTCCTGGCCGCTGCCACGCTGTATGCCCTGGCGATCAACCAGGTGAAGGGGTTTGCGTTCACCCTGGGCCTCACCACGATCCTCGACACCGTCGTGGTGTTCCTGGTGACCTGGCCGCTGGTATACCTGGCATCCAAGTCCACGACGCTGGCCAAGCCGGCATACAACGGCCTAGGAGCGGTGCAGCAGGTCGCGCGCGAACGGCGGGCGCTGGCTTCGAGGGCTTCGACGGCTTACTCGACGGGACGGGGGTAGCGAGATGGCCGACGAGACGACTGCCGTTGAACTCAGCGATGACACCGCAACGGTCGTCGGCGCAACCGCTGACGACACCGGCGCCGACCTGCCGCACCACAGTTTCTTATCGCGTCTCTACACCGGTACCGGCGCGTTCGAGGTCATCGGCCGGCGCCGGCTCTGGTACGGGGTCAGCGGGACGATGGTCGCAATCGCAATCATCAGCATCGTTTTGCGTGGGTTCACATTTGGCATCGACTTCCAGGGCGGCACCACGATGTCAATGCCACGTGGCGACGCTCAGGTGAGCCAGGTGGAGCAAGTATTTCGGCAAACGCTGGGCAGCGACCCCGAGTCCGTGGTGATCGTCGGCAACGGTGCTGGTGCAACCGTGCAGATTCGCTCCGAGACGTTATCCAACGACAAGACGATCAAGCTGCGCAACGCCTTGTTCGACAGATTCCAGCCCAAAGGCACCGACGGCAAGCCCAGCCTGCAAGCCATCTCCGACTCGGCGGTGTCGTCGACCTGGGGCGGTCAGATCACCAGGAAGGCGGTGATCGCGCTGGCGGTGTTCCTGGTGCTGGTCAGCCTGTACATCACCGTCCGATACGAGCGCTACATGGCGATCTCGGCGCTGACGACGATGGTCTTCGACCTGACCGTTACCGCTGGGGTGTACTCGCTGGTGGGCTTCGAGGTCACCCCGGCCACCGTCATCGGCCTGCTGACCATCCTGGGTTTTTCCCTCTACGACACCGTCATCGTGTTCGACAAGGTCGAGGAGAACACCCACGGCTTCCAGCACACCACCCGGCGCACTTTTGCCGAACAGGCCAACCTCGCGATCAACCAGACGTTCATGCGCTCGATCAACACCAGCCTGATCTCGGTGCTGCCGGTGCTGGCCCTGATGGTGGTGGCGGTGTGGCTGTTGGGTGTGGGCATGCTGAAGGACCTGGCGCTGGTGCAGCTGGTCGGCATCATGGTCGGCACCTACTCGTCGATCTTCTTCGCCACCCCGCTGCTGGTCAGCCTGCGTGAACGCACCGCTATGGTGCGGACGCACACCCGCCGGGTGGGCAGGCGCCGCGGCCCTAGTGCTGACAAGGATCAGCGCGCTGAGCCGGCCGATGACGAGCCGGGCGAGAAGCGCACCGCAACCGTCGCCGCTAGTGGCAGCGCAGCTGCGAGCAAGCCGGCTCCGGGTGCGCGTCCGGCCCGACAGGGCGGCGCTCGTCGCTCCCGTCCGACCGGCAAGCGAAACAAGCGGTAGCCATGGTGGCTGCCCGACGTTGGCGTATCGCCGCCAGCTGGCTGGCGGCCGCGCTGGCGGCAGGCGCGCCGGGCACGTTGACGGCGTGCGCCGGCAGCGCCGCCGGTCAGATCGACTACATCGTCGACGGCGCGCTGGTCACCTACAACAGCAACACCGTCATCGGTGCCGCGTCGGCGGGAGCGCAGGCCTTCGCTCGCACGCTTACCGGATTCGGCTACCACGGCCCCGACGGTCAGGTCGTCGCCGACCACGACTTCGGCACGATCTCGATCGTCGGCGGTTCGCCGCTGGTGCTCGACTACCAGATCGCCGACAACGCCGTCTATTCCGACGGAAAGCCGGTCACCTGCGACGACCTGGTACTGGCGTGGGCAGCCCAATCCGGTCGGTTCCCCGGCTTCGACGCCGCGAGCCAGGCCGGCTACGTCGACGTCACCGCGATCGACTGCCAACCGGGACAAAAGAAAGCCCGCGTGTCGTTTGACCCCGACCGCAACATCGTCGACTACAACCAGTTGTTCGCCGCGACCACGATGATGCCGTCGCATGTCATCTCCGAGGAGCTAGGGATTGACGTCACCGCGGCGCTGATGGGCAACGACCTGCCGGCCATCGGGCGCATCGCGCAGCTGTGGAACACCACGTGGGATCTCAAACCCGGCATTGATTCGGGCACCATCGCCAAGCACTTCCCGTCGTCCGGGCCGTACAAGATCGAATCGGTGTTGGACGGCGGCGCGGTGGTGCTCGTCGCGAATGACCGGTGGTGGGGCGCCAAGCCGATGACCAAGCGGGTCACGGTGTGGCCGGAGAAGGCCGATATCCAAGACCGCGTCAACGACAGGAGCGCCGACGTCGTCGACGTTGCGGACGGCTCGTCGGGAACGCTGACTACCCCGGACAACTACGTCCGCACCGATTCGCCGTCCGACGGCATCCAGCAGCTGATCTTTGCGCCGCGCGGCCCGCTCGCAGACGTCGCCGCGCGCCGTGCGCTGGCCTCGTGCACACCGCGTGACGCCATCGCGCGCGACGCCCGGACGCCGATCGCCAACGCGCGGCTGCACACCGCGTCCGAAGACGCCATCGGACAGGCGGAAAACGTCGCCGAGGCGGCCCAGTACTTGAAGTCCAACCCCGACGCCGCGCGCGGCGCATTGGGCGGGAAGCCGCTGGCGGTGCGGATCGGCTATCGGGCGCCCAACGCGCGGCTGGCGGCCATTGTCGGGGCGATCGCCAAGGCCTGCGCCCCGGCCGGGATCACGGTCTCCGACGTCACCTCCGACTCCACTGGCCCGCAGACGCTGCGAGACGGGAAGATCGACGTGCTGCTGGCCAGTACCGGCGGCGCAACCGGCAGCGGTTCGACCGGGTCATCGGCGATGGATGCCTACGACCTGCATACCGGCAGCGGCAACAACCTGTCCGGGTACACCAACGGCCAGATCGATGGGATCATCAGCGCGCTGGCGGTGTCGGCTGACCCTGCCGAGCTGGTCCGGCTGCTGGCTCAGAGCGCCCCGGTGCTGTGGGGCGATATGCCGACGTTGCCGCTGTATCGTCAGCACCGGACTTTGCTGGCGTCGAAAAAGATGTATGCCGTCAGCGCTAACCCCAGCCGGTGGGGCGCCGGCTGGAATATGGATCGATGGGTCCTGGTGCGGTGACCGCTGCCGGCGGCGATCCGGTGGCCGACCTCATCGCATCGCTGACCCGAGAAGTCGCGGATTTCCCGACGGTCGGAGTCGAGTTCAAGGACTTGACACCGTTATTCGCCGACCGCCGGGGGCTCGCCGCGGTGATCGATGCGCTTGCCGCGGTGGCGTCCGGTGCTGATCTGATCGCCGGTATCGACGCTCGCGGATTTCTGATCGGCGGTGCCCTGGCCAACCGCCTGGGCACCGGCGTGCTGGCCGTCCGTAAGGGCGGCAAGTTGCCGCCGCCCGTGCGCGCCGAGCAGTACCAGCTCGAATATGGGACCGCCCGCTTGGAGATTCCCGCCGAGGGGATCGAATTAGCCGGTCGCAGCGTTGTCGTCGTGGACGACGTGCTGGGCACCGGAGGCACAGTGGCTGCGGCGCACAAGTTGCTCGAGCAAGCCGGTGCCGTCGTGACGACGGCCGCGGTGGTACTGGAACTGACCGTGCTGGGCGGTCGTGAACTACTCGCGCCGCTGCCGGTGCACAGCTTGCGCAAGGTTTAGCCGCGCGACGATGCAGTGCGGCACCCCCGGCCGCGTAGCGCGATGAGGAGGAGCGGGGCAAATCATTTCGGCAGCGATATCCTAGAACGGCGGAGGTAACGAACTTGGCGGACGATAAAGGCGCGGCGGTCCAGCCGCCTACCGAACCGCTGCAGGTCGCCGACATTCCCCCGGCGCCCGAGCCCTCGATAAGTCTGAAGACGCCGAGCAGCGCCTCGCGTCGGGTCCGGGCCCGGTTGGCGCGGCGGATGACCGCCCAGCGCAGCGCTCTCAGCCCGGTGCTCGAACCGCTGGTGTCGGTGCACCGCCAGATCTATCCGAAGGCCGACCTGTCGTTGCTGCAGCGGGCCTACGAGGTCGCCGAGCAGCGGCACGCCAGCCAGCTGCGGCATTCCGGGGATCCCTACATCACCCACCCGCTGGCCGTGGCGAACATCCTCGCCGAGTTGGGTATGGACACCACCACGCTGGTGGCCGCCTTGCTGCATGACACCGTCGAGGACACCGGCTACAGCCTGGAGGCGCTGTCCGAGGATTTCGGCGAGGAGGTCGGCCATCTGGTCGACGGGGTGACCAAGCTGGACCGGGTGGTGCTGGGCAGCGCCGCCGAGGGCGAGACGATCCGCAAGATGATCACCGCCATGGCGCGCGATCCGCGGGTGCTGGTGATCAAGGTGGCCGACCGGCTGCACAACATGCGCACGATGCGCTTCCTGCCGCCGGAGAAGCAGGCCCGCAAGGCCCGCGAAACGCTGGAAGTCATTGCACCGCTGGCGCATCGGCTGGGTATGGCCACGGTCAAATGGGAACTGGAAGATCTGTCGTTCGCGATCCTGCATCCCAAGAAGTACGAGGAGATCGTACGGTTGGTAGCCGGACGAGCCCCGTCACGCGACACCTATCTGGCCAAGGTGCGCGCCGAGATCGTCGCTACTCTCAATGCGTCGAAGATCAACGCGGTGGTCGAGGGACGGCCCAAGCACTACTGGTCGATCTACCAGAAGATGATCGTCAAGGGCCGCGACTTCGACGACATCCACGACCTGGTCGGCATCCGCATCTTGTGCGACGAGATCCGGGACTGTTACGCCGCTGTCGGCGTGGTGCATTCGCTGTGGCAGCCGATGGTGGGCCGGTTCAAGGACTACATCGCCCAGCCGCGCTACGGGGTGTACCAGTCGTTGCACACCACCGTCGTCGGTCCGGAAGGCAAGCCGCTGGAGGTGCAGATCCGTACCCGCGATATGCACCGCACCGCCGAATATGGCATCGCGGCGCACTGGCGCTACAAAGAAGCCAAGGGCCGCAACGGAGTTCCGCATTCCCTGGCCGCGGCTGAAATCGACGACATGGCCTGGATGCGCCAGCTGCTCGACTGGCAGCGGGAGGCGGCCGACCCCGGCGAGTTCCTCGAGTCACTGCGTTACGACCTTGCGGTACAAGAGATTTTCGTGTTCACCCCGAAAGGTGATGTGATCACACTGCCGAGTGGGTCGACGCCGGTGGACTTCGCCTATGCCGTGCACACCGAGGTGGGCCACCGATGCATCGGCGCCCGGGTGAACGGTCGACTGGTGGCGCTGGAGCGCAAGCTGGAAAACGGCGAGGTCGTCGAGGTCTTCACGTCCAAGGCGCCCAACGCCGGGCCGTCGCGGGATTGGCAGCAGTTCGTGGTGTCGCCGCGCGCCAAGACCAAGATCCGCCAGTGGTTCGCCAAGGAGCGCCGCGAGGAGGCGCTGGAGAGCGGCAAGGACGCGATGGCCCGCGAAGTTCGCCGCGGCGGACTTCCGTTGCAGCGCTTGGTCAGCGGCGGGTCCATGGCCGCCGTGGCCAACGAACTGCACTACGCCGACGTGTCCGCGCTCTACACCGCAGTCGGCGAGGGTCATGTATCGGCCAAGCATGTGGTGCAGCGGCTGCTGGTCGAGTTGGGTGGTATCGACCAGGCCGAGGAGGATCTCGCCGAGCGGTCCACTCCCGCGACCATGCCGCGGCGCCCGCGCAGCACCGACGATGTCGGGGTGGCGGTGCCCGGCGCCCCGGGCGTGTTGTCCAAGCTCGCCAAGTGCTGCACGCCGGTGCCCGGCGATCAGATCATGGGATTCGTCACCCGCGGCGGTGGAGTCAGTGTGCACCGCACCGACTGCACCAACGCCGCGTCACTGCAGCAGCAGGCCGAACGCATCATCGAGGTGCGCTGGGCGCCGTCGGCGTCGTCGGTGTTTCTGGTGGCCATCCAGGTCGAGGCGCTCGACCGGCACCGGCTGCTGTCGGACATAACGCGGGTGTTGGCCGATGAGAAAGTGAACATCCTCTCGGCGTCGGTGACCACGTCAGGTGATCGGGTGGCGATCAGCCGGTTCACTTTCGAGATGGGCGACCCCAAGCATCTGGGGCATCTGCTGGACGTGGTCCGCAATGTCGAAGGTGTCTACGACGTCTACCGGGTGACATCCGCGGCCTGAGCGATCGGCTCCGTACTGTCGGTATTACAGTAAGTGCGCATGGCGGCGGGTAGCGACCAGGTGACCACGGCCGGACAGCGGGCTCTCGTGATGGGAGCAAGCGGGAATGTGGGTGCTTGCGTCACCCGTCACCTGGTGTCTGGCGGCGCCGACGTCCGGGTTCTGTTACGAAAGTCCAGCTCCACGAAGGGAATCGAAGGCCTCGACGTCGAGCGATATTACGGCGGCATTTCCGACGCGGCAGAGGTCGCCGCGGCCATGTCCGATCGCGACGTCGTTTATTACTGCGTCGTCGACACCAGGGCGGAGCTGAGAGATCCCGCCCCGCTGTTCGAGACCAATGTCAACGGCCTTCGCGAGGTGCTCGACGTGGCGGTGAACGCGAATCTGGGGCGGTTCGTTTTTCTGAGCACGATCGGCACCATCGCCATCGGCAGGAACGGCGAAACCGTTGACGAGGAAACCCCCTTCAACTGGTCTGACCAAGCCGGCAGTTACATCGAGTCGCGGCGCCAGGCCGAACGGTTGGTGTTCTCCTACGTCGCAAACCACGGGCTGCCGGCCGTGGTGGCCAACGTGTCGAATCCGTACGGGCCGCCCGATTGGCAGCCGCGCCAAGGGATGTTCGTGCAGCTTGCCGCGCTCGGAAAACTGCCGTTCTATATCCGCGGCGTCGGGGCTGAGGTGGTCGGTATCGACGACGTCGCCGACGCGCTGCTGCTGGCGGCCCAACGGGGACGAATCGGCCAGCGCTACATCATTTCTGAGCGTTACATGACACAGCGTGAGCTGGTGACCGTCGCCGCGAACGCAGTTGGCGCGCGGCCGCCACGACTGGGTATCCCGATGGCGGTGGTTTACGGGTTCGCGCACGTGTCCGACGCCGTCGGATCGCTGTTCCGCCGTGACATCCCGATCAGCAGGCAGAGCGCCCGGCTGATTGAGCTGACCTCGCCGGCCAGTCATGACAAAGCCACACGTGAACTCGGCTGGTGTCCGACGCCCACCGAACACTTCATCCAACGCGCAGCCCAAACCTATGTGAACAGAAGCCGGGGGGTCAGCTCGGGCGCGCGGAAGTGATGGTGACTGTGGTGGCGGGCGGACCGTCGTCGCGACCGCCGGCGACTCCGGCCGCCGCAATCTTGTCTATCGTTGCCAGGCCGGTGGCGTCGACGGTGCCGAATACGGTGTAGGCCGGCGGCAACTGCGAGTCCCGGTACACCATGAAGAACTGGCTGCCGTTCGTGTTCGGTCCACCGTTGGCCATCGCCAGCGTGCCCCGGGGATAAATGACGGGTTTCTTCAGCGCCGGGTCGCCGGGCGGGTACTGATCGGTGGGGTACTCGTCGGCGAACTGATAACCTGGCCCGCCGGTGCCGTCGCCCTTCGGGTCACCGCACTGCAAGACCGACAATCCCGGTGCGGTCGTCAGCCGATGGCATTGGGTGTCATCGAAGAACTTCTGCTGCGCCAGCTTGACGAAACTGTTGACAGTGCAGGGTGATTCGTTGTTGGCGAGCCGCAGGCCTATCTTGCCCCTGTTAGTGACAATGTTCAGGCCGATAAGCGCGGGATCGGTCGGCACTTCGCCGGCATGTGGTGGGGTCACCGTGTGGCTGGCGGCATCGGCGGACGGTAGGTAGTGGCAGTGTGCCCCCACGCTTGCGGAGGGAACGAATGGCGGTAGCTGCGGGATAGCCGGCCGTGCGACCGGAGCCGAGGTGGTCGTAGTGGCGCTGCTCGTGGTCGCGGTCGTGCTGGTTGGCGGGGCCGAGGACAATCTGGCGCTGGCGCCCTGATCCGACGTTGTGGCGGTGATAATCACCAGCGCGATCACCCCGAAGAGCGCCGCCATCGCTGCGGCCATGCCGCCGAGGATGGCCAGCGTGTGCCCTCTGCCGGCAGGTTCTTCAGCCGAGCTCGGCTGCGCACGCGGCGGTTGCGGGGCGGGCTGCGATCCAGGAGGCCGCGGCGGCGGGCTCGGCGGTGGGATGAAACGGTTTTCCAACGCGGCTCTGGCAGCCTCGGCCAATTGCGATGCTGTCTGGTAGCGGGCCTGCGGGCTTTTCGCCATACCGGCGGCGATCACCGCGTTGAACGCCGGCGGTATACCGGGGGAGAAGGTCGAGGGTCGCGGCGGTGAGGCGGTCAGGTGCCCGGCGCGTTGTTCTTCGAGGCTGTCTCCCGGAAAGGGTTGTTGGCCGGTCAAGCATTTGTGCAACACGCAGGCGAGCGAATAGACGTCAGCGCGGGAATCGCCTGCGCCGCTGAACCTTTCGGGCGCCATGTAAGCGCCGGGGACATGGCCCATGCTGCTCACAGCCGTATCCTCGGCGCTGCGCGCCATCCCGAAATCGGTCAGGTAGACGAAATCTCCCAGTGCAACCACGATGTTCGACGGCTTGACGTCGCGATGGACCAGTCCCACTCGGTGGGCGCTATCGAGCGCCGCGGCGACCTGCTCGATCATCGCGACCGCACGTGCGGGAAGTATCCGACCGCCTTCGTTTCTGATCAGGCGACCGAGGTTGCTGCCGTCGACCAACTGCATGTCGACATACAGCCGACCGCCGATCTCGCCATAGTTGTGGATGGGCACCACGTGCTGGTTATTGAGGCCGGCCGCCGCCCGTACCTCGCGGCGGAACTGTTCGAGAAATTCCGGATCCTCGGCCGGTTCCGCCGCCAGCACCTTGAGGGCGACTACCTGACTAGTGACGGTGTCAGTGGCTCGGTAGACCTTCCCCGTTGTGCCACGGCCGATTAAATCGAGAAGCTGGTAGCGCCCGAATCTCGTCACCTGCACAAAGAGTTCTCCTGTTAGCCGAAGGCTCAATCAGTCCAGCCGCACCGACTTGATCGTGACTTCGGTGGCTGGCTGGCCGTCCTGACCGCCACCGGCGACGCCGCCCTTGGCGATCTTGTCCAGGGTGGCCAGGCCGTCCTGTTGAATCTTGCCAAAAACGGTGTATTCGGGCGGTAGCTGAGTGTCCTTGTACACCATAAAGAACTGACTGCCGTTGGTGTTCGGTCCGGCGTTGGCCATGGCCAGGGTGCCCCGCGAGTAGACCACCGGCTCGTGCACCGCGGGATCGTCAGGCTTGTACTGGTCGGTCGGATACTCGTTGGGGAACTGGTAGCCCGGCCCGCCGGTGCCGTCACCGGTCGGGTCGCCACACTGCAGCACCGACGATGTCGGCGAGGCGGTGATCCGGTGGCATTTGGTGTCGTCGAAGAACTTCTGCTGCGCCAGGCTGACGAAACTGTTGACGGTGCAAGGTGATTCGTTGTTTGCGAGCAACAGGCCGACATTGCCCTGATTAGTGACCATGCTGACACTGACCTGCGCCGGGTCGGTGGGTACCTTGCCTTGCCTCGGCAGGTTCGCCGGCTTGCTGGCCGGTTCTGCCGAAGGCTCGTATTGGCAGTCGGCGCCCAGATTGGCGGCCGCCTTGAACGGCGGCAATGGCGGTATCCCTGATGATGTGCCCGGAGCGGCGCTGGTGGACGAGCTCCCGGTTGCCGAAGCCTGCTTGTTGATCTTGTTGCGCTCCTGATTGGTGCGGACGACGGTGAACACCACCAGGGCGGCCACGACCACTGCCGCGACCGCCCCGCAGACGATGACCACCATCCGGCGACGACGAGCCTGCTCGGCCCGACGTTCCAGCTGCCGCTCAAGTTTGCGCTTGGCCGTCGCACGTCGCTGTTCGTTGGTCGGCACCGCCGATATCCCTCCGTGGTTGTGTGCTGAGTCAGCAAAGAGTGTGCCAGTCGACGCTGGATAGGGGTGGCGCGACCCATGCTCGATCAGCGGATGGGAAACTGGAGATCGTGTTCATCACCGGATTTCCCGCCGGCTTGCTGCAGTGCAACTGCTATGTGGTGGCGCCGCACCCTGGGGCGGACGCCATCATCGTCGACCCGGGTCAGCGTGCGATGGGCCAGTTGCGGCGCATCCTGGACAAGAATCGGCTGACTCCGGCGGCGGTCCTGCTCACCCACGGCCATATCGACCACATCTGGTCGGCACAGCAGGTGTCCGACACCTTCGGCTGCCCCGCATACATCCACCCCGACGACCGGTTCATGCTGACCGACCCGATCAAGGACTTCGGTCCGCGGCTGGGGCAGCTGCTGCTGGCGGCGATGTTCCGTGAGCCCAAACAAGTCGTCGAACTCGATCGCGACGGCGACAAGATCGACCTCGGCGGCATCAGCGTCACCGTCGATCACACGCCCGGCCACACCCGGGGATCGGTGGTCTTCCGAGTGACCGACGACAAAGATGTGGTGTTCACCGGCGACACCCTGTTCGAGCGCTCGGTGGGCAGGACCGACCTGTTCGGCGGCAGCGGCCGTGACCTGATCCGCTCGATCGTCGACAAGTTGTTGGTCCTCGACGACAAAACGTTGGTCCTGCCCGGACACGGCAATTCCACGACAATCGGCGCGGAACGGCGCCTCAACCCATTCCTCGAAGGGCTGAGCTCGTGACCGAGTTCACGTCGTTTTCCGGGCCCAAGGGTGTACCGGACTATGTCCCGCCGGATTCGGCGGCGTTCGTCGCGGTGCGTTCGGGCCTGCTCGACGCCGCCCGCCGGGCCGGCTACAGCGACATCGAGCTTCCGATATTCGAGGACACCGCGCTGTTCGCGCGCGGGGTGGGAGAGTCCACCGACGTGGTGTCGAAGGAGATGTACACCTTCGCCGACCGTGGCGACCGCTCGGTGACGCTGCGGCCGGAGGGCACTGCCGGGGTGGTGCGCGCGGTGATCGAGCACGGCCTGGACCGGGGCGCGCTGCCGGTCAAGCTGTGTTACGCGGGCCCGTTCTTCCGCTACGAGCGGCCCCAGGCCGGCCGCTACCGCCAGATGCAGCAGGTCGGCGTGGAGGCCATCGGTTTCGACGACCCCGCTTTGGACGCCGAAGTGATCGCCGTGGCCGACGCCGGCTTCCGCTCGCTGGGCCTTGACGGGTTCCGGCTGGAAATCACCTCGCTTGGCGACGACACCTGCCGTCCGCAGTACCGGGAACTGTTGCAAGACTTCCTATTTCAGCTCGACCTCGACGAGGAAACCCGCAAGCGCGCCGAGATCAACCCGCTGCGGGTACTCGACGACAAGCGTCCGGAAGTCAAGGCGATGACGGTCGATGCCCCGGTGATGCTCGACCACCTTTCCGATGTGGCCAAGCAGCATTTCGAGACCGTGCTGGCGCACCTCGACGCCCTGGGCGTGCCGTACGTCATCAACCCGCGGATGGTTCGCGGGTTGGACTACTACACCAAGACCACCTTCGAGTTCGTGCACGACGGGTTGGGCGCTCAATCCGGTATCGGCGGCGGCGGCCGCTACGACGGTCTGATGCGCCAGCTCGGCGGACAGGATCTGTCGGGTATCGGGTTCGGCATCGGCGTGGACCGCACCCTGTTGGCGTTGCGGGCCGAGGGCAGAAACGTCGGAGAGACCGCCCGATGCGACGTGTTCGGAGTGCCATTGGGCGAGCAGGCCAAGCTGCGGCTGACAGTGCTGGCCGGGCAGCTGCGCGCCGCCGGTGTGCGGGTGGATCTGGCCTACGGCGACCGCGGCCTGAAGGGCGCGATGCGGGCCGCCGACCGGTCGGGTGCACGGTTGGCGTTGGTCGCCGGTGAACGCGACATCGAGGCCGGAACCGTCGGCGTGAAGGATCTTTCGACGGGCGAGCAGGTCGACGTCGCGACGGATTCGGTCGTTGCCGACGTGCTCGCGCGGCTAAATCACTGAAATCTCTTTTGCCACTTTGGTTTCAGTGGTTTCTTACCGGCGAGCCGTTGCCACCCGTGCTGCCGGCCACCGCTGCCGCGCAGCGCCACGGGCGCATCGGAGCTGGACACGTGGTGGTGATCCGCGGCTTCGTGCATCGGCTGCCCGGGTTCGTCGACGCCGAAACCCGCGTACATGCCGAGGCGCAGCTGGCCCGGTTGGGCGGCGACCATCGGCCCGACGAACTGGGCAAGCTGGCCCACAAACTCACCGACTGCCTCAACCCCGACGGCGGTTTCACCGACGACGACCGAGCTCGCCGCCGCGGCATCACCATTGGCAAGCAGGGTTTCGACGGTATGTCCCCGATCACCGGGTATCTGACCCCGAGGCCCGCGCGACCATCGACGCCGTGCTGGCGAAGCTGGCCGCCCCGGGCATGTGCAACCCGGCCGACGCCACACCATATGTGGACGGGACGCCCGCACAAGACGCCACCGAGCACGACACCCGCAGCGCCGCGCAACGCAACTACGATGCGCTCACCGCCGCCGGGCGCGTCCTGCTGGCTTCCGGTGCTCTCGGTCAATACAACGGGCTGCCCGCCACCATCATCGTCACCACCACGTTGCGCCAACTGGAAGCCGCCGCCGGCAGGGGACTCACCGGCGGAGGCACCCTGCTACCCATGAGCGACGTGATCCGGTTGGCCTCCCAGGCCCATCACTACCTGGCGATCTTTGACAAAGGCAAAGCCGTTGGGCTCTACCACACCAAACGCCTGGCCTCACCCGGGCAACGAATTGTGCTCTACGCCAACAGATGCGAGGGTTATGCGCTACTAGGGAATTGGCGACGCATCACCGTCCACGGCTTCCCGGCCTGCTTATTGCCGCGATTAGCCGGGACCGGTGCTATAAGCCCACCAGTCGTCCTGCCCTGGTGCAGGACGGGTTGGACACAAATGTTGATACGCTGCATTGAGGAGGCTGATGGCCTGGTCGCTGGTCAGCGTCGGTTCGAACTTCTGCACTGCTGCACCCGCTGCTTGAGGCGTAGTGTAGCCGCGATTCCAGATATCATCACAAGCCTCGTAACCGGCTTCCAGCATCGCCGGTCCCATTCCGGTGATGCCTGCTGCTTGCAGTGCGGCAATGAAGTCCGACGAATTGGCGTTCGCAACAGGGTCGGCACCCAAAGCCATAACCGCCAGGACGGCCATGCCAACTATCCCCACCCTTCGCGCGCCACCGTTAACCCGCCTTGACGCGACCGCACTACCGAGAACTACGCGGGACAGGGTTGACATTTGCCACCTCACTCGGCTATGCGGGTGCGTCGGCGTTAGAGCCGTCCGTGACCTTGTCTTTATGGTCAAATTCTGAGCGCATGCGCGATGCATCGTTGCGGCAACGATGTCTCGACCGCCTTGCTCCGCCTGTTTTGTTCAGCCTGATTTTTTTGTTGGCGTGATTTTTATGGTGCCTGTGCGACCTTGCGTTAGGCTGGAATCTGGTTGTGTGTTTCCTGTTGTTACTTTTAGTTCACTGATTGGGACATCTCACTGACCAATCACGAGGCATGGGCGCGCGGTGGCCACACCCGCTCCAAGGGCCCGGCCCCGCGGCTATCTGGAATCAAGTCCTGCTCGGCGAGGTCGACTCGCTCAGTCCCAGGCGGGCAATAGCGTGTCGTCGGGGTGCAGCCAGCACGCTGCCACCTGGGACCAGTCGGGCCAGCGCTCGCCGCCGTAAGGGAATCCGCGCCCGCCAAACATCCAAAACGGCACTCTCACCGGAACATTCGCCTCGAACCCGTGAGTGTCTAACACGCACTTAGCCCTTCGGCCCGGTCGGAGGTGAACTGAATCATTGAGCGTCAGAACCTTTGCCGCCATACCGATTATCGCCGTCGCCCTAGCGGGCTGCTCGGGTAGTGACCAGACGGTCTCGCCAAAGACCGCGGGTGTTCGTTCCCCAACTGCGACGTGTCCGGCTACTTCACCGAAGTCCACCACGTCACCCCTGGGCGAAAACCCACACTACCGACGTCAATGATCTGGCGCTGGGCTGCGTCGGCCACCACCCGCTGGCCGAACAAGGCTGGACCACGCGCAAACGCAAAGACGGCTTGACCGAATGGATCCCGCCACCGCATCTGGACCACGGCCAACCCCGCACCAACATCTTCCACCACCCCGAAAAACTGCTGTGCGACGAGGAAGACGACGAGGAACCCTAAGGACGTCTAGCCAGGCAGCCCTCGGACGAATTGCGCCAACGCCGCG
>NZ_DASPSP010000180.1:0-5527 GCF_035623875.1 Mycobacterium sp. | reverse complement strand
TGCAGTGGGAGCGTGCCGATCTATTCAACCGGCTTGTCGCCGACTTCCTCAACACACCTTCGGTTTTCGACCAATGAACATCTTCGGCAACGTGCACCTCGGCTATATCGTCATCGAGACCGACAGGTTCGCCGACTGGCGCCGGTTCGGTCGCGACGCCATCGGCATGCATCTCGACGAGACGATGCGGGACGTCATGCGGTTCCGCCTCGACGACAACGAATGCCGATTCCTGTTGCAGCGCGGCCCGGCTGAAGACGTCACCACCCTTGGCTGGCAAGTCGATGACCACCGAACCTTCGATGAAGTCCTCGGCCGGATCACCGGGCATGGCGTGCCGGTTACCGAAGGGACCGCGGAGGAGGCTGGACTCCGCGGTGTCGAGCGTCTCGTACGGTTCCCCGGCCCCAATGGTCTGATGCAGGAAATCTTCACCCGCGCGCGGCGCAGCGATACGCCGCCAGACATGGCGGTGCGCGGCGGCTTCGTCACCGGCGAAGCCGGCATCGGCCATGTCGCCGTCACGTCGAAGAAGCCGCACCAGATACGCGGGTATTACGACACCGTGTTCGACGCCCGACTCACCGACTACATCGACGAAACGATCAGCGGCCTGAAGTTCAAAATTCGGTTCCTACGCGTCAACCAACGCCATCATTCGGTGGCGATCGCCGCGGTTAACCGGTTGCCGATCAACCCGATCCGTACCCGCGTTCAACATCTCAACATCCAGGTCGCCGAACTCGACGACATGACGGCGTCCTATCAGCGGGTGAAAGAGCTTGGCTTCCACATGGCGCTGGCCGTCGGGCAGCACACCAACGACAAAGAATTGTCCTACTACGCGATGACACCCTCGGGATTCGAATGGGAGGTCGGTTGGAACCCGATCGTTGTCGACGAGAAGACTTGGGAGCCAACCACTCATCAGGGCATCAGCATCTGGGGCCACACCCCGGAGGGCCAGACCATCATCGACAAACTGGGTCAGTTCAAGACTGCGGCGCAGTCGCTGCTGCACCGCGAAGACACCGTTCCGGCGCTGGCCCACGCCGGCATCCCGGATAGCTAGACCGAGACGCTAATGCCGCGCGATAGAGGAGACGACGAATGACCGCGGGTTCAGTGGGTTCCCTGTTGAAACCACTGCAGATCGGGCGCCTGAATGTTCCTGGACGGCTGTACAAATCAGCAACGAGCGAGACCCGGGCAACCGAGGACGGTCACGTTACCGACGAGCTGCTTGAGTTCTATGAGCCAATGGTGCGCGTGGGCACTCCGTTGATCGTCACCGGAAATCTTTTTGTGTCATTGCAGGCAAAATCGGCAGGCCGGCAGGCAGGGATCGATACCGACGACAAGAAGCCCGGTCTGCGTGATTGGGTGCAGCTTGCACACGGTGGTGGCAGCCTTCTTGTTGCGCAGCTCAACCATGGTGGCCGCCAGATGGTCCGATCGTCTGATCCAGGCAAGGCCACCGTGTCGGCGTCGTCGGTTCGCGAACCTCTCTATGGGACCAAACCCCGCCCTCTCCGCGCAGACGAGATACCAGCGTTAGTGGACACATTCGCGGCCGCCGCTGCGCGTGCGCAAGATGTCGGATTCGACGCTGTGCAGATCCACGCCGCGCACGGATACCTGCTAAGCCAGTTCCTCACGCCGCACACCAATCGCCGCAATGATGAATACAGTGGCAGCCTCGATAATCGGATGCGTCTGCTCCGCGAGGTCTTCCGGGCAATACGGGCTCGCGTCGGGGACGACTTCCCGATCCTGCTGAAAATGAACGGCACCGACATGCTCCCCCTGCGGAAGGGGGCGACGACCGCTGAACTCGTACGCGTCGCGAAGGTCATGGCCGACGAAGGTATCGACGCAGTCGAAGTATCCCGCGGTCACTACGAATCCTGGCCCGGAATGGTTCTGGGGCACTACAAGGGGTTCATCAGCGGACAGGTCAAAGAGGGCTCGGGCATTAATATGTCGCGGCGCCGACGCATGACCATGCTCGCCTTAGCACCCCTCATCGAACGCGCCGCGGAACATCTGGCACCTGGAGGTGAAGGATTCAATCTCCCGCACGCCGAACAGTTCACCGCCCAACTCGCCATCCCGGTCATCTGCGTCGGCGGATTTCACACGACCACGGGTATGGAATCGGCGATCGAGACGGGTCGATGTGATGCGGTGTCGGCAGCGCGGGCATTTATCGCCGACCCCTACCTGTTCAAGAACGTACAGACACCGACGCCCGGCAGACCGGTGTGCGGATACTGCAACGGTTGCATCGCCCGCTTCGGCGGAAAACCGATCGAATGCTACAACGGCAAAATCCGCGCGCAAAAAGAGCTCATGCTTCACGTCGAGGGGGTTGGATGAACGCCTCCGTTCCGACCACCTCGGCGATTTATCCGGTGCGCCTGAGGGCGGATCTGCCGCGCGACGTCGCGTACGCGTACTGGGCCGGGCCGCACGCCGAGATCGTCAAACGTCTTCCGCACCTGTTGGAGTACAACCAATATCACTTCTCCGCGACCGACCACGGATACTGGCCCGCCACCCCCACAGTCGGCACAATTGTCCCGTCAGCGTGGCCGCTCGACGGGCTCACCGAGGTGCGATTGCCCAGCATGGCTGCCGGGTTCCGGGTGCCGTTGCACATGCGCGAGGTGTTCCTCGACGAACAAAACGTCTTCGAACACGTGTTGGGCCACCAAACCGGGCCTCGCGGCGGCCGCTGGTGGACGACTGGTCACGCCGACTCGGTCGGTCATCGCACAGCGCTGCTGCTGCGCCGACGCAGGGGCGTGTCGGGCCGGGCCTTTCGTGCGTTCGTCCACGCCCGACTCGGCCCGGCGCTGCATGCCGCGGGAGCACGCGACCTGAGGACCTACGCCCTCCTGCCCTTGGCAGCCTTGGCGCACACCACCTTTGGCGTATCCCACAGAAATCCGCCGCACCGGCGTTATCACGGCGCCGTCATCTTCGGCACCGATACACGAACCCAAGTGGACGACCTCATCGCCTCACCCGAGGTGTCAGCAGCCATCGGCGACCAACACCTGACCTGCACTGCTGTTCACGCGTTCGCCGTCGACCGCACCGTGCCCGTCATCCGTGTGCGTTAGGAGAACCAATGACACGCGTCGACACCCATCACCACATCATTCCGCCCGACTACCGAAAAGCCCTGCAGAAAGCCGGATTGGACGAAGCCGGCGGACGGGCGCTCCCTGACTGGAGCGTTGATCTGTCGCTGCAGGCGATGGCTGGTCTCGACGTCGGTACCGCGATCTTGTCGGTGTCGACCCCCGGCACGGCGTTTCTGCCCAACCCGGTCGACGCGGCCGGCCTCGCACGTGACGTCAACGACTACGCCGCTGCGCTCGCAGCAGCACAACCCGACCGGTTCGGGTTTTTCGCCACGGTGCCGATGCCGAACATCGACGAGTCCGTCGCTGAATCGGTTCGAGCGCTCGACGACCTGAAGGCTGACGGTGTCGTGCTGTTGGCCAACAACGCCGGCACGTATGTCGGTGAAGACGGACAGGATGCGCTGTTTGCCGCCCTCAACGATCGGTCTGCCGTGGTGTTCATCCATCCCGCCGAGCTGCCCGGGCCGACCGTGCCCGGCGTGCCGCCTTTTGCGGCCGACTTCCTGCTCGACACCACCCGGGCCGCTTACTTGTTGGTGCACAACGGTATTCGAAGCCGCTACCCCAACATCCGGTTCATTCTGAGCCACGCTGGCGGATTCGTGCCGTATGCCAGTCACCGGATGGCCGTGGCGATTACCGCCGACACGGGCCGCAGCTGGGCCGATGTCCTCGACGACTTCGCCGGCTTCTACTTCGACACCGCGCTGTCGTCCAGCGCGGCGGCGTTGCCCACCCTGCTCGCCTTCGCCAAACCGGGTCACATCACTTTCGGATCCGATTTTCCGTTTGCCCCGACTGCCGCCGGAAAGCTGTTCGCGGCCGGGCTGGAGACCTATCCGGGACTCGACCCCGCCACACGCGGCGCTATCGAACGCACCAACGCATTGGCGCTGTTCCCTCGGCTCGGCGCGGCGCCGCCACCTATCCCGCAATCACCCGCTCAACGAATCCGCCACAGCGTCAGCCGAACCGTCCTGCGCGGCGTTGCTCGCCTGACGAACACGAAATAGCGGCTTTCACACCGGATCCGGCGCGTCCCACGGCACAGTCGCCGATACCCAATGGGTGATCTGCTCTTCTTGGTCATTGCGGTGCAGATGCCGCGGGGGCTGCGCGAACGTGGCGTACGGCCGGCAGCGCACGACGACGCGATCCTCTTGTTCAGCCATCACCTCGACGAACGGGCGCCCCTCTTCACTCAGCGGCTGGCCCGACATCCGTCCTGCCACAGCCATCATCACATCGACGACGAGCGCGCGATCGTGCTCGATGGTGGCGTCGGCGTACACCTGTAGATAGGCGAATGGCCAGTTCTCGTCGAGTACGCAGAGACTCACCTTACCGTCGCGTGCAACGGATTTCGCTTTGCCCCGTCCGGCCATCGTCGACACCAGCAGTTCGTCATCGTCGGTCGGGATGTAGTACACGATCGACATCGCGGGCCCGTCGTTTCGTCGCCGGTAGCCGTATACGCACGTGCGGTGCGTGCGCACGAAGGCGCGTCGCTCCGAGGGCAGCATGTCGCGATCTGTGGGAGCCGTGAACGGCTCGGTTGCGAGTGGAAGAAGCATGGCATCCATCCTTTGGACTTGATTAACGGATACAGTGTTGCCGATATTGCGCTGGCTGTCAAGAGTCGCCATACTTGGCCCGTGACAACCAGCCATCGACGCTCCCCCGGCCGCCCGGCCGTCCCGCTGGAGCGGATCGTCACGACGGCCCTGCAGATCGTCGATGAGCAGGGAGCCGATGCACTGTCGATGCGAACGCTGGCGCAGCGGTTGGATTCAGGCACCGCCACGCTGTATCGGCACTTCGCCGGCCGAGCAGACGTAGTCGCCCACGTCGTCGACCGGGTGTTCGGCTCAGTCGACTTGGACACCGCGAAGCTCAGCACCATGACTTGGCAGGAGGCATGTAAAGCCGCCGCCCACAGCATGTTTGATGCGCTGTGTCGGCATTGGAATGTGACGCCGCTACTGGCGGACGATGTGCCGATCGGGCCGAATGCCCTTGTCGTCCGCGAGCGAATGATCGCGTTTCTGCTTGACAACGGGTTTCCGCCCGCGCTGGCGGCCCGGTCCTACGCAACGTTGGCCCGCTACATCTTGGGTTTCGCGATTCAGCTCCCGAGTATCGGGGGTGACCTTGACGACAACAGGCTGGCGAAGATCTTCCACGACCTCGACCCGGGCCAGTTTCCTGCCACCGTCAAAGTCGCGGACAGTCTTCCGGTGCCGTTGGAAGACGAATTCTCATTCGGGCTCGACCTGATCATCGACGGGTTGACCCAAGCGCTTGCAGGCCATCTCCGTCGGCGAAAAGCTAAGCGCCGCAGCGGCTAAGCGGCGATCGCGTTCAGCTGCTCA
>NZ_DASPSP010000178.1:0-9281 GCF_035623875.1 Mycobacterium sp. | reverse complement strand
CGCGACGGGGCCGTTGAGGGCTTTGGAGCGGGCCGAGGCGTGTCCTCAGGCAGCGATGGGCCGAAGGCGAAAGAGTCTGATCTCGCGTGGTGCGCAGCTGGCGCGGTAGCGCTCGTAACCGGCATAAAAGTCGGTGACCCTGGCCCATGCCGAGGCGCGGGCATCGCCGGTGAGCAGCTCGGCTCGGTACTGTGCGGGCGGCGCCATGAACTCGACCGCGCATTCGGGGTGCGCCAGCAGGAACCAGTAGCCGGCCGGACTCATCAGGGCGCGCTCCATCAATGCCTCATCGAGCCGCAGCCGCCGTCCGCGAATTGGGCTTTCCCGCCGAAGGGGCACGCGTCGACGGTACCCAATGCGCGCTATGTCCATGAGCCATTTGAAGATCCGTCGCCCCTGATGTCATTTTTGCGTTTACAGACCGTGCCCCGTGTGTATCGCAAACCATCCGAGCCTTATTGGGAATCACTGAGCGGAGTCTAAAATTGGCTCAATTCCCTGGAATTACTCGCCGAAGCTCGCGGTACCCTGGACACACGCGAGTTCCGGCCGGTAACGCGGTACGGCTATCGCATCGTGGGGATGGGTTGGGGTACGGCGGGAATGGGGATGAAAAGATGCGCCATTTCGCGGCTATATTCACCGCTGCCGGCATCTGCATTCTCATCGCGGGATGCGGCAGCGGCAGCAACCAAGCCAGTGTCAAGTCGACGATGACCACCACATCGCTCGTTCCACGTCCTGTTGTAGAGCGCGAGCTCGATGCGTTGCTGCTCAGCCCCGAACAGATCAGCCCCGTCATGGGCGCGAAGGAAATGGCGGTCACCAGAAGGCACGACGCGATGTCCGACGACAGCGCCACCATGAAGCCCGGGGAATGCCTGGCCATCGACGGCGCGGCGCAAGCCCAGGTCTACGCCAACAGCGGCTTCACCGCCGTGCGTGACCAGGCACTCAATGATGGCGATAACTTCACCCACTACGCCGAGCAGGCGGTGGTGTTATTTCCTACGGCTAAACTAGCCGGCGTCTTCTTGGTCGCGTCGGCCCTACGTTGGCCGGCCTGCCACGGGTATACCCACATCCAGTCTGGAACGGAGTGGACCGTCGGGCCGATCTCCGATAACAACGGCGCACTGAGCGTCATTGCAACGCAAGAGAACGCGCGGGCCGGCGGTTGGGCCTGCGGTCGGGCGCTCGCGCTCAAGAACAACATCATTGTCGACGTCAATACCTGCAGCGCCGACCCGAAGAACTCAGCCGTCGACATCGCCAACCTGATCGCCGTCAAAGTGCCTATGCTTTAAGGCTTTTTGCGTCGTTACTCGGTGTCGGCAGGATCGCGAAGTCGCACCTCCTCGAGGTCCATCGCCGATTGCAACTCGCGCAGCACTATGTCGTCAATGCGATTTTGGTCTCGAAGTTCGGTGATAGCCCGACGCTTGTGTTCGAGCACGCCAAGTCGCACCCGCCGAAGTTGATCGTTGCGCTCGGCCACCTTGTTGGGTCCTGCAGCATCGCCGTCGGCTTCGATGAGCGCGGCGTGTTCTTCGTATTCTTTTTGCAGACGCCTCAACAGTTCACCGCTGACGCCGATTTCACCGGCGACCACGGGCAAGGCTTCGAGAGCGGCCTGGGAGCCACGACAGCGGGCCAGTTGCAATTCATCAGCGTGACTTACGTCTTCGGGCATCCGAGCCCACCGCACAACGTCAGACAGCGTGCTGCCTTGGACGAGCACGGTCACCAGAATCACGACGCAGACAACAAAGACGATCAGGCTGCGATCCGGAAACGGGGCGCCGCTACGCGTCGTCATCGGTACGGCCAATGCCGCCGCGAGCGACACCGCGCCGCGGAAACCTGCCCAGTCGGATACGACGCGGTGGCGCCACGGGACACGACGGGCGCGCTGCACCTCGCGCCGGTCCACCGTGCGAAGCAATACGGTGACGGCTTCCGCGCAGGCAAACCGGCTCACGATGATGACGCCGGTGACGGCAAGAGCCAGGAATGCGGCGTGGCGAAGTCCGCCATCGACGCCAGCTATGCCGCGCACCGCGTGGGGCATTTGGGTGCCGACGAACACCCACAGCGAGCCGTTGATCAGAAATGTCGCGAGATCCCAAAACGCAAATGTCTGGAGGCGGGAACGAGCCCGAATCACGTGCGGGGAGGCGTAGGCAATGACGAGCGCCGACACCAGAACCGCGACGACGCCGCTGCAATGGATTGTTTGCGCGAGCAAAAACGCCGCGAACGGCGTCAGCAGGCTCAGCGCGCCCTCCTCTTGCGGCGCGTCGATTCTGCGCCGCACTTGCGTCATCGCGAGCCCGACCAGCAGCCCTGAGCAGATGCCACCCACGTAGGAGCCGACAAAACGGGCGGTCAAGGCGGCAGGGCTGACCGGAGCGCCGCCAACCGCAACGGAGACGGCCACGGTGAACAGGACGAGCGCTGTCCCGTCGTTGATGATGCTCTCCGCCTTCAACACGGTCACTGTTCGGCGTGGTAGCTGTTTCGCCAGGCCGGCGACGGCAGCGGCGTCGGTGGGGGAGAGCACGGCACCGAGGACTGAGGCGGCGTGTGACTCCATTCCGAACGCCCGTGCCGTCCAGGACACTGCTACCGCGGTGACGATCACCAGGCCGACGCTGAGAAATACGATGACACGCAAGTTTGCCCGTATCTCGCGAAAGCTGGTGTTCAGGCTCTCCCAGTAGAGGATCGCGGGCAAGAACAGCAGCAGCACGATCTCCCCGTCGAGCCGAACGCCGCCGAACTGCGGGATCAAGCCCAGCAAAGTGCCGAGCACGATCAGCAGAACCGGCGGGCCCACCCGATAGCGCCGGCCTATGACCGTGCCCACGATCACTGTGGCAAAGAGCGCAACGATTACGACAAGCCCAAACACCAGCACATCATCCTGTACGAGTGCGGCTGCGGCGCAACCGAGAGCAGCTCGGACGCTCTGCGGGTCGGGACCGGCCGCGAATTCGCAGGTCGTCGAGTCGGCGAATTCAGATTGCAATCGCGATGCCGCCACTGTACCGAGACGATCACAGGTGCATACCAATCCCGACGGTGATCTGGCGCGGCCGGCCGCATGCGCAAATCATGGCACAGTGCTCCATTGCGGATCACACCCGCGAAATATCCACATTGGCACGAGATTCGCCCTCGCTATATCGGCGATCGGATATTCGCATGCTCAATAGGAGGTAAACACAGCATGACGGCGTACGTGCACGGTGGTCGCATCCTCGACACCGCGAAGGGCATTCTGATCGGCCTTCGCCGGTGTCCTTCAGAGACAGCTTTCCATGAACTGCTGAGCGCGGCACAACGTCACAAGATGCCGGTGTTCGCGATGGCCTGGGCGCTGGTGCATCTCGCGAATGGTGGCGAAAAGTCAGCGCACACTTGTGGCGACGCGGAGTCAGCGGCTCGCGACGAATGGGGGCAGCTCTTCGCTGGCTCGGCGGTGTCGGTCGTTTGAGAGTTCAGCGCCGCGCGGACGCCGTCAGAGGCTGACCGTTGGCTGAGTGCAGCAGACAAATGACGGTGCTCGGGGTTGGATTGTCAGAGGTTCGATCCTGATTGGAGTCGATGAGATAGGTCACCGCGTATGAGCTGCGATCGACGGATTGCCCTGTGTATTGGGGAAACCCGGCTGCGCAGTCCCGGTTGGCGACGTCGGCGATAGCGGCATTAATCGCCAGCGGCCCGTGAAGGTAAACCTCGGCGGCATGCGTGGTCGCACAGTCGACAACGGCGACGGTGACCACGCTGGGGTCGCTCGGTGGAAGCTCTGCCAGACAATCGCCGGCCTGCAAGTCAATCCACTTCTCGCTGCGTGGATTTCGCGTCGTCGACGGGGCGGCGATGGCGGCTGTGGTGCTTGTCGGTGTCGTGGCCGCTGTTGTCGATGTTTGGTTCGCTGACGTCTGGCCCGGCTTGAGATTGGTTGTGCCGCAGGCCGACAGCAGGGCGAGCGCGGCTATTGAAGCGGCCAAGCCGAATCCCGCTCTCATGTCGCAACCGGCGCCGGGTTCCGACGCTCGTTAAAGATGACTCACGGCGAAACTCGCTGCCTGGTCGACCATCCCGTCGTGAGCGTAGGCGGCATGTGCGGCCCAGTCGCCCCCGTCGGAACAGACCGGATCATCAGCGGCGCACAACTCAAGCGTCTTGGGCTGATACAGCGGGCCGATGACGACTTGCGGCGCGCCAACCGTATCCATGAACCGGTTTGACGGCGCTCCAAACAGGGTGACCGCGGCGACATGGTTGGCCACGTCGGCTGGCATCGGCTTCGGTACGTCGGCAGCATCGACCCCGTCCGGTATCGCGGCCGAGGTGACGAAGCCCATCACGGCCGCACCCTGGGAATAACCGCCGAGCACCATCTTGGTCTTGGGACAGTTGGCCGCCATGGATTCGACATGACCGCCCGCGTCCTTAATACCGTCGAGCGCGGTGTGAAAGTCGGTGCTGGCGGGGTAGTCGACCGCATATACCCCGAATGACTTCGGGCCGACTTTCGACTGCAGCGAATCGACGAATGCCTGTCCGATGCCTCCGACACCTGGTACCTCGGTGGTACCCCTGGCGAATATCGCCTGCACGTCAGGGCAGCCTGCAGCGGACGCGGACGGAACGAGGGCACCAAGAACTGCCCAAGTCATAACGACAGTAACGGCAAGGAATCTAGCGACGAAACGTGTACACACGTCTCAGATATTGCCATATTGCCGTGGCAGTGCGCGGGACCCGGCCGGGGCGCCGTCAGTACCGCTGGAGCGAGAACGGATACGTGACGGTTCCGCCGGGTGCGCCGCCGCAGCCGGCGTCGAAAGTGGAATCCACCGAACCGGCCAGCGTCACCGCATCCCATGAATACGTATCGTGCGACGGCAGGAAGTACACGGTGCAGCGCACCCCGTCGGGCACGTCGACGACCATCGTGTAGCGACCGTTGGCGAGGTGTGCATCTCCGATCCACGGAACCGCTTGCCCGTTGGGCCTCGGTGTGGTGTTGACGTGGACGCAGTCCGGAGTCTCGACGTGGCATGGCCTGACCTCCCAGAGCCAGGAGTGGCCCGGATCCCGCGGGGTCTCGACTTCGTAGTTACCGATCAACATCCCGGCTGCAGCAGTCGGCGCGAGCGCTATTGCGGCCGAGGCGAGCGCGACACTGACTGCCACCGTTTTCGGGGTCGTCACGGGTTCCCTCCATCCCTCGCTTGCGCCGACTATAAGGCGCTGGCGGCATGAACTTTTGCGGAATGGGCCGGAATCAGCCCGGCGGGGTCCAAGCGATCGGGAGCGTCTTGATCCCGTGGATGAACGGCGACAGCAACCTCGCTGGCTCCTCGGTCGCGACGACGTCGGGTATTTCGCGCCGCAGTTCCTCGAACATGACCCGGATTTCGCGACGAGCCAGGTTGGCGCCCAGACAGAAATGAGCGCCACCGCCGCCAAAGCCGACATGCGGATTCGGATTGCGGGTTACGTCGAATTTCCACGGGTCGGCGAATTTCGACTCGTCACGGTTCGCCGAGCAGTACCACAGCGTCGCCTTGTCCCCGGCCGCCAGCTTCGTCCCACTCAGCTCGAAGTCGCGGGTCAAGGTCCGTCGCATGTAGATCACTGGTGAGGCCCACCGGACAATCTCCTCGACCGCGGAGTGTGATATGCCGTCGAAGTTGGCCCACCACGTCTGCCGTTGCTCGCGGTAACGGGTCAGCGCGAGCAGACCGTGGCTGATGGCATTGCGCGTCGTCTCGTTGCCGGCGACCGCCAGCAGGATGAAGAACGACGCGACCTCGGCCGAGGTCAGCCGCTCGCCGTCGACCTCGGCCTCCACCAGGCTCGTCGTCAGGTCGTCGTGGTGATTGACGCGACGGTCCTCCGCCAGTGCGCTGGCGTAGCCGCCGATCTCCATCGAAACCCGAACGAACTCATCGAATTCGGTAGTCAGATCGGGGTCGCCGAAGCCGAGGATCACGTTGGTCCAGTGGAAGATTCTCTGATGATCCTCTTCGGGGATCCCCATCATGTCGCAGATGACCTGTAACGGCAGCGGCCCGGCCAGCTCGCTGACCGCCTCGCCTGCGCCGTCGGGGTGAGCGGCGATCATTGATGCGACCAGCCGGCGCGCCCGCTCGCGCACCGATTCCTCGATGCGGGCCACGACTTTCGGGGTGAAAGCCCTGCTGACGATCGATCGCAGCCGCTGATGCCGCGGGTCGTCGAGCACGATCATCGAGCCGAAGTACTCGGCTACCTCCGGCGTCTGGTCGTTGATGGTGATGTTGGGGCTGGAGCTGAAAATCTCCGGGTGGCGGCTGGCGTAGAACACGTCGTCGAGCCCAGTCAGCGCCCAATGCCCGTTGCCTGCCTCGAATCCTTCTTGGACGGGCTCAGGCCAGAACGAGATCGGGTTTTCGCGCCGTAGGGTGGCGAACGCCCCGTCGCGCAGATCGTCGTCGAGTGCCCAGAAGTCCCAGGTGCCCAGCTCGATATCGGCGAGCGGAACCTCGGGCGGCGCCGTACCGTTCACTCGAGTCGCTATGCCCATGTCGACCGTCCTCGTCATTGAGCGGGCTACAGCCGCGAGCCTAAACCGCCGTCGGCCTACCTTGAAGGCGAGTCGAGGAACTGCTGGACGACCTCGGTCAGAATGCGGCCGCCCTTGGTGTTCAGGTGGATGCCGTCGATGTGGAATTCCCAGCCATTGCTCTGCGAGATCTGATCGAAACTGCGCCGCAGAATCATTTCGCGGAATAGATAGTCGCGGTAGAACGCAGCGAAGGAGAAGCGGGTGAACGGTTTGACGATCGTCGAGCGGGCGAGTTGCTCACGGAAGGACTCGAAAAACGGAATGTAGTAGGTGCCGCTGCTATGCGAGACGTCGGCGATGATGCCGTTGTAGGTGACAACCAGGTCGTTGAGCCGCGACTGAACGGCATCGTTCGATCGAAGGGCTTCTCCGACGGGTGCCACAGAACTCAGCGCGATCGAGGCGCGGGTTGCCTGCTGCAGCCGGTGGGTGATCAGTTCGAGGTTGTCCTTGAACTGTGCCGGCGAGGGATCTTCCGATGCTCGTTTCCAAGCGCGCGCAAATCGTCGGAAATTCGGAAAGACGCTCGCCAGGACGTCGTTGGTCCCGATCAGCACGATCACCCGGTCTGGCGCTGCCCGCAGCACCGGGTCGAGCCGCCTGGCTATGTTGAAGGACAGATCGCCGCCAACGCCAAAGTTGACGAATCGAAACCGGCTGTTTTGCGGTCGCTGGGCCAGTTCGTCGATCCACTTGAAGGTCCCCTTGGCGGCGGTGGTGCTCGAGCCCAAGCAGGCGACGATTTCTGGTGTCGACACAGTCACCTGACCATACGACGGCCGATAGCGATAGTCACTATCAAGTGATGGAAGCTATCGAATAAGCCGGGAATTCGCCGCTGGAAGAGGATCCGGCGATCGAGGCCGCGTCCGCTATTACGGTTGGCGTATTACGTCATACGTACTAGAGTTGGCGATATGGCGCGTGCTACCCGACCGGCCCGCAAGCTCGGCAGACGAAATGACCCGGCGGTGCTGATCATGACCAGCCTGGCCTCCGGCGCCAAGCACGGCTACGCGCTGGCACGCGATATCGAGAGATTCGCGGGTGTGACGCTCGGACCGGGAACGCTGTATGGAGCGATCACCGCACTAGAGGAACACGGGCTGATCGAACCGGCGGGCCACGACGAGCGGAGGCGCCCGTATCGCTTGACCGCCGCGGGACGGGCCGAATTGACCACGGCAGTGCGCAGCTTGGGGGCAATTGCCGCCGAGGGTGCCCGCCGGCTCGGAATCCCATTGCATGTTCCCAGCCCGGGGTGGGCGCAATGAATCCGCGCGATGCCCGCGGCATCCTGCGCTGGTATCCCGCGGCCTGGCGCCGCCGATACGGTGAGGAGTTGATCGCCATGCTTGACGAGACCCACGGCAACGACAAGCTTCCGCCGCGTGTCCGGATGTCACTGTTTCGGTCTGGCCTGACTCAGCGAATTCGCCTGTTGCGCAAGTATTCGGCTACCTACCTCGGCTACAGCATCGCGTGTGCCGTTGTCTGGACCGTCATCCTGGCGAGCGTGTGGACTAACGCCGGTGATGCCACCCGGCATACGTTTGCGGTGTTCTTCGGCGGGTGGGCGATCGGCTGGCTGTCGGCGAGTATCGGGCGCGTCGTCTACCCACCACCGAAACCGCGCAGACCGCTCGACGCCGGTCGGTGATTTCGCCCGCGCCCGTCGACGTGTCAGTGCGAGCAGACGGTGCGGGCGGGCGCCCCGTTAGCGGTCGCTTGGCTGACCACGTTGCCGTCGACCAGGATCGTGCACGTGATCGAGCCCTGGCTTTGGGCGCTGATCACGAACACTTCGCTGCCGATGGCATTGAATTGCGTCGTCCATGGCAGCGGCACGTTTGCTTGCTGAGTCTGGCCGCTCTGCCCGGTATCGGTCTGATACGAGATGTAGTCAGCCATCGGGGCGCTGCCACTCAACTGATAGGTCACCTGTGCCACCGGGCCCGTTGCGTTTGCCGCACCGCAAATCCCTACCGTGGCCGCGAAAGCGGTCAGCACGGCAAGCAGTATCGACGACCCAGCGTGGGCCTTGACCGGGCGTGTGGTGATGTTCACTTCACCCGACATGGTGTCACTACGAGCAAACACATGGGGACGTTTTCGTGTCTTTTCCACGAGCCCGACCACTTGGCGGCCATGCTTGAACCAATGTCAGCTGACCGTCGTAGAGGCTGGTGATGACTGAACAGCCAGAGGACGCCGGACGCTGGGGCACCGCGCGTCCCGGCAGGCGTGACGTGCTGCGCGGTGCAGCGGTGGTCGGAGCCTTCCTGGCGGTGGACCTGGGTGCGCTGCTATACGCCAACAAATGGATCGGCCCCGCGCGACTGACGCCGCGGACTTTCCTCGACGGCTTTGCCAAGGTGTTCGGCCGACAACCTGGGTTCCGCAAGAACCACGCCAAAGGTGTTGCCGTGACCGGTTACTTCGACAGCAACGGCAACGGCCGCACGTTGTCGACGGCGGAGGTATTCGCGCCCGGTCGCACACCGGTGATCGGGCGATTTTCGTTGGCCGGTGGCAATCCGCATGCCGCTGATGCGTCGTCGACCGCTCGTGGGCTGGGTTTGGTGTTCGGATTCCCGGGCGGAGAGCAGTGGCGGACGGCGACGCTGAACCTTCCAGTCTTCCTCGACAATTCACC
>NZ_DASPSP010000171.1:0-12177 GCF_035623875.1 Mycobacterium sp. | reverse complement strand
AGCAGTTCGAGCGCCTCATCGAAGCGTGCGGTGTCTGAGGCACCAGGGGTGCAGATCGGGAAAAGCTTGTCGACGTCGTCGTAAGAGCCGAAGACATCGGTCCTCATCAACGCCTCCCGGGCCCGCATCCAGTTCTCGTTACCGGTGACGGTGTTGATCTCACCGTTGTGGGCGATGCGGCGGAACGGGTGGGCCAGCGGCCACGACGGGAAGGTGTTGGTGGAGAAGCGGGAATGCACGATACCCAGCGCGCTCGTCAGCCGCTGGTCTTGCAGATCGAGGTAGAACGCCTTCAGCTGTGGAGTGGTCAGCATGCCCTTATAGACCAGAGTCTGTCCGGAAAGGCTTGGAAAATAGACGGTTTCGCGGCCCGGGCCGTCCTGTCCTGGACCTTTGTTGCCGAGTTCGTGCTCGGCGCGCTTGCGGATGACGTAGGCGCGCCGCTCCAATTCCATGCCGCCGGCGCCGGCGATGAACAGCTGGCGGAAGGTGGGCATCGCGTCGCGCGACAGCGCGCCCAGCGACGACTCGTCGGTCGGCACGTCGCGCCAGCCGAGCACCTGCAGGCCTTCGGCTTCGACGATCTTCTCCACCGCAGCACACGCGGCCGCCGCCTCTTTCGATGATTGCGGCAGGAACGCGATGCCGGTGGCGTAGCTGCCGGCTTCGGGCAGCTCGAAGTCGACAACCGAACGCAAGAAGTGATCGGGAACCTGGATCAGGATGCCGGCGCCGTCACCACTATGCGGCTCGGCGCCTTGTGCGCCGCGGTGCTCGAGGTTGAGCAAGGCGGTGATCGCCTTGTCCACGATGTCGCGGCTGCGGCGGCCGTGCATGTCGACGACCATGGCCACCCCGCATGAGTCGTGCTCGAATGCGGGGTTGTAGAGCCCGACGCGGTTGGGCGCCATTCCCACCTGACCCTTCACCAGAACTTTCTTGCCGCCCAATCCATGAATCTCATCCGTTGGCGCCACGCCGGGAGGCTTGCGGGCTAGGCCCCATCGGTCTTGTCGATATGCTGTTCGCCTGGTGGTGGTGATCCGGTTCGGGGATGTATCCGTGCAACGCTGAACGGTGGCCCTGTACCCGGTTTCGACAAGTCGTAAAACGATATGACAAAACCCGCCTGACATGCCAACTTGGTCAATACTAACCCGTCGGTGGGGGATGCTGCGTTGTTGCGGCGGCACCGCTAGGCCGCTTTGCCGGGTCAGCCTGTGCCGCTGGGTATTTGCGCCCGCCGGAAGGTGTTTGCGAGGCATGCAGGCGCAGCCCGATAATGGCCGGATTCGCGGCGGATATTTGCTGTGATCGCAGTCAAATGGCGCGCAAATCACCGGCTGGCTCACCCGGAGTCGCCGACGCCCGGTGACGCACCTCACCATAAGGCGTGGCAGGACGGCTTTTCCGGCGGATTCGGGCTGGCAGTCGCACGTCGTCCGGCCAGGCCGGGCCGGTAGCAGGGAACTTCGTGGAAGAAGTTGCCCGAATTTTTTCTGTCTGATCCGGGACCACTGGCGCGATCAGCGCCTACTAACCCGCCGTCGTCATGACGACCGCCGGGCCGGTTGGCGGACCGGTAAGCCGCCCCGCTCGGCCAGTGCCCGCAGCCGACGAAGCGCGTGAGCGCGTGCACGCCCGGCTTCGGGGATGACGACGCCCGCCCACATCCCCTCGGCGCGTGCCATCTCGCAGGCCCCGCCGCAGCCACCTGTCGGTATCGTTTTGCGTTAATCGAGTCTCTTTTGGTCTCCTTTTGCCTTAGCCTTTGTATGTGACCATTGCGCTGAAGTCACTGCTACAGCAACGGCATCTGCACGGGTATTCGGAGTTCGTCGCCGAATACGAACGGCGCGCAAAGGAATTGGACCTGCCTCGGCACGCGTCGGCGCCGACGAAGGCGCAATATTATCGCTGGGTCGGTGGCCACATTCAGAACCTTCCGCGGGGCTACCACTGCATGGTGTTGGAGCGGATGTTCCCGGGCTGGACGGCGCGAGAACTGTTCGGCCACAGCGAACATCAGCCCCGGGTGGCCACGGAAGACGGTTTGTTTTCGTCGATTGAGCCGGCGGTCGAACCCGCCCAGTTGGCGGGTCTGTGGGTCACTGGTTTCGTGTTCGACGGCACGAAACACCATGTGGACCTATCAACCATCACTGTCACGAATAGTGCTGTGGAGTCACGGAATTACCCGCCCGAACCGCGGGCCGAAGCTCATGCCTCCGGCTTCCGCAACGACATCGAGGCGGGGTTGTTCGGCAGGCATTTGATCGGGCGTTGGCGCAATGTCAACGACAGCTACTTCTATGGTTCGCTGCACTTCGCGGTGCTTCCCGGTGAAATGATGCTGGACGGTTACTACACCGGGTTCCTCAGTGACAGCCAAGTCGTCGCCGAACGGTGGCGGTGGGTCCGAGTCGAACCGCAGTCGGCAGCAGGTGTCGACGTGAACACTGTGGTCTTGGGTGAGCCACGGCGCATCTACGATGCCATTGTCGGGCGTAGCCGCTTCGATGGACCGATTCCGCTCGCGCAGTTAACGGAGAACCCATGAGCTTGGGCAAAGACGACGTGCGCAAGCTCATCGATATCTACATCCGCGCGTGGACCACGCAGGACCCCGATCTGATCCTCACCATCTTCACCCCGTCGGCGACTTACCACGAACGAGTGCTGGAAGAGCCCATCCGCGGCCACGCCGGCATTCGGGACTACTGGCAGACCAAGGTCGGCAAAGAACAGGCCAACATCCAGGCCGAGCTGCTCAGCCTCTACCTCGACGGCGCTACTGCGATCGCGGAGTGGGAAGCGTGCTTCGACGACCTCGTCAAAGGCCACCGCAAGCGGATGCGCGAAGTCGCCATCCTCGAACTCGACGGCGATCGGATCGCCGGCTTGCGGGAGTACTGGGCATCCGAGCGCCCCAGCTCATGAGCGAGCGTGACGACTTCCTGCGGGACCGGCTCCGTCCCGCGCCGCCCGGCGGTCCGACAGGGCGACCGCCGTACCCGCAGGCCGACGGTCCTCGATCGGCGCCGCCACCGCGGCCCGCCCCGCCGCGACCCGCTGCCGGATCCCACCGATCCTCATGGGGCGGCCTCGACGTATCGCCGCCGGCACCGCGCCAACCGCGGCGCCCCCCCAAAAACGGCTGGCGTCGAGTTGTTTACCAGGGCACTTTCGGCCTGATCAACCCCCGACCGTCAGCCGCGGAAAAGCAAGAAGCTGACTATGAGGCCACCATCGGGTCAGCGCTGCACGGTAACTACAAGGTGGGTGTCCTCGGCAAAGGAGGTGTCGGGAAAACCACCGTCGCCGCGAGCGTTGGGTCGGTATTCGCCGAGTTGCGCCGGCAGGACCGGGTGGTGGCGGTCGACGCCGACACTTCCTTCGGCCGGCTTGGCAGCAGAATCGACCCGCAGACCAGCGGCTCGTATTGGGAACTTGCCGCCGACCGGAACCTTCAGTCGTTCGCCGATGTGACCTCGCGCGTCGGCAGCAATTCGGCGGGCCTCTACGTGTTGGCCGGGGAACCGACGGCCGGTCCCCGCCGCGTGCTCGATCCCGCGCTTTATCGCGAAGCCACGTCGCGGCTCGACCGTCACTTCACGATCTCGATCATCGACTGCGGTTCCACCCTGGACGCGCCGGTCACCCAGGAGGCGCTGAGCGACCTGGACGCGTTGGTAGTGGTGTCGTCACCGTGGGCAGACGGGGCCTCCGCCGCCGCGCAGACGATGGAATGGTTGGCGGCACACGGCCGTACCGGCCTGCTGCAACGCACTATGGTGGTGCTCAACGACTCTGACGGGCATTCCGACAAGCGCACTCGTTCCGTGCTGGCGCATCAGTTTCTGGATCGCGGACAGACAGTGGTGGAGGTGCCGTTCGACCCCCACCTGCGGCCCGGCGGCGTCATCGACGTGAAGGGCGAGATGGCTCGCACGACGCGGCGTAAATTCCTGCAGATCGCCGCCGCGGTCGCGGGGTTCTTCGTGTCGCGGCCAGACGAGACGCGCGAATACCGCTAAGGCCGGCCCTCGGTGATTCGCGCCGACGGGTCTGCGGTGGCTTCGATCTTGGTGACCAGGTGTCCGCGGATGGTCAGCACGATGACGGCGAAAAGCCGTCGCTCGGCGAAGCCCAGCAGCACCGGCTGACCGGCGGGACCGCTGACCACGGTCACACCCGGCCCTAGGTAGCGCAGCAGGTTGACGGCGACATCGTGCGGGCCATGGTTGATCTGCGGTGGCGGGGCGGGATCGGCAAGCACCGTCCCGACACCCCACACCGTCGGATCCAGCACCGCGGCCAACGCCTGCAGATCACCATTCGCGCAGGCGGTGATGAATTTCTCGGTCACCAGCTGGTGCTCTGCGACCGGCACATCGGTCGGCTTCGGTTGCGCCATGGCGAATTTCGCCCGAGCGCGCCGCGCCAGCTGCCGACAGGTGCCCACCGGGCGGCCCACCGTCTCGGCGATCGCATCGAAAGGAACCCCGAACACGTCATGCAACACAAACGACACCCGCTCGCCGGGACTGAGCCTGCGCAGCACCTCCAGCAGCGCCGTACGCACCTCGTCGTCGAGGGTCACCCGGTCAGCCGGGTCCAGCCGACGAGATTGATTGAGAGCGGCCATCTCTGGGCCGATGTCGCGGGGCCGCTCGTGGCGGGCGCGCGCCGAACGCACCTGGTCGAGGCAGAGCCGGCCCGCTACCACCGTTAGCCAGGCGCGGATATCTTCGATCTCATCGAGGTCGGCGCGCGAAAGCCGCAGAAACGCCTCCTGCGCAACGTCTTCGGCATCCCCGACGTCTCCCAGCATCTGGTATGCCAGATTGACCAGGTAGGGGCGATGCCGGCGCCAGGCCTCGGTGACCTGGTCCTTCGCTGACTGCGGTTGGCTCATTTATTCACGACGATCTGGTCGGTGAAAAAGTTACCCATTCCGCCGGTAACTTTCCCACCTTCGGGCCCGTCGTAGATGAAAAGCACGCATACAAAGGAGACCACCATGACGATCGTCGTGACCGGAGCTACCGGCAATGTCGGACGGCCGCTCGTTTCGGAACTTACCGCCGCGGGTGCACGGGTGCGGGCGGTCACCCGCACACCGGAGACCGCCGGATTTCCCGACGCCGTCGAGGCGATGAGCTCGCCGGTGGACGCACTGGCCGGGGCGTCGGCGGTGTTCCTCAATTCCCGCGCGTTGGGTGATGACCTTGCCGACGTCGTGGCGCTGGCGCGGCGCAGCGGGGTCAGGAAGCTCGTTGCGCTGTCGGCCATCAACGCCGACGACGACTTCTCGCGGCAACCGTCGCGGTTTCGCGGTGACCGCAACAAGGAGGTCGAACAGCTCGCCGTCGACTCCGGCCTGGCCTGGGTGAGTTTGCGACCAGCGGTGTTCGCGTCGAACTTCGTCGGCATGTGGTCAGCGCAGATTCTTGCCGGCGACGTCGTCGGTGGCCCTTACGCTGCGGCGTCGGCCGCGCCGATCGTCGAAACCGACATCGCGGCGGTGGCCGCGCAGGCATTGCTGACCGATGAGCTTATCGGACAACAGATCCCGTTGACCGGGCCGCAAGCGTTCACCAATTCCGAGCTGGTGGAGATCATCGGCACTGTCCTGGGTCGCCCACTGCGCTACCTGGAGGTGCCCGCAGATTTCGTGCGGCAACGCTTCATCGGTTTGGGTCTGGGCGCCGAATTCGCCGACGCCTATGCGGCAATGCTCGCCGAGACGGTCGACAAACCGGCCCTTGTTACCCGCGAAGTGGAGAAGATCACCGGTCATCCGGCGACCACCTTCGCCCAATGGGTTTCTGACCACCGCTATCTGTTCACGAAATAGCAAAGGAGACAAGACATGTCTAATCCGCGGCCCCCGCGTTACCTCAAGCCGATGAACAAGGTGATGATGGCCGTGCAGAAGCTCGGCATACCGACCGGGCCCGCCATGGTGTTGACGGTGCCCGGACGCAAGTCGGGTCAACCGCGCAGCACTCCGATGACACCGTTCGAATTCGACGGCGGCCTTTATGTGGTCGCCGGTTATCCCGGCGCGGACTGGGCCGCTAACGCCCGGGCCACGGGCACCGGCGTGCTCAGCCGGGGCCGCCGCTCCCGGCCGGTCAAGATCGTCGAACTGACCACCGAGCAAGCACGCCCGATACTTCGGGCTTTCCCGACGGAGGTCCCGGTCGGGGTAGCGTTCGCCAAGCGTTCCGGAATGGTCGTCGACGGCACCTCCGACGAATTCGAGGCGCTGGCGGGCCACATCGCGGTCTTCCGGTTCGACCCGGTCACGTTGTAATGATCAAAGCTGAATCGGAACATGCTTTTCCGCGCACGCGTCTGCCACGGCAGCGACGATGTCCTGGGTGCGCAGTGTCTCCAGATCTTCGACCGTCACCGAGCCTTTGTCGGTGCGGTGCTGGGCGGCCACCCGGGAATCGCGTAGCCGCTCGGCACGCTCGACGACGTGCGGGCGAAACGCCGTTTTGCATTACGTCGATCCCGTGGCTGCCGTCCGGCGCCAGGTAGGCGCGCAGTGTCTTGGTGCGGGTTGGGATGCTCCTGCCGTTCCTGCCGGTGGTGGCGGCTTTATTGGGGCTGGTGGTGGCCGGGCTGGCGTTAGTCAGGTTAATTTGATGGGTGAGCTTTCCGGCGCATGTGGACGGTGCGGATCGCCTGCTGACTCGTGCGCACGGGTTATTTCCCGTCGGCAGCGGTAATCGTAGGGAGCCATTTTCGGCTGGTCACGAGGTTGGTGGCTCGGTGCCGGAGACCCTAGCCGGTCTGTGTAGCTTGACGACCGGCGCTGGGTGCGCGGGCGGTGTGGGCACGTTTGCCAAATATCACTGCGTCGACGAATTACCGAATATCCCGTTATGGTGTGGCGCATAAAGAGCACAATCAGCGGGCTATGGTTGCGCAGGCAAATGCCGGTATCCGCCAAGGCTATTAAAGGAGGACACGATGCCCCTTCCTGAAGCCGGGTCTCCCCAGCTGCCTCCCTTGCGCGACTTCGTGGTGTCTTCAGGCTTTAGTGGCGCGCTGGTCTTTCTGGCGGCCATCATTGTGTTCGTCGCGGTGCTCTACGCATCCCGTCGTGCCAGTCTTCGCCTCAACAAACAGCTTGAGCAGCAAGATCTCCACTACCAGCAAGTCCGTACCGATCGGCAGCGCCGCCAAGCGGTCGACCGCTGCTGGAAAAGGTTGGTGTGGCTGGTCACGACCGCAGAGGCCGAATATGCGGCACTAGACCCAGAGAACGCCAGTCTTGGGCTTGGACCCGAGTTGGCGCTAGAGCTTCTCGAAGGGTTGCATCGCGACGCCAGAGAGCTGGGCGATGACACGCTGGCCCGGGCCGTGGCGGTTTATCTCGCCCAGTACGGGTTGGTGCTGGGTCAGCAGGGCGGGCCTTTACCGGAAAGTCTTCCCGAATCCAACGGCCGTCCGGAGCAGTCACCAGACAAAAAGCCGAGTGCACCACCGTTGGTCAAAACCGGTGAACGTGCACCCGCCACTGCCGAGACGCCCCCGGGCAAAGGGCTTTCGAAGTGACCACCCTGCGGGATCACATCGACGGCCTGGACACACAAACCTGGGCGGCCTTGACTAAGCGCGCGGCCGAGCGGGCGGTCGCTGCGGCACAGCAGCTCGGCAGGGAGCCTCCCGCAGAGTTAACGGCAGTGGCCGCCATGAGCGAGGCTCAGCTGGTCGAACACCGTCAGAAGAGCACTTGGAAAGCCGAACGTAGACGGCTCACGGGGCGGATGAAGGTCATTGAGGCAGAGCACCAGCGCGCGCTGGCTCAGCGGCGGGCAAACGAGGCAGAACAGGACAAAGATGATGCGCTCGCCGACGCCGCGGCCGCGCGTGTAGAAGCTCAGGCGGCGGCGGCGGTGGCCGAGGCAGCGCGTGAGCGAGAGGGCGCCGCACTCAATGAAATAGCGCGTAAAGGTGTTCAGCATACGACTGAGCTGCGTAAAGCCAAGGCGGCCTTGGAAGAATCCCAAGCGGCAGTGGAAAAGCTGCGCGGTGAGCTCGAAGAGGTCCGAACCGACGCCGCCGCCAAGATCGCGGCCGCTGTCGAGCAGGCGAGCGCCGCGCAGCAGCGAGCAAGGCAGCGGATGGCCGAGCGTGCCGCCGATCGGAGCGAGGCGCGAGCGGAGCTGGAGAGGTTGCGAAGTGAAAACGAGAAGGTCCGCGCTGACGCTGAGGCTGAGGTCGCCGCAGCGCACGAGCAGGTGAGGGCCGCCGAGGATCGCGCCAACCAGCGAATGGCTGAGCGCGCGGCCGACCGGGTGTCCGCCCGAGAAACGCTCGAACAGTTGCAGACCCACCTCGATCGGGCCCGCACCAACGCCGCCGCCCAGGTCGACACCGCGCGTGAACAGGCCGCGCTTGCGATCGCGACGGCGCAGGAGGGGATGGATGAGGTCATCGCGCGGGTGCGCGCTGAAACTCAGCAGCAGGTCGATGAGGCCGTGCAGGCACGTGCGCGTGCCGAGGCCGACGCTGACAGGATCCGCGCTCAGGCCCAGATCGCACAGGCGCTGGCCGCTCAAGGGTTGGCCATTCCCATCCCCGGCTCGGAAGTGCGCCCAGCGACGAGGCTTATCGAGAACGCGCTGACTGCACTGCATCAGATCAACTACATCCTTGAGGTGGGGATGACTGAGGAAGTCGAGGCCCAAATCCCATTGGATGTCGAGCTTGTGGCTACCCTGGCGCGGGCAGTGCGAAAGCAAGCCAAGGATTTAAAGCAGGAATTCGTCGAGCTACCCGCCCGGTTCAGCGTAGATTCGCAGGTTGCGGCCAGCACAAGCTACGTCGCGGCGGCCGCAGAAGCGTGCCAGGCGCTTCTTCGCCGGATCGGCTCGGCGGCCCAGCAGTTACGTCCCCGTGACGCCAGCCCGGACGCCGAGGTTATCGCCACGGTGACGACTATGTTGGCTGATCCCCACGTCCAAGAACTCGTACCGGAGCCAGCAGAGGACTGATCGCGGCTAGGCAGTGAGTGACGCCGTCTCCAGAGCTGAATGGGCTGGTGCTGGCCGTATTTTCTAGTGCTCGGTTGTGCACGGGCGGTTTAATTTTGGCGTGTGAGTGTTGGTTAGTTTGTGCCAGTGCGGATCGGCTGCTGACTTGTGGGCTTGCCTCATTTCCTGCAGGCGGCGGTCAGGGTCGGCGGCGTGGCGGCCAAGCAGGCCGCTCCGCACGCCGCGGAGCGTCGGGGTGCGGCGGTCGCCGAACTGGAGGCGGCGCTGGATCAGCCAGGAGCCGAGGCGGCGACATATGCGCGTGCCTGTGGATGCCGAAACCATCTTGGCCGCATCGGTGCTCAACCTGTGCGAGGCGGGTGGCGCTGTATCGGCTAAATCAGCCGCATGGCAGCCTGCAAGAGTGGATGGCGATCACCCCGGCGACGCCGTCGAGATGGCTCACGCGGTTTGGCAGCGTGGCGGCCAGATCCTGGGATGCCCATGAACGAATGCCGTCATAAATGCCGCGGTGGTGAAAGCCGTCAACCCAAGCCTGTTCCGGCAAGCAAATGCCGTTCGCGAGAATTATTGTACGACCATGGCATAGCGAGAATTCGGGTTCTTGGATCACACTGTAAGGCCGAAGCAGGCCCATTCAATAGGGACAGAAATGACAGACAACCCAGATTTCATGACGCGTTACCTGCGGCCGGATGACGACGACCGCCCGGAGCGCCCGGCCCCGCCGCCGGTCGATGACGAAGGGGTGACGGTCGTTGAGCCCGAAATGTCCCAGCCCGCGGCGCCGCAGCCGCCGCGAATGCCAGCCCCGGCTGGCGGTTATGAGTCTGGCGTGAAAAACACGGGGCAGGTGGGTGGGGGTGAGGGTGCCCACGCCAGGACGGGGCGGTCGCCGTCTGCGCCCGACACCGGTCCCGAGCGGCGGATCGGGGGCGGGCCCGCAACCGGGCAGCGGTCAACGCCGCCCGGGCGCCCAAGCGCCCCGGCGTTGCAGCAGCCGCCGCCCATACCGTTCACACCGCGTTTCGATCAGGGCATCCCGCCGCCATTGCCCGACGACTGGGCACCTCGGATGGATCCGGCAGAACGATGGGCACCTCGGGCGGATACGGCCGTTTCGGAGACTGGCCGGCACATTCAGGTCGGCGGCGTGGTTAAGCAGCGCCGCGAACCCCCCGAGATGGGTTGGCGCAAAGTTGTATACGCATCCACGGGGCACCTGGTCAACCTCGGGGCGGGACCGGCCGAGCGCCGTCTGCATGAGTGGAAGACGCGTATCTCGGCCAATATTCCGGGGAACTATCAGATCGCTGCCGTGTCGGTAAAAGGCGGCGTCGGAAAGACGCGTGTGACCGCCGGGGTGGGGTCGGTGTTCGCCGAGATACGCAAGCAGCCCGTGATCGCTATCGACGCCAACCCAACCTACGGTGGGCTGGGTCGGCTAATCGATCCTACAATCCAGACTTCAGTGCGCGATTTCTTGGCCGCCGACGATCTGGTCGACTACCCCAGGGCGCGCTTCTACACCGGCCAGAATAAGCAGGGCCTTGAGGTGTTGGCTGGGAACCAGAATGTGGCCAACCCGATGGCGCTGGAAGCACGGACCTTCACCGATACCGTGAGCCGAACGCGGCGGTTTTATCAGCTTGCGTTGATCGACTGCGGCGAAGACCTCGAACACCCGGTGATTCCTGCAGTGCTGTCGGCCTGTGACGCTTTGATGATAGTTGGATCGTGCAACGGCGAAGGCTGGCTGGCGGTCGAGACAACGATCGATTGGCTCGCGGCCCGTAACGGGCACGAGCTGCTGAAGCGTTCGGTGGTGGTGCTCAACAACTCCTACCGGTCGACGAGCAAGAATTTCATCACTGATGTCACTGAGGCGCTGCGAAAGCGAGTGCATTCGGTGAAGACAATCCCATGGGATGCCCACCTGCGGGATGCGGTCACATTGGATTTCCCAGCGCTGCATCGCCGCACTCAGTTGGCGCTAATCGACCTGGCCGCTGAACTTGCCGGCGGATTCCCGACAGCGGGAGCGTTGGCCGGGTAGCGATCGAGCGGCAGCACGGGTGCGCTAACCACCTCGATGTCACCGGCGGTGCCGGAGCGGGGATTGGTGGCGCTGATTGGCGGCGGGCCGCACTTCGTGGCGGTGGTGGTTCTCGATGGTGAGCCGCACACCCGGTCGGGTGGGTTGACCGTTAGGCAGCGGCGACGCTGCGCAGGCGGTCGAGCTGAAAGCCCGACCAGTGCTGGGAGCAACTACGGGCTGAGCACAATGAGACCTTGTGCGTGGCTTTCCAGGCGGTTCTATGACGCTGGCATGTTGGGTGAAGTCGTTGGCGGCTGTGGCGCGCGTGGTCGTAGTGGTTGCTTTGGCGGCCCGTCACGCGCCGGCTTTCCATCCGCTGGCCGGTGGCGCACTGAGCGTCTGGAACCACGCGAAGTGATAATTCGCGTCCATCAAGTTCCCGGTGGCAATATCCTCGGTGGCGGCTAGCAGCAGACAATTGAGCAGCAACCCGGCGTCGATGTCCGGGTACTGCGCGAAAAGCTGGTAGCGCGAAGTATCGAGGTATACCCGCAAGATGTCGATTTCGGCGTCGATGACGCCCGTCCCCGCGGCACCCGCCTTGGCCAACGTGTGAACCATCCGCGGCAGACCGTCACGCCAATGTGTGGCCTCACCCAGCAGCCAGCCCAAGTCGTCGACGGCCGGTAACTCACGCGGTTGCGACGAGGTGTCGGTGACGTCATAGTCGGTTGCCCAACCCAACGGATCGCCAGGGGCGTAGGCCGCCAGCACCGCTGTCTGTCCGAGCAACGCCGCCGCGTCGCCCACGCGCCGATCCGGCTCCAGCAGCCGGACGTCGGCCGGCAGCGTAATTCCCGGCGGTATCCAGCCGTGCGCGAGGTCCGTCACCAACAACGTGGTCCCGTCCGCACGGTTGCCGACGGCCCAGCGTAATCCGGGTTCCTGACGAGCCACGAACTTGAGCAGCCGTTCCAGCCGTTCGCGCTCCGACTCAGACTCGACCGGCGGTGCGGGCTGGTGCGCGGTCACACCGTCATCGACCACAGGAACCGGGGACTCCGCATGGCGAGCGGCGGGGGGCTGCCGCCGCGACTCATCGATCGAAACCTCCGCGCGGCG
>NZ_DASPSP010000231.1:0-34183 GCF_035623875.1 Mycobacterium sp. | reverse complement strand
ACCATCTGCTCAAGACTTTTTGGGGATGGCGGGACAAACAGTTGGCCGACGGTACGGTTATCTGGTCGTTGCCATCCGGGCAGATCTATGTCACCAGCCCCGGCAGCGCGATCCTGTTTCCGGCGCTGACGATTCCCACTGGTGATCTACCCGAATCCACACCGACTTCCGATGTTCGCTGTGGTGAACGCACCGCCGTGATGCCCACTCGTCGACGCACTCGGGCACAGCAGCGATCGCAACGTATCACCGCAGAGCGCAACCGCAATCGCAACGACAGGCTGGCCCGGCAACGTGCCTACACATCAGCCCGCGCGGCACCGTTCGGTGACCCCGACGGACCACCGCCGTTCTAGGCGGGCGGGGTCAGGACTTGGAGCCCGCCTTGGCCGGTGCTTTTTTGGCCGGTGTCTTTTTGGCGGCTGCCTTCTTCGCGGGAGCCTTCTTCGCGGGAGCCTGCTTAGCCGGAGCCTTCTTGGCGGGAGCCTTCTTCGCCGGCGGCTTCCCGCCGTCCGACCGCGCCTTGACGCTGGCCTCCAGCTTGGCGAGCAGATCGGAAACGTCTTCGGTCTCGTCGAGCTCCTTCGGCTGCTCCTCGGCGGTAAACGCTTCTCCGCCTTCGAGTTTGGCCTGAACCAGCTCGTGCAGCTGCTCCTGGTAGTCGTCATGGTAGCGGTCCGGGTTGAAGTCATCGGCCATCGACTCGACTACCTGCCCGGCCATCTTCAGTTCGGCCGGTTTGATGTCGACCTTCTTGTCCAACACCGGAAAGTCGGGGTCACGGATCTCGTCGGGCCACAACAACGTATGGACCACCATCACCTCGCGCTTGCTGAAATCCTTGACCCGCAAGGCCGCAAGCCGGGTCTTGTTACGCAGGGCGAAATGCACGATCGCCACCCGGTCGCTCTCTGCCAACGTCTTGGCCAACAGCACATAGGATTTGGTGGACTTGCCATCCGGCTCGAGGAAGTAGCTGCGGTCGTACATCATCGGGTCGAGCTCGCTAGCCGGGACGAATTCCAGCACTTCGATTTCGCGGCTGCGCTCTTCGGGCAGCGTCGCGATGTCGTCGTCGGTGATCACCACCATCTGGCCGTCGTCGGATTCGTATGCCCGCGCGATATCGCGGTACTCGACAACTTCGCCGCATACTTCGCACACGCGCTTGTACCGGATGCGGCCATTGTCCTTGGCGTGCACCTGATGAAACTTGATGTCGTGGTCCTCGGTCGCGCTGTACACCTTGACCGGGACGTTGACCAGCCCGAAGGAGATCGAACCCTTCCAGATGGAACGCATACAGTCAGTATGCCCATACGGCGATCCGGATACGCACCTAATGCTGACGTGTGGCGGCTTGCAGGGCGTCCCGGTCCGGCAGGTCGGCACCCGCCCGAGCAACGGTGAGCGCCGCCGCGTTGCTGGCCGCCTCGAGTGCCGCCGTCAGCGCATCCAGGTCTATCCGGGCGAGCTCGCCACGTCGCTGCCCGCCCAACAAGCCTTGCGCCCACAGCGCGTCGATCAGGCCGACCGTGAACGCGTCACCGGCGCCGACGGTGTCGACCACCTGCACGGGTCGGGCCGGCACCCGAACTTCGCCGGCCGCGCAGACCGCGACCGCACCCCGGTCAGCCATCGTCACCGCGACGACCGAGGGGCCCAGCGTCCGCCAGGTCTGCGCGATCTGCTCTGGCGGACGTTCCGGGTCGATCCAGCACAGATCTTCCTCGCTGACTTTCACGATGTCGCTGCGCTCGACGAGATGCTCGATGCGTTCGCGGGCCAGATCTCGGTCGACGATCAACGACGGACGCACGTTGGGGTCGAAGGTGATTGTGGCCGAGACATGGTAGGTGTCGATAAGCGCCGCAACAGCCAAGCAGCCCGGTTCCTGCACGGCGGCAATCGATCCGGTGTGCACGAAAAGCGGCGGTGCCACCATCGGTGTGGCGGAAAGCTGCCAGTCCAGATCGAACACATAGTCAGCCGACCCGTTTTCGTCGACGGTAAGTTGCGCGACCGCCGTCCGGACAGCGGATTGACTTCCCGAAACAAGGTGCGCCCCCGCGGCGTTGACGTACTCAGCAATACGCCGGCCGCGTGGGTCGTCGCCGATGTGGGTCAGGAAATCAACGTCGCGGCCCAGCCGGGCCAACCCGACTGCGACGTTGAGCGGGCTGCCACCGACGTGCTCGTCGCGCTCGACGATGTCGATCAACGATTCGCCGATCACCAGCCCGCGGGTCATCGCAGTAATGCCTCCAGTGTCGCCCGAGCTCCGTTGCGGTGCAACGAATCCAGCGCCCAGCTGAATGCCTGGACAAAGCGTGGCTGTTGGGCAAGATCCCCGAACACCGCGGTGAGCTCGATGAACGCGGTGGGATGCTCGTGCTGTGACCGGGCGATCGGCACCAGCGAGTCCGCCAGCTGGTCCACCACCTCAAACGGCTCACCCCACTCGTTGACGCCCTCGGCGTAGCGGGCCCAGCTGGCCACTGTCGCTGCCGCCAGCCGAACCGGCCCATCGCTGGCCAGGTTGTCGCGGATAACGGGAAGCAGCCATTTCGGGATGCGATCCGACGAGTAGGCGCACAGCCGCGCAACGGTGTCGCGCACGCCTGGGTTGGCGAACCGCTCGATCAATGTGCGGGTGTAGTCACGCAGGTCGATACCGGGTACCGGTTTGAGGGTGGGAGTTGCCTCGGAATCCCAGTAGCGCAACAGGAATTCGGCAAGCAGGGGATCGCGGGCGGCGTCGTGGACAAACTCGAAGCCGCACAGATGGGCGAAGTAGCACAGGCACTGATGCCCTGCGTTGAGCAGCCGCAGCTTCATCGACTCGTACGGGCCAACATCGGCGACCAGCAGCACGCCCGCCTTCTCCAGGGGCGGCCTGCCATCGGAGAAGTCGTCTTCGAGGACCCAGGCGGCGAACTGCTCGGCCACCACTGGCCAGCGGTCGTCGACACCGAAATCGCGCCGCACGGCGGCGGCCATCTCCAGTGTGGTGGCCGGGGTGATCCGGTCGACCATCGAACTCGGGAACCGGGTGTGTTCCGCCACCCACTCGGCGAGCCCGGGATCCCGTTGTTCGGCATTCGTCAGGATCGCGCACCGCGCGATCGCACCGTTCCTCTCGATGTTGTCGCACGACACAATCGTCGGTGCGGCGATCCCGCGGCTGCGACGCCTGGCCAGAGCCTCGGTGATCAACGCGAACGCGGGTCCGTCGGGGTCGCGGTAACCGCCCTCGGTGATGGTCAGCGAAATGATCCGGGTGGTTGCCGCGGCCAGCAACTCCACTGCTGCCTCCGGATCGTCGGGCGCGTAGCGGTAGTCGATGATCGAGCCGATCACTTGTGCGTCCCGGCTGCCGTCAGGGCTCTCCAGAACCAGGGTGTACAGCCCTTCCTGGTCACGCAGGACGTCGCGCATTGTCCAGTCGCCGGGCATCACCCCCACCCCGCAGATGCCCCATTCGCGCGCCAAGCCCCGCTGTAGCAGCCGGTCGATGTACATGGCCTGATGCGCTCGGTGGAAGTGACCGGCCCCGATATGCGCGATACCGACGCTGACGCTGCCGCGGTCATAGCTCGGCGTAGCGATCGGCAGCTTTGTCAGCGCAGCGTTGTTCAGGTTCATCGCGCTAATCACGATTGCACAGCTCCTACCGGGCCGGGGCCCGAATCGTCATTGCGTGAGTGACGATGCCTACCTGAGCCTGGAGTCTCCGTGTGTCACAGTCGACAGCATCAGGACATCAGCGAGAGCGCGCCACGAATCGGTGATCGCGACTGCACCAGCATCAATCAATTCCGCACGGCGGCAATCCTTTTCGTCGGGTAACACGAACATCAGGTTCCCGACGGTGAGGTAGCCGGCCGCGACCGCGGAGGTGACGCCGGCCACGGAGTCTTCGATGGCCAGACCTTGATGGGCCTCGACGCCCAGTTCCTGGCCGGCATGCCGGTACACCGCCGGGTCCGGCTTACTTGTCGGCACGGGAAGGGAATCTTCCGCGCTGAAACGCACATCCACCGGTATGAGCGGATCCAGGCCGGTCGCAGTGAAACACGCATTCAACCGCTTGAGAGCGCTGGAGCTGACAGCCGTCAGCGCATATTGCGACGCGAGGTCGCGCAGTGGTTCGAGTACCTGCGGATCTGGCTTCAAGGTCACGCCCAGATGAGCGGTGACCCGTTGGCGCTCTTCGAGCACCCATTGCTCGAGTTCGTCGGCGCACAACGCGCAGCCGGCTGCGACATCGCTGTCTGAAGCGACAACCGCTGCGGGACGGCCTTGGGCCAGGGTCTGCTCGAATGGCACTTCGCACTGCACAGCCAGGTCGACAGCAGTCGTGCGGAAGTTTTTCCCGACGGCCTGCTTGCGCAGCTCCTCGGCGCTGAGCGGAGCGGTCACGCCGAACCTGGCCAGGAAGCGATTGGTCACCTCGGTCGAGGCGACGAATGCCGCCCTCTCCGAAGGGAACAGGTTGTCATCGGCGTCGCAGAGCAACGTGGTGATTGGTGCAGGGTCGAATTCGCGCACAATGCTGATTCCCTGGTTCATTACGACACCAGCTCCCGCGCATCTTCCCGCAACGCTCGACGCATCGTCGGTAACACACCGTGCTCATCGATGTTCGCAATCATGTCACCGAGGGACTCCGCGAAGGCGGGAACCAAGCGTAGTTCGGTGAAGATTTCGTGCCGCAGCAACGGATCGGGATTGTCGGCTGCCATGGTCGCCAACCTAGTCAGCGGTATCGCCTGCGAGTCCTCGATGCGGAATTTCCGCCCCTTGAGGTCGTGGCCGCGCATATAACGGGCCCACCCGGCAACAGCCAACATCAGCAGAGTGTGCGGTCTGCCCTGCGCGATCGCCTCCTGCAGGGAGGGCAGCACAAACGACGATATTTTGCTCGACCCACGCCGAGCCAACCGCGACAACTGGTCGCTCATCCGGGGATTGCTGAGCCGAGCGAGCAACGTTTGGCGATAGCTGGGCGTGTTCATTCCGGGCACCGCCGGTAGCAGTGGCTGAATCTCATCACGCATGAGCTGCTCGACGTACTCAAAGATGACGCGGTCGTTCATCGCCTCGTCGGTGCGCTGGTAGCCGGCCAGCGTGGCCAGACACGCGAGCGCGATGTGGGTCCCGTTGAGCAGGCGGGTTTTGACTAGCTTGTGGTCGCTAACATCGGATACGAACTGGGCGCCGACCTCATGCAGCGGAGGGCGGCCGTTGCTGAAGGTGTCCTCGATGACCCATTGGCGATACGGTTCGGTCAGCACCGGCCACTTGTCGGCAACGCCAAATGTTTGCTCCACGAATTGGCGTTCCGAGTTCGAGGTCTGCGGGGTGATGCGGTCGACCATCGTCGACGGGAATGCGACGTGTGTGTCGATCCAGCGGGCCAGCCCAGGGTCTTTCAACGCAGCGAACGACACCAGCGCGGTCCGCGCCGCTTGCGTGTTGTCGGCAATGTTGTCGCAGCAGAGCACGGTGAACGGGGCAATACCGGCGCGGCGACGCTGGTCGAGTGCTTCGGCCAGGTATGCCCACGCGGTGGCAAAGCAATCCGACGCTCCAAGATCGGCACGGACGTCGGGGTTGTCAGCGTCGAACTCGCCGGTAGTTGGATTGAGAAAGTATCCGTTGTTGGTAATAGTCAGGCTGACGACGCGAGTTTGCGGATCAGCTAGAGCGGCGCGGACCGCGGCGCCGTCGTTCGGCGCGTAGTGCAGGGAGCCGATCGAGCCGACCACGCGGGCAGTTTGGCGGTCGTGGCCGCATTGCACAACGGTGTAAAGCCCATCTTGAGCGGACAGCACATCTTTGACGTCGCGGGAGCGAAGACTGACGCTGGTGACCCCCCAGTCATGGGAAATGCCTAAGCAGGCAAGGTCATCGAAGTAAACGGCCTGGTGCGCGCGGTGAAAGTTACCCGCGCCGATGTGAACGACACCACGTTGCAGGGCCGACCGGTCATAAGTTGGCACGTCAATGCGTTGCGAATGCAGTCGCAGTGTCGCATTGCTCAAGGGAACGCCAGTTCTAGGACGCCAAGGAACTATGGGAATCACATTGGACATTCTCGTCTGTGCCCGATGTGTTCGCCGGTTCTAACCCTTTCGTGTGCTGGACAACAAGAATTTTACGGCGATGACGATAATTGGTGGTGAGAAGGCGTTTTCGCTGCTGGAAAGCGTAAATTAAATCACATGGCGCCGCGGGTGAAGCTGACCAAACCCGACAAGGTGATCTTCCCCACAACCGGAACAACCAAGGCCGAAATCTTCGCTTACTACACCAGCATCGCCGAGGTAATGGTGCCGCACATTGCCGGGCGCCCGGCCACTCGGAAGCGTTGGCCCAACGGCGTGGACGAGCCGTCGTTCTTCGAAAAACAGCTGGCCTCCTCAGCGCCCGACTGGCTGCCCCGCGCAAGCGTTACGCACCGGTCCGGGACGACCACCTATCCGATCATCGACAGCGTCGACGGGCTGGCGTGGATCGCCCAGCAGGCCGCACTCGAGGTACACGTGCCGCAGTGGCGGTTCGTCGCCGAATGGACGCGAGGCGGGGAAAAACTCAAGCCCGGCCCGTCGACACGGCTGGTGTTTGACCTCGACCCCGGCGAGGGTGTGACGATGGCTCAGCTCGCCGAGGTGGCGCGTGCTGTCCGCGACGTGATCGCCGACATCGGCTTGACCACGTTTCCGCTCACCAGCGGCAGCAAGGGGCTGCATCTGTACAGCCCGCTGGACAAGCCGGTGAGCAGTCGCGGCGCAGTGGTGCTGGCCAAACGTGTTGCGCAGCAACTGGAAAAGTCGATGCCCAGGCTGGTCACCTCGACGATGACCAAAAGTGTGCGAGCGGGCAAAGTGTTCGTGGACTGGAGCCAGAACAACGGTTCGAAGACCACCATCGCGCCGTATTCGTTGCGCGGCCGGGAGTTTCCGACTGTCGCCGCGCCGCGCAGCTGGGAGGAGCTCGACGACAAGAAGCTTCGCCAGCTGCGCTATGACGAGGTGCTGAAGAGGGTCGAGCGTGACGGAGACCTGCTGGCGCCGCTGGATGCTGATGTGAAGACCCCGGATCGGCTGACCAAGTACCGCAGCATGCGCGACGCGTCGAAAACACCCGAGCCAGTGCCGGGCGCCAAACCGTCTTCGGGCGAGGGTAATACATTTGTTATTCAGGAGCACCACGCCCGTCGGCTGCACTACGACTTTCGCCTGGAACGCGACGGTGTTTTGGTGTCCTGGGCGGTGCCGAAGAACCTGCCCACAACCACCGCGGTCAATCACCTGGCGGTGCACACCGAGGACCATCCACTGGAGTACGGCAGCTTCGAAGGCTCCATCCCGAAAGGGGAGTACGGTGCCGGCAAGGTAATCATTTGGGACTCCGGCACCTACGACACGGAAAAGTTCCGCGACTCCGGCGAAAACGGGGAGGTCATCGTCACGCTGCACGGCGAGCGAATCTCGGGGCGCTACGCGCTGATTCAGACCAATGGCGACCAGTGGCTAGCCCATCGGATGAAGGACCAGAAGGTATTCCAGTTTGACGAGCTGGCCCCGATGCTCGCGACTCATGGTTCGGTGGCGAACCTGAAGGCATCGCAGTGGGCCTTCGAGGGCAAGTGGGACGGCTACCGGTTATTGGTCGATGCCGACCACGGCAAGGTGCGGCTGCGATCACGCAGTGGGCGCGAGGTCACCAAAGAATTCCCGCAATTAGCCTCTCTAGCTGACGATCTCGGCGACCATCATGTCGTCCTCGACGGCGAGGTCGTCGCCCTGGACGCCTCCGGTGTGCCGCGATTCACCGAAATGCAGAACCGGTCCCGGGCCACCCGCATCGAGTTCTGGGCCTTCGACCTGCTGTATCTGGACGGGCGGTCGTTGCTGCGAGCCCGCTACCGGGACCGGCGGCAGTTGCTGGAAACCTTGGCCGGCGCAGGCAGTCTGATCGTTCCCGACCTGTTGCCCGGCGACGGCGCCGAGGCGCTGGACTACTCGCGTAAGCACCAGTGGGAGGGCGTGATCGCGAAGAAACGCGACTCCACCTATCAGCCTGGTCGCCGCTCGGCATCGTGGGTCAAGCACAAATATTGGAACACCCAGGAAGTCGTCATCGGCGGTTGGCGCGCCGGCGAGGGTGGGCGCACCAGCGGCATCGGCTCGCTGCTGATGGGCATTCCCACCGCGGGCGGACTGCATTTCGCTGGCCGGGTCGGTACCGGGTTCACCGAACGGGACTTGGCCAACCTTAAGACAACGCTGGCGCCGTTGCACACCGACGAATCCCCTTTCGACGTAACACTTCCCGCCCGCGACTCCAAGGCCGTGACTTTCGTGGAGCCGACGATGGTCGGGGAAGTCCGGTACAGCGAGTGGACCTCGGATGGGCGGCTGCGCCAGCCCAGCTGGCGGGGGCTGCGGCCCGACAAGAAACCGAGCCAGGTGGTAAGAGAGGACTGAATCACGATGCGGTGGGTAACCTTTCGAGACGGCGACGGCGAGCGGACCGGGGTGCTCTCCCGTGATGCGATCCACGCGCTGCGGCCGGGTGTGAGCTTGCTCGAACTGATCGGGCGCGGCGCGGCCGGACTGCGGGAGGTCGGGGAGGGCGCGCTGCGTTCGGCGCCGACTGTACGTCTCGACCAGGTGAGCCTCGCAGCACCGATCCCGCGGCCGCCGTCGATCCGGGACAGCCTGTGCTTTCTCGACCACATGCGCAATTGCCAAGCGGCGATGGGCGGCGGCCGGGTGCTCAAAGACACCTGGTACCGGATTCCCGCGTTCTACTTCGCCTGCCCGTCGACCGTTCTCGGTCCGTATGACGACGCCCCGACGGCACCCGGAAGTGCTTGGCAGGACTTCGAATTGGAGATCGCCGCGGTCATCGGAACAGCGGGAAAAGACTTGTCGGTCGCCGAAGCCGAACAGGCGATCATCGGCTACATGATCTTCAACGACTGGTCGGCGCGTGATTTGCAACAGCTGGAAGGCCAGCTGGCGATCGGACAGGCCAAGGGCAAGGACAGCGGAATCACCCTGGGCCCCTACCTCGTCACGGCCGACGAACTTGAGCCCTACCGCCAGGACGGGAAGCTGGGCCTAGAGGTCACCGCACTGGTCAACGACACGATGATCGGGGCCGGCTCGACCGCAGCGATGGATTGGAGTTTCGCTGAGGTGATCGCCTACGCCTCACGTGGGGTGATGCTGAGGCCTGGCGACGTTTTCGGGTCCGGCACAGTGCCGACCTGCACATTGATCGAGCACCTCGACCCGACTGCACCGGAGTCGTTCCGCGGCTGGCTGCACGACGGCGACGTCGTCACGCTCAAAGTGCAGGGACTGGGCGAGACCCGCCAAACCGTGCGCAAAACCGCTGCACCGCAACCACTCCCGGCACGGCGTAACCCCGATGCCGTTCCCGCCGCCAAGCGGGTCAACCCCGCTCCGGCGAAAATCCCGTACACCCGCGGGTTGCACGAGGTCGCCGACCGGGTGTGGGCATGGATGTTGCCGGACGGCGGATACGGCTGGAGCAACGCGGGCCTTGTCGCCGGCGACGGCGCCTCGCTACTGGTCGACACGCTGTTCGACCTGGCGCTGACCCGCGAAATGCTGGACTCGATGGCGCCCATCACCGACCGCGCCCCGATCACTGACGCGCTGATCACCCACTCCAACGGTGACCACACCCACGGCAACCAACTGCTGAACCGGTCGGTAAGGGTGATCGCCGCCAAGGGCACCGCCGAGGAGATCGCCCACGGCATGGCTCCCGAGATGCTGGTGATGACCCAGACCGCAGACCTCGGCCCAATCGCGACCCGATATCTGCGAGAACGATTTGGGCCCTTTGACTTCGGTGGCATCACGGTCCGCAACGCCGACCAGACCTTCGACGACCGGCTCACCATCGAGGTCGGTGGTCGCGAGGTGCACCTGTTGAATCTGGGCCCGGCGCACACCGCCGCGGACTCGGTGGTGCACGTGCCGGACGCCGGGGTGCTGTTCGCCGGGGATCTGCTGTTCATCGGCTGCACGCCGATCGTGTGGGCCGGTCCGATCGCGAACTGGGTCGCGGCCTGCGAGGCGATGATCGCCCTCGAGGCGCCGACGGTGGTGCCCGGCCATGGTCCGATCACCGACGCGGACGGCATCCGCGCCGTGCGGGGGTATCTCGTCCATGTCGCCGAGCAGGCCGAACGCGCTTACCGCAAAGGCCTGTCGTTCGTCGAGGCGGCCGATACCATCGACCTCGGCGAGTACGCGAGCTGGCTGGATGCCGAGCGCGTCGTCGTCAACGTTTACCAGCGGTATCGCGAACTCGACCCTGGCACACCGCAATTGCCGGCGTTGGGACTGCTGGCGATGCAGGCGGAGTGGTTCGCCAAGCACGCATAACGCGGCGCGACTACCGTCGGGTCGCCCGAACGAAGCTGATCGAGGCCGGTGCACCCGCCTGTGCTTCGCCCTCCAGCGGCGCCATCCCAGCCGCGGCGAACAGGTCGGCCAGCACGAACGTAGCGGTGTCCCACCCGTCGGCCTGCAGGTGGGCCGCGACGTCGGTGTGGTCGCCCGGATAGGTCAGGTCAGGGATGTGCAGGTCCAGGCCGTGCTCGCGCCAGCGATCGGTCAGGATGTGGGCCTGCCGCTGCTGCTCCTCGGTCTGACCGCGCACCGATCCGTAGTCCGCGGCGAATCTGCTGCCCGCGGCGCTCAGTGCGGCGACGTTGTCCAGCAGACGAACTTCGGCCTCGGGCGGCAGAAATCCGATCAGCACCCCCTCGGCCAGCCATGCCGTCGGTTGGGTGGCGTCGAAGCCCGCGCGTTGCAGCGCCGCCGGCCAATCCTCACGAAGGTCAATGCCGACCGGACGATGCTCGGCGCCGGGCACAGCGCCCAGTTCGGACAGTGTGGAGGTTTTGAACTCGATGACCTCGGGCTGATCGATTTCGTACAGCGTGGTGCCCGCCGGCCAGGAAAGCCGGTACGGGCGGGCATCCAGCCCCGACGCCACGATCACCACCTGACGCAGTCCCGCGCTACCAGCCTCGGCGAAGTAGTCGTCATAAAACCGGGCTCGGGCGGCGAACGTGTCGACCATGCGGGGAAACCCGGCACCGTCGTCGACGTCGGCGAAATCCAGCTCACCCGCGGCCACCTTGGTGAAAAGGTCCAGCCCGACCGCGCGGACCAGTGGTTCGGCGAACGGGTCGTTGATCACCGGGTCGGGGCGGCGGCTGGCTGCGGCCCGGGCGGCCGCCACCATGGTGGCAGTGGCGCCGACGCTACTGGCCAAATCCCAACTGTCGCGGTCAGTTCTTGCCATGAGCGCTCCTCGATGTGGCTTCTCCTCCACGGTAGGCGCCGATTCCGGCGTCTCCCCTACGGTTGCTGTATGACTGCTGTGGAATTGGCAACAATCGCGGGCACCGCGGAAAACAAGATTGCTTGCGTCACCTTGAACCGGCCGAGGCGTTTGAACGCCATCGACGGGTCGCTGATCGGCGCCATGGATGATGCATTGGATGTGCTCAGCACCGGCGAGTTCCGGGCGGCGATCCTGACCGGCGCGGGGCGGGGGTTCTGCGCGGGCGCCGACCTCAGCGGCACCGGAGAAGCCTGGACGAAAACTGCGCCGCACAGCCCACCGTTCAAGGTCAGCTACGACGCACAGGTTCGATTGGCCGATCTGTACACCCGGCTCTACGAGCTGCCAATACCGGTGATCGCCGCGGTCAACGGCGCCGCGGTCGGCGGCGGGCTGGCGTTTGCACTGCACTGCGACATCCGGATCGCGTCCGAGCAGGCCCGGTTCGGATCGGTTTTCATCAAGGCGGGGTTCTCGTCGATGGACATGGGCACCAGCTACCTGCTGCCGAAGATCGTCGGAGCCGGGGTGGCGCGGGAGCTGATGCTGACCGGCCGCATCATCGACGCGGACGAGGCGTACCGGATCAGGCTGGTGCACGAGGTGGTGGCGGCGGACGAGCTGATGACGGCCGCGCTGAAGATGGCCCGTTCGATCGTGGCGAACAACGCCTACGGGGTGTGGCAGACGAAGATCGGCCTGAACACCGCGCTCGACGCGCCGAGTCTGCGGCATGCCAAGGAGATCGAGAACCGCACCCAGATCCTGAGCGGCTTCACCAACAACCCGCTGGAGGCCGCGAAGGCCCTTCAGGAGAAGCGGCCTCCGGTGTGGGATCCGCTGTAGCCGTTAGGCTTTGGCGATCACGTTTTCAGCGAACATCTCCAGGTTGCGGATCTTGGTATCCAGTGGTTCGGTGTCCGGCCCCACGATGTAGGGGATCCGGAAGCCCACGATCACGTCGGTAACACCTTTGTCCTCGAGGCGTTTGACTCCGTCGAGGGTGAAGGCGTCCACGGAGATCACGTGAATTTCGAACGGGCCGGTCTTACCCTCTTCCTCCCGAAGCTGCTTGACCCGCCCGATGAGCCGGTCGAGTTCGTGCGCGTCGCCGCCACCGTGCATCCACCCGTCGGCGCGGGCCGCACGCCGCAGCGCGGCATCGGCGTGACCGCCGATCAGGATCGGGATTGGCTCGGTGGGGGCGGGGGTCATTTTCGTCTTCGGTATGTCGTAGAACTCGCCGTGGAACTCGAAGTAATCGCCAGTGGTCAGGCCGCGGATGATTTCGATGCACTCGTCAATCCGCTTGCCACGCTTGGCAAACGGGACGCCCATCAGCTCGTAGTCCTCCGGCCATGGGCTGGTGCCTACACCAAGGCCCACCCGGTTGCCGATCAGCGCCGCAAGCGAACCCGCCTGCTTGGCCACCAGCGCGGGCGGCCGGATCGGCAGCTTGAGGACGAAGAAGTTGAACCGCAGCGTCGACGTCACCGCCCCCAGTGCGGCGGTCAGCACAAACGTCTCGATGAACGCCTTGCCGTCCAGGAATTCGCGGTTGCCGTCGGGCGTGTAGGGGTACTTGGAGTCCGACTCGAATGGATAAGCGACGCTGTCGGGAATCGTCATGCTGGCGTACCCGGCCGCCTCGGCGGCCTTTGCCAGCGGGATGTAGTAGCTGAAGTCGGTCATCGCCTCCGCGTAGCTGAACCGCACCCCGTCTCCTGTCCTCGAATAACCACAAATTCTGAACCAAATACTAGAGCCCGTTACGAGCGGCTAATGACCAGGCGTGACCTCGGCAGGCCGCAACTCGCCGGTACAGAAAGTACCCCACCGAACAGGGCGTCGAGGCTGATCCCAACCGTTGCCGGGTTTGCCAGACGGTAGGAGAATGGCAGCATCGCTAACGGGAAAGCGATCGGAGCGGGAAGCATGGCGGCGGATCGCCGGAGCCGACTCATCCGCGAACTCGCGGAGTTGGTGCAAACCCTGCAGCAGCAACAGCGAGAGACAGATGTCGATGCCGTCCTCCGCGAGTTGACGAAGAGCGCAGTGAAAAGCATGCCCGGTGCGCAATACGCCGGTATCACGATCGCCACCCGCGACGGGAAGGTGCGAACGGCGTCAGCGACGAACTCCTATCCGTTCCTGCTCGATCAAATCCAGCAGCGTCACGATCAGGGGCCGTGCCTGTCGGCGGCGTGGGAGCAGCACGTTGTCCGGATCAACGACCTGACCCTCGACGACCGTTGGCCGGCTTACTGTCGCGAGGCCGTCGAAGCGACCCCGATCCGGTCGGTCCTGTCGTTCCAGTTGTTTGCAGACCACCACAGCATGGGAGCGCTGAGCTTCTATGCCGAACAACCGAATGTATTCGGCGACGAAGCGGCGGAGTTGGGGCTGATCCTGGCCACGCACACCGCATTGGCGTGGAATACGTTGCGGCGCGACGAGCAGTTCCGCAGTGCCCTGGCGTCCCGCGACATCATCGGCCAAGCCAAAGGCATGATCATGGAGCGATTCAAGATCGACGCTGTGCAGGCATTCGAACTGCTGAAGCGGCTTTCGCAGAACTCAAATACGCCGCTCGTGGTGGTGGCCCGCCAGCTCGTCGAGGCCGAACACGCCGACTGATTGCTGATATCGCAGGTGGCGGATCAAAGCTGGTTTTCCGGCCCGACAACCGCCCACACCGTCTTTCCGGACGGCATCGGTGTGCTGCCCCAGGCGCGGCAAACCGACGCGACAATCGCCAGACCGGACACCCAGTCGCCGCCGCGGCGAGGATCCGGCCTGTCGTCCTAGCCATCGGCTCCGGCCCGCTTGGCAGCTACCCTGACCACTACGAGCGGGTTGTTTTCACTGGCATCGCCATCGGCACGATGGGCGCTTACCCGCGCTGGCGAGCGGCAAAACGCAGTCGCGGCTCAAAACTGTGGCGCGGCGCCGACTTCGACGTCTGCCAGCGCGAACGGCGGCGCACCCACGCCGACGATCGAGTACGTGGCCTGCGGAGTTTCTTCGGTGATGCGCGCCGAAACGCTGCGCTCGCCCACCACCGGAGTCACTGTCCGGACTCGGGCCAACGCGTGTACCGGAAATTGGCCGAAAAATGTTCCCTGCCAGTGATACTGGCCGTCAATCGGGTCAATATATCCGGCTAACCGGACACGCGCCTCTCGACAGATGTCGGCCACCCTCACGGTCGCTGGGCGGTCATAAATGTCATCGTGCACGCCGACGCGCGACGCCAAGTCGAATGCCGACACTTTCTAGGCGACGCGACGAGTTACCCACGTGCACACGCTCATTGAACACATGTTGACTACTGTGGCGCACCTCGATGCGAGTGTGCCCTTTCATGAGCTGTAGGCATGCGATGACGTGGCTTGACCGATCCCTTGAGCAGGCGTTCAGAGAACTCTTCACGACTGGGCCCCGTCGGCTTCACCGGAGTGGTCATGGCGCTGATCCTTCGCGGGTCATCGAAAGATGTCGATACCCGCGGTATCGGATACCGGTGGTCCCGGCTGGTTGTGATTAGGCTGTGCGCGCATGGCGACCCGGCACATCCACGTCATCGGCATCGGTGCGGGAGACCCTGAATATGTGACCGTCCAGGCGATCGAGGCGCTCAATCGAACTCAGGTGTTCTTCGCGATGGATAAAGGCGAAGCCAAGAGCGACTTGGTGCGTCTGCGCCGGGAAATCTGCGCGCGATTCATCCGCGAGCCCGGCTACCGATTCGTCGAGCTGCCGGATGCGCCACGGTCGAAGGACGCCGAGTACCGGGCGGCGGTGTCCGACTGGCACGCGGCGCGCGCCCAGATCTGGGCGGAGTCCATCGCGGCTGAACTGGAACCCGGCGGTATGGGTGCCTTCCTGGCCTGGGGAGACCCGTCGCTGTACGACAGCACGCTGCGCATCCTCGATGCCGTCACCGCCGAGCTCGACATCAGCTACGACGTCATCCCGGGTATCACCGCCATCCAGGCGCTGACGGCTCGGCATCGCATCCCGCTCAACGACGTCGGCGAACCTGTGCTGATCACCACCGGTCGCCAGCTTCGAATCCACGGCCTGTCCGGCTCGGCGGTCGTCATGCTCGACGGCGAGTGTTCGTTTCGAAGCTGCCCGCCCGACACCCGGATCTGGTGGGGCGCCTACCTCGGCACCGACGACGAGCTGTTGGTCGCGGGCACGATCGGCGAGGTCGGAGAGCGGATCGCCGCGCTGCGGGCCGATGCCCGTGCTGGTCACGGTTGGATCATGGACACCTATTTGTTGCGATCCGCGGAGTAGGTTCAGCTCATGGGGCCATTTCTCATCCGCGCGGCGTTGACGGGATTCGCCCTCTGGGTGGTCACTCTCGTCGTCCATGGGCTCAGCTTCGTCGGCGGCGACACCAGGCTGCAGAGGGTCGGCATCATCTTCGTCGTCGCGGTGATCTTCGGGCTGGTCAACGCGTTCATCAAACCGATCGTGCAGATCCTGTCGATCCCGCTGTACGTCCTCACGCTGGGCCTGATCCACATCGTCATCAACGCGCTGATGCTGTGGATCACCGCGTGGATCACCGCTCACACCACCCATTGGGGCCTGGCCATCGACCACTTCTGGTGGACCGCGATCTGGGCCGCGATCGTCTTGTCGATCGTCAGCTGGGTGCTGTCGCTGGTGGTCCGCGACGTGCGGCGCACTGCTCGGCGCTGACCGGCACACTGGATGCATGCCTGAACTGCCCGAAGTCGAAGCGCTGGCCGACTACCTGCGCCACCACGCCGTCGGCAGGACCATCGGGCGCGTCGACGTCGTCGCGTTCTCGGTGCTCAAAACCTTCGACCCGCCGATTAACGCGCTGCACGGTTTGACCGTTACCGGCGCCGACCGCTGGGGCAAATATCTCGGTCTACGGGCAGGCGAGCTGATCTTGATCACCCATCTGTCCCGGGCCGGCTGGCTGCGATGGTCGGACACGCTGGCCGCCGCGCCGCTGCGCCCCGGCAAGGGTCCGATTGCACTGCGCGTTCATCTGGGCACTCCGGGTGAGGCGCCGGGCTTCGACCTCACCGAGGCGGGCACCCAGAAGCGGCTGGCGGTCTGGCTCGTCGACGACCCGATGCAGGTGGCCGGCATCGCCGCTCTCGGGCCGGACGCATTGCAACTGTCCGTCGACGACCTGGCCGACCTGCTGGCCGGCAACACCGGCCGGATCAAGTCCGTCATCACCGACCAGAAGGTGATCGCCGGCATCGGCAACGCCTACAGCGACGAGATCTTGCACGTCGCCAAGATTTCGCCGTTCGCCACGGCCGGGAAAATCGCCGACGCACAGCTGAGCTCGTTGCACGACGCGATGGTGTCGGTGCTCACCGACGCCGTGACCCGCTCAGTCGGCCAACAGGCGGCCACGCTGAAAGGCGAGAAGCGCTCCGGTTTGCGGGTACATGCGCGCGCCGGATTGCCGTGTCCAGTGTGCGGAGACACCGTGCGCGAAGTGTCGTTCGCCGACAAGTCATTTCAGTACTGCCCGACCTGTCAGACCGGCGGCAAGGTGCTGGCCGACCGGCGAATGTCGCGTCTGCTCAAGTAGCTATGCTGCGCGGATGACTCGGCAGAAGATCCTTATCACCGGCGCGAGTTCCGGCCTGGGCGCCGGGATGGCCCGCGCGTTCGCCGCCAAGGGGCGTGACCTGGCGCTGTGCGGCCGTCGTACCGACCGCCTCGACGAGCTCAAAACCGAGCTTTCGCAACAATATCCGGGCATCGTGGTGGCCGTCGCCGCATTGGACGTCAACGACCACGAACAGGTGCCGAAAGTATTCGCCGAGTTATCCGACACACTTGGTGGAATCGACCGGGTGATCGTCAACGCCGGTATCGGCAAGGGCGCGCCGCTGGGGTCGGGCAAGCTGTGGGCCAACAAGGCGACCATCGAAACCAACTTGGTGGCTGCGCTGGTTCAGATCGAAACCGCGCTACAGATGTTCAAGCAGCAGGGGTCGGGGCATCTGGTGCTGATCTCTTCGGTGCTCGGCGCCAAGGGCGTGCCCGGCGTCAAAGCCGCCTACGCGGCCAGCAAGGCCGGGGTGCGTTCGCTGGGAGAATCGCTGCGCGCCGAATACGCTAGCGGCCCGATCAAGGTGTCGGTGATCGAGCCCGGGTACATCGAGTCGGAGATGACGGCCAAATCGCAGAGCACAATGTTCATGGTGGACAACGAAACTGGCGTCAAGGCGTTGGTCGCAGCCATCGAGCGCGAGCCGGGCAGGGCCGCGGTGCCGTGGTGGCCGTGGGCGCCGCTGTCCCAACTGCTGCGGCTGCTGCCGCCGCTGGCCAAGCGCTTCGCGTAAGGCGCGGCTCAGCCCGCACGGCCCCTTTCGATGCGGTAGTGGCGCACCAGCGCGTCGGTCGAGCTGTCCGATTGTTTGGCCGGCGCGGCGTCCTCGGTGATCACCGGCAGCAGCGCCTTGGCCTGCGTCTTGCCCAACTCGACGCCCCATTGGTCGAACGAGTCGATGCCCCACACCACGCCCTCGGTGAAGACCTGATGCTCGTACAGGGCGATCAACTGGCCCAGCACCGATGGGGTGAGCCTGGTCGCCAGGATGGATGTGGTCGGTCGATTGCCGGGCATCACCTTGTGCGGCACCACGTCGGCAGGCGTGCCTTCGGCGGCGATCTCCTCGGCCGTCTTGCCGAATGCCAGCACCTGGGTTTGGGCGAAGAAGTTGCTCATCAGCAGGTCGTGCATGCTGCCGGTCCCGTCGGCGGTGGGCAGGTCGTCGGTCGGTTGGCTGAATCCGATGAAGTCAGCCGGCACCAGCCGCGTGCCCTGGTGCAGCAACTGGTAGAAGGCGTGCTGGCCGTTTGTCCCCGGTTCGCCCCAATAGATTTCACCGGTATCGGTGACGACCGGGGTACCGTCGGCGCGGGTTGACTTGCCGTTGGATTCCATCGTCAGCTGCTGCAGATACGCCGCGAACCGTGCCAGGTCGTTGGAGTACGGCAGCACCGCACGTGACTGTGCCCCAAAGAAATTCGAGTACCACAACCCGATCAGCCCGAGCAGCACAGGAGCGTTGGAGTCCAACGGCGCGGTCCGGAAATGCTCGTCGACGAGGTGGAACCCGGACAGGAAGTCCGCGAAAGCCTCACGGCCGATTGCGGCCATCACCGAGAGCCCGATCGCCGAGTCGACCGAATAGCGTCCGCCGACCCAGTCCCAGAACCCGAACATGTTGTGGGTGTCGATGCCGAACTCGTCGACCAGCTTCTTGTTGGTCGAGACGGCAACGAAGTGCTTGGCCACCGCGTCGTCGCCGAGCGCGTCGGTCAGCCAACGCCGAGCCGCGGTGGCGTTGGTGAGCGTCTCCAGCGTCGAGAACGTCTTGGAGGCGACGATGAAAAGTGTTGTGGCCGGGTCTAAGTCGGCTAACGCCGCGATCAGGTCGGCAGGGTCGACATTGGAGACGAACCGCGCCGAGATGCCGGCGTCCGCGTAGTGACGCAACGCCTGGTAGACCATCACCGGTCCGAGGTCCGAGCCGCCGATCCCGATGTTGACGACCGTGCGAATTCGCTTTCCGGTGGCGCCGGTCCACCCGCCGTTGCGCAGCCGGTCGGTGAAGTCGCCCATCGCGTCCAGCACCGCGTGCACGTCCTCGACGACGTTTTGCCCGTCGACGGTCAGCGTCGCGTCCCGCGGCAGCCGCAGTGCGGTGTGCAGCACGGCGCGATTCTCCGAGACGTTGATGTGCACGCCGTCGAACATCTCGTCGCGACGCTGCTCGAGGTGGGCGGTGCGGGCCAGGTCGATCAGCAGCTTCACCGTCTCGCGGGTGATGCGGTGTTTGCTGAAGTCGATGTAAAGGTCGCCGACGGAGACGGTGAACTCGCTGCCGCGGTCAGGATCGTCGGCGAAGAACTGGCGTAGGTGCGTCGTTTTGATCTGCTCGTGATGTCTGTGCAGGGCACTCCAGGCGGGGGCCGCTGAGATATCGGGAATCTGTTCAACCGCAGTCATGGTGTCGACCCTAGTCAGGTTGACCAGGGCGGCGATGACGGCGAGGTGAACGAGGTGCTAACCGACCGGATCAGTGACCGAGTCGGCCGCGGCCCAGTCTCAGCAGCAGCATGGCGAGGTCCTTGCCGTCGGGGCCGAGCTCGCTGTAGCGCTCGATGACCTTCATTTCCCGGCTGTGCACCAAGCGGGTGCCCCCAGAGGCCATCCGGGCTTTGCCGATCGCCTGGGATACCTCGGTACGGCGCTTGACCGCGGCCAGGATCTCGGCGTCGAGCCGGTCGATCTCGTGGCGCAGGTCGTCGATGTCGGTGAGTGGTTCGGTTTCTACAGTCATTGGAAGCTCCGGATTCTCGTTGTGTGGGGGGTGTGGGTCTTGTGGTCTCATCCGGTTTCGGGCCTCACACAAGAGACGAGCCCCGGATCCGGAAGCGGACCACGAGGCTCTGGAAGCAGCTAAGCCACGGGCACCGCTGGCCGGTACCCGTAGAAAAATCGCCGCTGCATGTTGAGCACGAATTGAGTGTGCCATTTGAAGGCCCGCTAACGCAAAGGTGTCGCCGAACGGCGGTAAGTTTGTGGGCAATGAGTGTGTACGTGACCGATGCCCGGCGGGCTCCCGACGCAGATCAACTCCTCGACGGCCTCAACCCGCAACAGCGTCAGGCGGTGCTGCACGAGGGCTCGCCGCTGCTGATCGTCGCGGGCGCGGGCTCCGGCAAGACGGCCGTGCTGACCCGGCGCATCGCTTACCTTCTGGCCGCTCGCGACGTCGGCCCCGGCCAGGTTCTGGCCATCACCTTCACCAACAAGGCCGCCGCGGAGATGCGGGAACGCGTGGTGGCACTAATAGGAGCGCGCGCCGCTCCTTCCATGTGGGTGTCAACGTTTCACTCGACTTGCGTGCGGATTCTGCGCAACCAGGCCTCGCTGATCGCGGGCCTCAACTCCAACTTCTCGATCTACGACGCCGACGATTCGCGGCGCCTGCTCCAGATGATCGCCAAGGACATGGGCCTTGACGTCAAGCGATACTCGCCGCGGCTGTTGGCCAACGGCATCTCGAACCTGAAGAACGAGCTGATCGACCCGCAGCAGGCGATGGCCGACCTGTCCGACCCCGACCACCCTGACCAAGCCGATGACTTGGCGCGCACGGTGGCCGCCGTCTACTCCGAATACCAGCACCGGCTGCGGGCGGCCAACGCACTCGACTTCGACGACCTCATCGGCGAGACGGTCGCGTTGCTACAGGCTTTCCCGCAGATCGCCCAGCATTACCGTCGGCGGTTCCGCCACATCCTGGTCGACGAGTATCAGGACACCAACCATGCGCAGTATGTGCTGGTGCGTGAGCTCGTTGGCCGCGACGCCGGTGACGATCCGGGCGGTGTGCCACAGGCAGAGCTGTGCGTCGTCGGCGACGCCGACCAGTCGATCTATGCGTTCCGCGGCGCCACGATTCGCAACATCGAAGATTTCGAACGCGACTACCCGAACGCCACGACGATTCTGCTCGAGCAGAATTACCGCTCCACGCAGAACATCCTGTCGGCGGCCAACTCGGTGATTTCGCGCAACTCTGGGCGCCGGGAAAAGCGGCTATGGACCGCTGCCGGCGAGGGCGAGCTAATCGTTGGCTACGTCGCCGACAACGAGCACGACGAGGCACGATTCGTCGCCGAGGAAATCGACACGCTGGTCGCCGGTGGCGAGCTCACGTACAACGATGTGGCGGTTTTCTACCGCACCAACAACTCGTCGCGGTCGTTGGAAGAGGTGTTCATCCGCGCCGGTATTCCGTACAAAGTCGTTGGGAGCGTGCGGTTTTACGAGCGCAAGGAGATTCGCGATCTCGTGGCATACCTTCGGGTGCTGGACAACCCGGGCGACGCGGTCAGCCTGCGACGCATCCTCAACACACCGCGGCGCGGCATCGGCGATCGGGCCGAGGCTTGCGTCGCGGTGTACGCCGAGAACACCGGTTCCAGTTTCGCCGACGCGCTCGAGGCCGCCGCCGAAGGCAAGGTGCCGATGCTCAACACCCGGTCGGCCAAGGCGATCGCGGGCTTCGTCGAGATGCTCGACGATCTGCGTGGCCGTCTCGACTCGTCGCAGGGTGACCTCGGAGAGCTGGTCGAGGCGGTGCTGGAGCGCACCGGATACCGCGCGCAGCTGGAATCCTCGTCCGACCCGCAAGACCTGGCCCGGCTGGACAACCTCAACGAACTCGTCAGCGTCGCACACGAATTCGCCACCGACCTGGAGAACGCGGCGGCGCTCGACGAGACACTCGGCACGCCCGACGATGAAGACGTGCCGGACACCGGGATGCTGGCACAATTCCTGGAGCGGGTGTCGCTGGTCGCCGACTCCGACGAAATCCCCGAGCACAGCGCCGGTCTGGTCACGCTGATGACATTGCACACTGCGAAGGGGCTGGAATTTCCGGTGGTTTTCGTGACTGGTTGGGAAGACGGCATGTTCCCGCACATGCGGGCATTGGGTGATGCAGCCGAACTTTCCGAGGAACGGCGACTGGCCTACGTCGGGATCACCCGCGCGCGTCAGCGGCTGTATGTCAGCCGGGCCAAAGTGCGGTCGTCGTGGGGACAGCCAATGCTCAACCCGGAGTCGCGGTTCCTGCGGGAAATCCCGCAGGAACTCATCGACTGGCGGCGCACCGATCCCACCCCGTCGTTCAGCGCGCCGGTCAGCGGCGCCGGGCGATTCGGCTCGCCGCGTCCGTCGCCGGCTCGTGCATCGGCGAGCAAGCGCCCGTTGCTGGTGCTCGCACCCGGTGACCGGGTGACCCACGACAAGTACGGGCTGGGCCGGGTGGAGGAGGTTTCCGGCGTTGGCGAATCAGCGATGTCACTGATCGACTTCGGCAGCTCGGGGCGGGTCAAGCTGATGCACAACCACGCGCCCGTCACCAAGCTTTAGCGCGGCGACGGTCAGTCGTCCAGCAGCCATTCCTTGGTGCGCGGCAGCAGCGCCAGGACCACACTGGAAACCGGCAGCACGGGCAGGGCGTGCACGATCCAGGCGACGCGCGCGCCGGCGATGAACACGCCACCGTAGGTCATTAACGCGATCACGGCGCCGGCCACCAGCAGGTAGCGCCCGAGGGAACGACGCAGCAGTAGCAGGATCACACCGGAGATCGTCGCCAGCGCGAACACCAGCGCGAGGAACGCGACTGCGACGCAGAACAGGCGGTCGGATTTCCACCAGCCCGCGATCAGGTCGGTGGCCACCACCGAAGTCGCCCAGCCGCTGACGATGCTGACGGCGGAAGCGGCCACCGCCGTCGCGCTGCTGGGTCCTCCGGACAGCGTGCTCGCCGGGCCGGGGCGCTGGCTCGGAGCAACGTAGCTGGAAGGCGGTGGTTGCCGCGGAATGTGGGTGGTCCGGGCGTCGTCCACGATCTGCGGCATCGGCGCGGTCGGCGCGCGCCGGATGATGCGCGTCTGGGGAGCGAACTGCGGGCCGTTACCGGCGGGCACGGGTCTGCTTGGCGGCTGAGTGGGCGGGTGATCGCCTGGTGTGGGTTGGTTCGGCTCGGTCACCGGTCAACCGGCGAAAGTGCCGACGGACAGGCCACGTTTGGCCAGCCACGGTACCGGATCGACTCGCTGGGTGCCGCCGAGCAGCACCTCGAAATGCAGATGGGGGCCAGTGGAATTGCCACGGTTGCCCATGGTGGCAATCTGGTCGCCCGCCATCACGCGCTCGCCCACTCTGACCATCGTGGTGTTGACGTGACCGTAGAGCGTCACCGTTCCGTCCGCGTGGCGCAGCTTAACCCACATTCCGTAGCCGGCGGTGGGGCCGGCGTCGATGACAACCCCGTCGGATACCGCCCTGACCGGGGTGCCGATCGAGTTCGCGAGGTCGATACCGGCGTGCAGCACACCCCAGCGGTACCCGAAACCGGAGGTGAATATGCCCTTCGTCGGCATGACGAACAGCGGCTGCTGCAGCCGGGCCTCGCGCTGGGCGCGCTCCTGGGCGAACGCGACGCCCTTGGCCAGCTCCGCGTTGTGCACTGCGACGTTCGCGGCGGGCTGCACGGCGACCAGCTGCATCCCGCGGGCCGAGGTGCTGATGGGCCCGCCGTTCATTGCCGCCGCATCGGCGGCCAGCACCGTCTGGGCCTTGGAGTGATCGGAACTGTGGGTGGCGGAGTGCGCCGCGGCGGCCGCAGCACCGGCGGCCATGGCGCCGATCAACACCCGGCCTCGCGCTGGACCGGCCAGCTGCTTGCGATGCTGTCCGCCACGACCGGTCAGATCCCGATCGTTTCGTCGGCCGCGCAGCTCGTACCGGTACGGGTCGACACGCCGTTGCACGCTCGGTTCGACCTGGCTCGGGCCGGCCAGCGGCAGGACGGTGAGGTTGTCGGTCGCGTCCAAGTCATCGAGCTCGGGCGCGCGGAGAACCTGCGCTTCCTTTTCGAAGGCAGAGTTAACGCTGAAGTCCAGGTCATCGAGGTTGCCGAACTCATTGAACGGGATGATGTCGGTGACTTCGTTGGGGTTGAGTTCCAGCCCGCGGTCGCGCGATTGCCTGGCGCCTCCCGGCGCAGGAGACCGTGCTGGGCTGGGCTGGGTCAACCTGATTGCCCCTCGGAGCGTAACCAAAGCGTTATCTGAACCCTGCGACGTTAACCGCCGAGCGCGCGACCTCGCAAGCCAAGCCGGAAATCCGCCTATGAATGTGATTTGAATCACTTCAGGTGCGGCGGTGAGATCTGCCACATCCACCGATGCCGGCGACGGAACCTCCAGGCCGGGTCGATACAGTTCCCGCAAGCGGGCATCGGAAAACCCCGGCTCGCTTGCCTATAGGCCGACACACAGAAGTGAGCCATGGACCTTTTCGAATACCAAGCGAAAGAGCTGTTCGCCAAGCACAACGTCCCGACGACACCCGGCCGGGTGACCGACAACCCCGAAGGGGCCAAGGCGATCGCTGAGGAGATCGGCCGGCCGGTCATGGTGAAGGCCCAGGTCAAGACCGGTGGCCGGGGCAAGGCAGGCGGCGTGAAGTACGCCGCGACCGCCGAGGACGCCTACACCCACGCGAAGAACATCCTCGGTCTCGACATCAAGGGCCACATCGTCAAGAAGCTGTTGGTGTCCGAGGCCAGCGACATCGCCGAGGAGTACTACATCTCCTTCCTGCTCGACCGGGCCAACCGCACTTACCTGGCCATGTGCTCGGTGGAGGGCGGCGTGGAGATCGAAGAGGTCGCGGCCACCAAACCGGAACGGCTGGCCAAGGTGCCGGTAGATGCGGTCAAGGGGGTTGATCTCGCGTTCGCCCGGTCGATCGCCGAGCAGGGTCACCTGCCGGCCGAGGTGCTCGACTCCGCGGCGGTCACCATCTCGAAGCTTTGGGAGCTGTTCGTCGCCGAGGACGCCACGTTGGTCGAGGTCAACCCGCTGGTGCGGACTCCCGACGACGAGATTCTGGCACTGGACGGGAAGGTCACCCTGGACGCCAACGCCGACTTCCGGCAGCCCGGCCACGCAGAGTTCGAGGACCGCGACGCCACCGACCCGCTCGAGCTCAGAGCCAAGGAGCACGACCTGAACTACGTCAAGCTCGACGGTCAGGTCGGGATCATCGGTAACGGTGCCGGATTGGTGATGTCGACGCTGGACGTGGTGGCCTACGCCGGCGAGAAACACGGCGGGGTCAAGCCCGCCAACTTCCTCGACATCGGCGGCGGCGCCTCGGCCGAGGTGATGGCGGCCGGGCTGGACGTGATTCTCAACGACACTCAAGTGATAAGTGTGTTCGTCAACGTCTTCGGTGGGATCACCTCGTGTGACGCGGTGGCCACCGGGATCGTCAAGGCATTGGAGATCCTGGGCGACGAGGCCAACAAGCCGCTGGTGGTCCGCCTCGACGGCAACAACGTCGAGGAAGGCCGTCGCATCCTCACCGAGGCGAACCACCCACTGGTGACGCTGGTGCCCACGATGGACGAGGCCGCCGACAAGGCCGCCGAACTGGCGAGCGCCTGAAAGGGATATGACCCATGGCTATCTTTCTGACGGCAGAGAACAAGGTCATCGTCCAGGGCATCACCGGTAGCGAGGCCACCGTGCACACCGCTCGAATGCTCAAGGCGGGCACGCACATTGTTGGCGGTGTGAACGCGCGCAAGGCCGGCACCGTAGTCAGGCATGTGGACAAAGAGGGCCAAGGCGTCGAGCTGCCGGTGTTCGGCAGCGTCGCGGAGGCAATCGGAAAGACCGGCGCCGACGTATCGATCATCTTCGTGCCCCCGAAGTTCGCCAAGGACGCCATCATCGAGGCCATCGACGCCGAGATTCCGCTGCTAGTCGTCATCACCGAGGGAATTCCGGTGCAGGACAGCGCATATGCGTGGGCCTACAACGTCGACAAGGGTAAGAAGACCCGCATCATCGGCCCGAACTGTCCCGGCATCATCACTCCGGGCGAGGCGCTGGTCGGCATCACGCCGGCCAATATCACCGGCTCGGGTCCGGTTGGGCTGGTGTCCAAATCCGGCACGCTGACCTACCAAATGATGTACGAGCTACGCGATTTCGGTTTTTCCACGTCGATCGGCATCGGCGGTGACCCGGTGATCGGCACCACCCACATCGACGCGATCGAGGCGTTCGAGAAGGACCCTGACACGAAGCTCATCGTCATGATTGGTGAGATCGGCGGTGACGCCGAGGAGCGCGCGGCCGACTACATCAAGGCCAACGTGTCCAAGCCGGTCGTCGGCTACGTCGCGGGATTCACTGCGCCGGAAGGTAAGACGATGGGCCACGCCGGCGCGATTGTGTCCGGATCGTCGGGCACCGCCGCTGCGAAGAAAGAGGCCCTGGAGGCGGCCGGAGTCAAGGTCGGCAAGACTCCGTCGGAAACCGCTGCGCTTGCGCGGCAGATCCTGCAGAGCCTGTAAGGCGCGACGTGGTCGTCGACGCGCACACTCCGGTGGTGGTCGGTGTTGGGCAGGCCGCAGAACGCATCGACGACGCGTACTACCGCGGAATGTCGGCCGTCGAGCTGGCGGCAGCCGGTGCTCGTGCGGCGCTTGAGGACTGCGGCGCCGACCCCGCCAAGGTTGCCGCGTCGATCGACACCATCGCCGGTGTCAGGCAGTTCGAGATCTCCGGGCCGGCCAAGGCGGTGCTGGGCAAGTCGAACAACTACCCACGGTCGGTGGCCAATCGGATTGGTGCGGACCCGGCCCGGGCCATTCTGGAGGTCGTTGGCGGCCAAGGCCCGCAGCACCTGATCACTGAACTGGCCGGTGCAATCGCCGCCGGACGCTCAGAGGTCGCGTTGGTCTTCGGTTCCGACGCGACCTCGACCAACCGCTACTTCGCCGGGTCCGACAACCGGCCGGACTTCTCCGAGACCGTCGACGGTTCGCTGGAGGACCGCGGCCACGGCCTGGACGGACTTATCAGTCGCTACACGGTCATTCACGGGCTTGTCGACGCGCCGACTCAGTATGGACTGCTGGAGAATGCCCGGCGGGCCGGAACCGGACTCGGGCCCGCCGATTATCTGCGGCGAATGGGCGAACTGTTCGCTCCGTTCACCAAAGTGGCGGCTGAGAACCCGTTCGCCGCCGCGCCGGTCGAACGCAGCGTCGAGGAACTGATCACCGTCACCGAGCGCAACCGGATGATTTCCGAGCCGTACCCGCGGCTGCTGGTGGCCCGTGACCAGGTGAACCAGGGTGCCGCAGCACTGCTGATGTCGGTCGAGGCTGCGCGGAAATTTGGTGTGCCCGAAGACAATTGGGTCTATCTCCACGGGCATGCTGATCTCGAGGAACAGAGTCTGCTGGAGCGGCCAGATCTCGGGCATGCCCCGTCGGCGGTGATGGCGGTGCGTGAAGCGCTGGCGGTCGCCGGCATCGGCATCGACGACATCGCCGCTTTCGATCTGTACAGCTGCTTCCCGGTGCCGGTCTTCAACATCCTCGACGGCACGGGAATCGCTCCGGATGACCCGCGCGGGTTGACCCTGACCGGTGGCCTGCCGTTCTTCGGCGGCGCCGGCAACAACTACTCGATGCACGGTGTCGCCGAAACCGTCGCCAAGTGCCGAAGCGCGCCAGGGGAATTCGGTCTCGTTGGCGCCAACGGCGGCATCTTGAGCAAGTACTCGGTCGGGGTCTATTCGGCCATACCCGCCGATTGGAAACCGGACCGCAGTGCGCAGCTGCAGGAGCAGATCGGGCATGCGCCCACCCAGCCGGTGACCGAGCACGCCGACGGCCCGGGAACCGTCGAGACCTACACGGTCCGGCGTGACGGCGGTCGGCCGACCGGGATCGTCATCGGCCGGCTCGACGCCGACGACAGCCGTTTCCTGGCGACCGCCGAGGACGACGATTTGATCGGGCTGCTCACCGAGGGCGACCCACTGGGGCGGTCGGTCGTCGTGCGCTCGTTCGAGTATGGAAACCGTTGCGCGCTGGGCTGACTAGACGGCGCCCTTGATTGCGGCGACCAACCCCTGGGTGTCCGCGACGGTCACGGTAAGCGCGGAGTGATCACGCAGGCCGATCACGCGGTGGATCCGGGGCTCGAAGTGGATGCATACACCTTCGAAGGCGTTGGTGCCGAAGGTAAGTCCGTCGTCGACCGCCGATAGCCGGGCGCCGACCGCGGTCCACCATCGGTACGGACCGGTGACGTGCGCGTCTTGCACGCGCGACAGCGGCGCGTCGACATGAAACGGCCCGTAGCGGGCGACGAGACGACCGTCGTCGGTCACCGTCACACCCTGGGTGCCGGGCCATGCCCGAAACGGCAACCAGATCGGGGCCAGACGAGGATCGTAGCGATACCGGAAATGCCGGCCTCGGTCATTCTGGTCTGTCACGACGCGCCTTAAGATCACTTGCAGATCGATTTCCTGGCTCACACCAATGCGGCGAGTTTCCCGGCCAATCGTTCCACATATGCGGCGACCTCATCCGCGGACTTGTCGGGCAATCCGAAAAGCACCTCGGTGACCCCCAATTCGGCCCAGCGCGCCAACTTCTCGGGCACCGGCTTGAAGTCCAGCGCCACGATCTGCGGCGCGCCGCCCCGGCCGGCGGCTGCCCACGTGTCCTGCAGCAATTTCACCGGCCCGTCGATGTCGAAGTCGCGGGGAGTGGTGATCCAGCCGTCGGCGCTGCGTGCGATCCACTTGAAGTTCTTCTCGTTGCCGGCGGCGCCTACCAGCACCGGGATATGCGCTTGTATCGGCTTGGGCCACGCCCAGCTCGGCCCGAATTTGACGAATTCGCCGTCGTAGGATGCCTCCTCTTCGGTCCACAACGCCCGCATCGCCTCGAGGTACTCGCGAAGCATGGTGCGGCGACGCCCGGGCGGCACGTCGTGGTCCGCGAGTTCGTCGGTGTTCCAGCCGAACCCGACGCCCAGGCTGACCCGTCCACCGGATAGGTGATCGAGGGTCGCGATAGATTTCGCCAGCGTGATCGGATCATGCTCGACCGGCAACGCCACCGCGGTGGACAACCGCACCCGGGAGGTGACCGCGCACGCCGCACCGAGGCTGACCCACGGGTCCAGTGTGCGCATGTAGCGGTCGTCCGGCAGTGACTCGTCACCCGTCGTCGGGTGGGCCGCCTCGCGCTTGACCGGGATATGGGTGTGTTCGGGTACGTAGAAGGTCTGAAAGCCGTGATTGTCGGCGAGCGTCGCAGCTGCCGCCGGGGTGATACCGCGATCGCTGGTGAACAGCACAAGCCCGTAGTCCATGCAGTGAATTAGAACGTGTTCCAATCTTGCGGGCAAGGGCGGGGGTCACCGCGAAGCCGCGCAAACCGGTCGACATCACGTTGAGGTCAGCGCCGCCTACTGCCCAAGGTGCGCTAGCGTGGGTGATCGGCACGCGTCGCAAACGCCCGCGCTCGTCGTCGCGGCGTTCATACCGCGGTACGAGGTAGCGCTGCGAGCAGCGGCCGCCTGGGAGTACCAGCGCCGCACGACAGTGGCGCCGCAACAGCACTGGAAGGCACAGGAGAAGCCATGACCTACCCGCCCGGCAGTCCCGGATACCCGCCCGCGCAGTCGCCCGGCGCCTACGGGACCTCCTCCACACCGTCGTTCGTGAAATCTGATGACGGTGAAAGCAATCTGAAGCTCTACTTGAACATCGGAGTGGTGGCTCTCGGCTTAGCGATCTACCTGCTGAGTTACGGCCCGATGATCACCCGCGTTCTTCCCAACGGTGACGAACTCGTCGAAAGCGGCAGCACCTTGCCGATTGACCTGGGACTGCTGGCGGGGCTGCTGGCCGGGGTGAGTCTGTTACCCAAGGCGAAGAATTACGCCGCGGTCGTGGCGGCGGTCTCCGCACTGGGCGCGCTACTGCTGATCGAGGACACGATCGGTGCGTCCGGCCGCGGCTGGGCGCTGTGGTTCGCGCTGGGCTGCGGGGTGGTCCAGGCTGTCCTTGCGGTCAGCGCCCTTTTGCTGGATGCGGGCGTCATCACCGCGCCGGCACCACGGCCCAAGTACGACCAGTACGGGCACTACGGGCAGTACGGCGGGTATTACGGTCAGCAGGCTCCCTACCAGCAGTCGCCTCAGCAGTCTGGATACGGGTCTCAGTACGGCGGCTACCCGTCAGGGCCGTCGACCGGCGGCTTCAGCACGGTCGGCCCGCAGTCCGGACCTATCCCGGCTCCGCAATCCGGACAGCCGCACGGACAACAACTGGGATCCCCCACCCCGCCAACAGGTTTCCCCAGCTTCAGCCCGCCGCCGTCCTCCAGCTCTGGCGGCCCGGGACAGGGCAACTCCGCAAACCACGCCGGTTCCGGCCAGGGTCAGCACTCCTACGGCCAGGGTCAGCAGCCGCAGGCGCCTTCGTCGCCGTCGGGCCCGTCACAGACCTAGCCGTGCGCACTCGCGCGCGGCGGGTCGCCGGCCAGGGGGCCTAGTAGGTAACGTGCTCGAAGCGTGACACGGGTGCAGGACAGTCCAGCGGCGGGCGCCCGTCAGGCCCGTGATCTACTGCGGGTCGCTTTCGGCCCCGCTGCGGTCGCGTTGATTGTCATCGCGGCGGTCACGCTGCTGCAATTGCTGATCGCCAACAGCGACATGACCGGCGCGCTGGGTGCGATCGCCAGTATGTGGCTCGGCGTGCATCAGGTGCCGATCTCGATCGGCGGTCGCGAACTGGGCGTGATGCCGCTGCTGCCGGTGCTGCTGATGGTGTGGGGCACCGCACGCACCACCGCGCAGGCCACCCCAGCCACGTCGTCCTGGTTCGTCATCCGCTGGATCGTGGCGTCGGCGCTGGGCGGACCGCTGCTGATCGCCGCCATCGCACTGGCGGTCATCCACGACGCGGCATCGGTGATCACCGAATTGCAGACGCCGAGCGCACTGCGTGCGTTCATGAGCGTGCTGGTAGTCCATGCCATCGGTGCGTCGATCGGCGTGGGGTCTCGGGTCGGCCGCCGGGTTCTGAGGACGTCGCCGCTGCCGGACTGGCTGGCCGATTCGTTACGGGCGGCGACGGCCGGCGTGCTGGCGCTGCTCGGGCTGTCCGGCATGGTCACGGCCGCCTCGCTGGTCGTGCATTGGGGCACGATGCAGGAGCTGTACGCGATCACCAATTCGATTTTCGGCCAGCTCAGCCTGACCGTGCTGTCGGTGCTCTATGCGCCTAACGTCATCGTCGGCACTGCGGCGATTGCAGTGGGATCCAGCGCTCATCTGGGTTTTGCGACCTTCAGCTCGTTCACCGTCTTCGGTGGCGACATTCCCGCGCTGCCGGTGCTGGCCGCGGCGCCCCACCCGCCGCTGGGGCCGGCGTGGGTTGCGCTGCTCATCGTCGGCGCGTCGGCGGGGGTAGCGGTCGGACAACAGTGTGCGCGCCGGCCGCTGCCGATCCTTCCGGCGATGGCCAAGTTATTGGCCGCGGCGTCGATGGCGGCGCTGACGATGGCGCTGCTCGGATACGCCGCCGGCGGGCATTTGGGCAACTTCGGCGACGTCGGCACCGACCAGGGCACCTTAGGGCCCGCGGTGTTTCTCTGGTTCGCCATCGTCGGTGCAATCACCGTGGCGATGGCCGACGGCGTCAGATACCGGCCGAGGAAGCCGAAACCGGCACGCGCTGCGCCGCCTCCGGCAAAGCCGGCCGACGAACCGCTTGTCCCGGCCGACCCGGTCGCTGAAGTCGACCACGATGATCCCGGTGTTGTCGTCCAGGCCGGCGATCAGCCGCCAGCCGCGGATCATCCGCCTCCCGATCCTGATTGCCCGCGTCGCCCCGGCGAGCAGGAGGTGCCCCCACCTCGAGCCGGAGGCCGGCCCGCATCTTCGCCGGACGGCCCGAGTGATGGTCCGCCTCCTCCACGGGCCGCCGACGGCCCGCATCGTCAGCGGACGGATTAGGCTCGCCCTGTGCAGCAACCGTTCCGCGTGCCTCCCAGCGCACCGGCACGATTGGTGGTCTTGGCATCGGGTACTGGTTCGCTGCTGGCGTCCTTGCTGGAGGCCGCCGTCGGTGACTATCCGGCACGGGTGCTCGCCGTCGGCGTGGACCGTGACTGCCGGGCTGTCGAAATCGCCACCGCGGCGTCACTGCCGACTTTCAAAGTGCGACTGGCCGATCACCCCGATCGCGATGCCTGGGACGCCGCGCTCACCGAGGCCGTCGCGGCGCATTCACCCGACCTCATCGTATCCGCTGGCTTTATGAAAATTCTTGGACCGCGGTTTCTTTCGCGGTTTTGCGGGCGTATCCTCAACACCCACCCGACGCTGTTGCCGGCGTTTCCCGGCGTCCACGGGGTGGCCGAAGCTCTGGCCTACGGCGTGAAGGTCACCGGCTGCACGGTGCACCTGGTTGATGCGGGCACCGACACCGGCCCGATACTGGCCCAACAGCCCATCCCGGTGCTCGACGACGACGACGAAGAGACCCTCCACGAGCGCATCAAGGTCACCGAACGGCAGCTGCTGGTGGATGTGGTGGCCGCGGTGGCGGCCGGCGGCGTGACCTGGAACGGACGAAAGGCGACCATCGGATGAGCAGCGAAGACTCGAGAAAGCCGATCCGCCGCGCACTGATCAGCGTGTACGACAAGACCGGGCTCGTCGAGCTCGCGAGCGGCCTGCATGCGGCCGGTGTCGACATCGTCTCGACCGGTTCGACCGCGAAAACCATTGCCGAGAAAGGAATTCCGGTAACTCCGGTGGAGCAGGTGACTGGTTTTCCTGAGGTGCTCGACGGCCGGGTCAAGACATTACATCCGCACGTGCACGCCGGCCTGCTGGCCGACCTGCGCAAGCCAGAGCACGCCGCGGCGCTCGAGCAACTCGGGATCGCGCCGTTCGAGTTGGTGGTGGTCAACCTGTACCCGTTCAGCGAGACGGTGGACTCCGGGGCGGATGTCGACGAATGCGTCGAGCAGATCGACATCGGCGGACCGTCGATGGTGCGGGCGGCCGCGAAGAACCATCCGAGCGTTGCGGTAGTGGTGGACCCGCTGGGCTACCAGGGTGTACTGGCCGCAGTGCAGAGCGGCGGATTCACTCTTGCCGAGCGGAAGAGGCTGGCGTCGTTGGCGTTTCGGCACACCGCCGAGTACGACGTCGCGGTAGCCGGCTGGATGGGCTCGACGCTGGCACCCGAGCAGCCAACGATGGCGTTCCCGGAGTGGTTCGCGGGGGCATGGCACCGCTCGGCACTGCTGCGCTACGGCGAGAATCCGCATCAACAGGCGGCGCTGTACGCCGATGCGGGCGCGTGGCCCGGCCTGGCGCAGGCCGAGCAGTTGCACGGAAAAGAGATGTCGTACAACAACTTCACCGATGCCGACGCGGCCTGGCGGGCAGCCTTCGACCACGAGCAGACCTGCGTGGCAATCGTCAAGCACGCCAACCCATGTGGGATCGCGATCTCGTCGGTGTCGGTCGCCGATGCGCACCGCAAGGCCCATGAATGCGATCCGCTGAGTGCATTCGGCGGAGTGATCGCGGCCAACACCGAGGTCAGCGTCGAAATGGCCAAATACGTGAGCATGATTTTCACCGAGGTGATCGTGGCGCCCGCCTACGCGCCGGGCGCGGTCGACGTGCTGGCAGGCAAGAAGAACATCCGAGTGCTGGTGGCATCCGAGCCGCTGGGTGAGGCTATCGAACGGAGGCAGATCAGCGGCGGCCTGTTGATGCAGGAACGCGATCGCATCGACGCGCACGGCGACAATCCGGCGAACTGGACGCTGGTGGCTGGTGCGGCGGCGTCACCGGTCACACTGGCGGATCTCGCCTTCGCGTGGCGAACCTGCCGGGCGGTCAAATCCAACGCGATCGTCATCGCTGCCGGTGGCGCCACCGTCGGTATCGGTATGGGCCAGGTCAATCGGGTCGACGCGGCGCGGCTGGCGGTGGAGCGCGGCGGTGACCGGGTCCGCGGCGCGGTCGGGGCCTCTGATGCGTTCTTCCCGTTCCCGGACGGCCTGGAGACGCTGGCCGACGGGGGTGTTGTGGCGATCGTGCACCCGGGCGGTTCGGTACGCGACGACGAAGTAACCGCGGCGGCCGAAAAGGCCGGCGTCACGCTGTACCTGACCGGCGCGCGCCACTTCGCGCACTGACCAAGGGGCGCCGAAGGCCGCGAAGGTTAAGCGCTGGCCTCGTCGCGGGCGGTCGTCACGTGGCGGATGAACGCGGCCGATGAGCGTAGGTACGGCCAGCACCGGGCGAA
>NZ_DASPSP010000229.1:0-33128 GCF_035623875.1 Mycobacterium sp. | reverse complement strand
ACGGACAGTTGGTGATCAAACGGCGAATCACCGATGACGCCGACGGGTTCGCCGAGCTGCTCGGCCTGCTCGGGTGAACACCGGCAGCAGTCTTCATCTCTGGGCGGCCGTGGGTTTTAGGGGGGATCAAAATTCGGCCGCTTCCACCGATGTGGACGGAACGTGCTGGAGCAGGGAGCTGGCCATCAGTTGCCATCCTCATCGGTGTCGTCGATGGTCACCGACCACAGTCCGACGACCGGCGACCTACGGCTTTAGTCAACCGACGCTGACAGGCTCAGCTTGTCCGTTACCGCAAGTCAGAGATGTGGGTCAGCTTCGACTGGTTCTGCGACAGGCATTTGAGACTCTCGAAACTCGTCTATTTCGAGACGGCGTTCAGCTCTGTTGGTGCCTGGTTGGTTTGGGTCGTATGCATACGGCGCCACGGAGATGATCCAGACCGACCGGCAGGGTAACTTTCGTGCCCAAATATCAGCAGCACGGGACGTGCATCCCGTGGCACCGTGGCAGAGGGGATTCCGATGACGAAGATCTACTACGAGTCCGATGCTGACCTGTCGGTGCTGGACGGGCAGAGGGTTGCCGTCGTGGGGTACGGCAACCAGGGCCGCTCATGGGCCCTGAATCTGCGTGACTCGGGCCTTGCGGTGGAGGTCTTCACCCAGGCCGACGCCTCCCGGGACCAGGCTGAGGCCGAGGGCTTCCCGGCCCACGAGATCGAGGCGGCAAGCGAGTACGACGTGATCTGCACCCTCATTCCCGACGACGTCATCCCCGAGCTGCCCATCACACCCGAGCCCAATGCGCTGTGGGTGCTGGCCTCGGGCTACGCGATGGCTTTCGACCGGATCGACCCCAACTGCGACGTCGGTATGGTCGCTCCCCGGATGCTGGGTCGCGAGGTGCGTGAGTGCTACCTGGAAGGGCTAGGGTTCATCACCGCGCTCGGTATCCAGAAGGACACCACCGGGACCGCTCTGGCCCGCACGCTGGCCATCGGACGGGCTGTCGGCGGCTTGCGCCAAGGTGCCATCGAGATGACGCCGCGCCAGGAGGCCGTCCTCGACCTCGCGATGGAGCAGGTGTTCGCTCCGGCCATGGCCCGGGTCTCCACGAGCTTCGTCGCGCTGTTGGCGGGGGCCGGCATCCCGCTTGAGGCGATCATGACCGAACTCATGCTCTCGGGCGAGATCGAGCGGAACTACCGGCTGCTGCGGCTGGAAGGCTATGCCAGCCAGATGCGCTACCACTCGCCGACCAGTCAGTACGGCCAGATGTCGCGGGCGGATCGCTACGACGGACTCGACGTCCCCGGTGTGATGCGCGAGGTGCTGAGCGAGATCGAATCGGGCAAGTTCGCCGACGAGTGGGAAGCCGAGCGCGACGCCGGCTATCCAAACCTACAGCGCCTGCGGACCGAGAAGCTCAGCCCCGAGGTCGTCGCCTTCGAGGAGGATCTGCGCGCCCGCCTCGGTGAGCGGGTACGCGGGATGTCATCGTGACATCCCGGTACATCAGCCGTGAGATCGGTTCGAAACGCATTTACTTGAGGCAGCTGCCCGCATCGATCGGCAGTGTGACACCGGTGATGTAGCGGGATTCATCGCACGCGAGGAATAGCACCGCGTTGCTGATGTCCTCTGCCTCCACCCACGGGATCGGCTTCGACTCGCCCAGCCATAACTAGATTGCCTCCTGAAGGCGTTTGGAGACCGTGTTTCGGGCTCACTCGGCACCGGACCGAATCCGGTGTGGTTTGCTCCTCGAGATATTGGTTCAGCCGACGCTGCACAGCCTAATTGTGGCGTCACTCATATGCTTTTCATAGGTTGTACCTAGCGCGCCCTATCCGTTGCCCACGCATCATTTCAGCATGAGTGAAACACCTGAAATCCCAACCAGGCCGACTACGGTCGCCACCAACCCCACAGTCGAGCCCGCCAAACCGTATTGGCTCTACAGGTTCGCGGCGTGGGTTGTGATCGTCGCCGGGATCCTGTTCATCGTCACGACCATCTTCTTCGCCGGCTTCAAGATTGCCGGCCACCACGGTCACCACGGATGCCACCACAATTGGGGGCAACACCACGCCATGGGCGCAGGAGGCATGCACCACGGCCACGGCCAGGGGGCCGGCTTCCACGGCGGGCCTGGCGGCCCCGGGGGTTCTGCCAGCTTGGGACCGTCACAGCTGCCGCAATCCATCGCTCCGTCACTGGCTCCGGCGCACCCGTAGCCTGTCATTGTCAACAGCCCGGCGTCCCGGCAACGGGGCGCCGGGCCCGAGTTTTTGCGGGTGACCTTGGCGGTTTTGCTGATGCCGGGCGCACCGTGTGCTTCCCGGCCGCTGTCCAGTCGCGGCCGTTGCTGACCTGAGGCATTATTAAGAAGCATGAGCGAGACACCTCAGCCGTCGACTCCGCCGTCTCCCGTCGCGCCTCCGCCGATCGTGCCGCCTCAGGAACATTCTGAGCGGCTTTACCAGGCAGCGGCCTGGGTGGCGATCGTTGCGGGAGTCGTGCTCATTGCGGTGGTCATTCTGCGTTTTGCCTGGTTCTTGTGCTACTAGGACGGTAGGCACCTCCGCCTGATCTGCGGTGCCGGCGGAAAAGCCTGACGCGACTCCACGTGCGCGGTGTTTGATGGCCGGCGCGCACGTCGGCATTATCGAGGGATGACCCAAGCACCTGAGCCCCAGATTCAGCCCCCACCTCCCGGCCCTCCTCCGCCGCCGCCCCACGCAGCGAGACCTTCGCGGCTTTACCAGGTTGCGGCGTGGGTAGTGATCGTCGCCGGCACTGTTTTCGTCGTGGCGGTTATCTTCTTCGCCGGCGCGGCAGTCGGCTGGCACGATCGCCCCTTCCACCATCACCACGGCATGTTTGGTCCTGGCGGTCCCGAAGGTCCCGAAGGGATGTACGTATTCCCAGGACCATTTCCACCCGGGATGGGCCCCGGTTGGCCCGGCGGTCCGCCGATGATGCCGGGGCCCTTCGGCCCGGGCATGGGTCCCGGTGGGCATGGACCAGGCGGCCATGGCGATGGTGATGGCGGTCGGCCGCCCGCCCCTCCGACGCCGTAGCACCGGCCAAAGTATCTCCGGCGCAACCACATTCGACGGCAAGCGGCATCGCCGCGTTGAGTCGGAACCGCCGTGGCGGGCACTCTGGCTTCTGTTTGGGTGGCCCAGTTGGCATGATCGAGATCCATGACTATCGAAGTCGTGGCGGCGGTGACGATTGGAGTGGCGGTCGGTGGTGTCGCGGCGGTGTGCGCGGCCCCGATCGCGACAGCCCGGCCTTCGGACCCGGGCGTGGTCAGCTACGCCGTTCTGGGCAAGGGCTCGGTGGGCAATATTGTCGGCGGGCCAATGCGGGACGAATCGCTATTCACCCAGCCGTTCCAGCCGTACTTCGTCGACAACCCGGTGTGTAACAACTGGGCCGACATCGGGTTGCCAGAGGTCTACAACGATCCTGACCTGGCATCGTTCAACGGCGCCAGTACGCAGACCTCGCCGACCGACCAGACGCATTTCGTCAAGCAGGCGGTCGGTGTCTTCGCAACCGGTGGCGCCGCCGGCGCGGCGTTTCACCGTGTCGTAGACCGCACGGTGGGCTGCTCCGGGCAGACCACGGCGATGCATCTGGACAACGGAACCACCCAGGTGTGGTCCTTCGACGGCGGACCGCCCGGCCCGGCCGACGCGGCATGGACCAAACAGGAAGCCGGCACCGACCGTCGATGTTTCACCCAGACCCGTTTGCGGGAAAACGTGCTCCTGCAAGCGAAGGTCTGTCAGTCCGGTAACGGCGGTCCCGCGGTAAACGTGCTGGCCGGAGCCATGGAGAACGCGCTGGGTCAATAACCGTGGCGGGTTGGCGGCGCACGCCTCGGCGCCCGAAACCAAGCGTGTCGCCGACCGCGGGAATATGTCGGTGCCCTCTGGAAGATGGAAGCTTGTGACTATCGTTGGATAGCCGCGCGCAACCAACGGTCCGCGACCGACGGTCCGGGCCCCGAAGGGATCGGGAATATGGCGTTTGCCGTCGCGTCGCAGCCGGATCAAGCGCGTCCCGCAGAAAGCGAGCTGGCCAGTTCGTCGGCCGCTGCTCAGTACATCACCGACAGCTGTTTGTCCGACGGCCCGGTAGGGCGAGTCGGCCTCGAGGTCGAAGCGCATTGTTACGACCCGGCCGACCCGCACCGCAGACCGACCTGGGGTGAGATTAACGACGTCCTGAAATCGCTTCCGGCAATGCCGGGCGGCAGCGTGGTCACCGTCGAACCCGGTGGCGCGGTGGAATTGTCCGGGCCACCCATCGACGGTGTGGTGCCGGCGATCGAGGCGATGACCACCGACCAGACCACGCTGCGAAACGCTTTCGCCGCCGCCGGTCTGGGCCTGGTGTTGCTGGGCGCGGATCCGCTGCGGCCGGCTAAGCGCATCAACCCGGGCGCGCGCTACCGCGCGATGGAACAGTTCTTCAAGGCAAGCCGCACTGGTGTGGCAGGCGCGGCAATGATGACGTCGACGGCGTCTGTTCAGGTCAATCTCGACGCCGGGCCTGCGGCTGGATGGGCGGACCGGGTCCGGCTGGCCCACGCCCTAGGGCCCACCCTGGTCGCGATTGCCGCCAATTCGCCGCTGCTGGGCGGCGCCTTCTCCGGCTGGCGATCCACCCGGCAGCGGGTGTGGAGTCAGCTCGACTCGGCGCGATGCGGTCCCGTCCTGACCGCCAGCGGCGACGACCCCGGCACCGACTGGGCGCGCTACGCGCTGAAGGCGCCGGTGATGCTGGTGCACAGCCCCGAGGCGGTACCGGTGCTGCACTACCTGCCCTTCGCGGACTGGGCCGATGGCCGCGAGCTGCTTGGCGGTCGCAGGCCGACCCGCCACGACCTGGAATACCACCTCACCACGCTGTTCCCGCCAGTGCGTCCACGACAGTGGCTGGAAATCCGCTACCTGGACAGTGTTCCCGATGCCATCTGGCCGGCGGTGGTGTTCACACTGGTGAGTCTGCTCGATGACCCGGTGGCCGCCGATATCGCGGCTGAAGCCGTCGAACCCGTCGCTACCGCTTGGGACATCGCCGCCCGGGTCGGGCTCGGCGATCAGCGGCTTTACACCGCGGCCAACCGGCTGGTGGCCGTCGCCGCCGAACGCGTGCCAGCCGGCCTCGGTGAGGCGATGCAGCGTCTGGTGACGGCGGTCGAACGGGCCCGCTGTCCCGCCGACGACTTTTCCGACCAGGTGATCGAGAACGGCATCCGGGCCACGGTCACTTGGCTAGCGCGAGGGGACCCGTGACTCAGAGCGAAACACTGGCCCGCGATCTGAGCCGAGCGCGGGAACGGACCCTGCGGCTGGTCGATTTCGACGACGCCGAACTCAGCCGCCAGTACGACCCGCTGATGAGCCCGTTGGTGTGGGACCTGGCACATATCGGCCAGCAGGAAGAGCTGTGGCTGCTGCGCGGTGGTGACCCGGACCGGCCGGGGATGCTGCCCAGCGCCGTCGAGAACCTCTACGACGCCTTCGTGCACGCCCGGGCCAGTCGCGTCGACCTGCCGCTGCTGACCCCGGACCAGGCGCGGGCGTACTGCCGGACCGTGCGCTTGGCCGCGCTGGATGCCCTCGATGCGCTGCCCGACGAGCCCGACCGCAAATTCGTCTTCGGGATGGTGGTAAGCCACGAGAACCAGCATGACGAGACGATGCTGCAGGCGCTGAATCTGCGCCGCGGTCCGCCGCTGCTGCCGGACACGGTCACGCTGCCGCCGGGCCGGCCCGCACTTGCCGGGACGTCGGCGTTGGTACCGGGCGGTCCGTTCGTCCTGGGCGTCGACGCGACAGCCGAACCGTTCTCGCTGGACAACGAACGCCCGGCTCACGTCGTCGATGTGGCGGCATTCCGCATCGGACGAGCTCCGGTCACCAACGGCGAGTGGCGGCAGTTCATTGACGACGGCGGCTACGCGCAGCCACGGTGGTGGTCGGCACGCGGCTGGGAGCACCGCCAAAACGCCGGCCTGAGCGCGCCGCAATTCTGGGATGCCGACGGGCAGACCCGTAGCCGGTTCGGTCGTGTCGAGGACATCCCCGCCGATGAACCGGTGCAGCACGTCAACTACTTCGAGGCGCAGGCCTACGCCGCATGGGCAGGTGCCCGGCTGCCCACCGAAACCGAATGGGAGAAGGCCTGTGCGTGGGATCCGGGAATCAACGCGCGGCGCCGCTATCCATGGGGAGCGCAGCAGCCGTCGGCCACCCGCGCCAACCTAGGCGGCGAGGCGCTGCGCCCGGCACCGGTCGGCGCCTACCCCGCCGGCGCGTCGGCCTACGGAGTCGAGCAGATGCTCGGCGACGTATGGGAGTGGACCAGCTCGACGCTGCAACCGTGGCCGGGCTTCACGCCGATGATCTACCAGCGCTACTCGCAGCCGTTCTTCGGCGGGGACTACCGGGTGCTGCGCGGCGGGTCATGGGCTGTGGAGTCGGCCATCCTGCGGCCCAGCTTCCGTAACTGGGATCACCCCTACCGGCGGCAGATTTTCAGCGGTGTCCGGTTGGCGTGGTCCGTCGAGGATGATCAAGCCGGGAGCCGCGTCTGATGTGCCGCCACCTCGGCTGGCTGGGACGCGAAATATCGGTCTCCGCATTGGTTCTCGACCCGCCGCATGGACTCCGGGTTCAGTCTTATGCCCCGCGCCGGCAAAAGCACGCCCTGTTGAACGCCGATGGTTGGGGAGTCGGGTTCTTCGACGGCGCGACGCCGCGGCGCTGGCGCAGCGCCGCACCGTTGTGGGGAGACTTTTCGTTCGGTTCCGTTGCGCCGGCGCTGCGCAGCCGCTGCGTGGTGGCGGCGGTGCGCTCGGCGACAGTCGGCATGCCGATCGAAGCCAGCGCGACCGCACCGTTCACCGATGGGCAGTGGCTGTTGTCGCACAACGGAATTGCCGATCGGAGTGTGCTGCCGACCAATCTAGCTGCCGAATCAGTCTGTGACAGCGCGATTCTCGCTGCCCTGATCTTCGCCCGCGGTCTCGCTGCGCTGGCAGAGACGATCGTCGAGGTCGGCGGCAACGACCCCGACGCGCGGCTGAACATCCTGGCGGCCAACGGTTCCCGGCTTCTTGCCACGACTTGGGGGGATACCCTGTCGGTATTGCGTCGCGACGACGGGGTGGTGTTGGCCAGCGAGCCGTATGACGATCAGCCCGGCTGGGAGGATGTGCCGGACCGCCACCTCGTCGAGGTCACCGCCGAGGGCGTCACATTGACCGCACTGGAACATACGAAGGGACTTTGATGACGCTATCGCTGTGCAACCACCTCGCCGCGGACTCGGCGTATCAGGCGCTGCGCCGTGATGTGCTCGACGGCCTTCGGAGTTCTCCCAAGTCGTTGCCGCCCAAATGGTTTTACGACTCGGTAGGCAGCGACCTGTTTGACCAGATCACCCGGCTGCCTGAGTATTACCCGACCCGTGCCGAGGCGGAGATCCTGCGTGCCCGGTCTCCCGAAATCGCATCGGTGACCGGTGCGGACACCCTGGTCGAGCTGGGCAGCGGCACGTCGGAGAAGACCCGCACTCTGCTGCAGGCGCTGCACGACGGCGGCGCACTGCGCCGGTTTGTACCGTTCGACGTCGACGCCAGCATCCTGTCGGCAGCCGGGGCGGCCATCCAGCGCGAGTATCCCGATATCGAAATCGCCGCTGTCTGCGGCGATTTCGAAGAGCACCTCTCGAAAATCCCGGCCGGCGGCCGACGGCTGTTCGTGTTCTTGGGCTCGACGATCGGCAACCTCACCGCCGACCCGCGTGCGGACTTCCTGGCGGCGCTGGCCAGGGTAATGCGGCCCGGTGACAGCCTGCTGCTGGGCACAGACCTGGTCAAGGACAGCGGCCGACTCGTCGCGGCCTATGACGACGCCGCCGGCGTCACAGCACAGTTCAACCGCAATGTACTCGCGGTCATCAACCGGGAACTCGACGCCGACTTCGACGTCGACGCCTACCGGCACGTGGCACGCTGGAACGGCGAAGAGGAACGGATGGAGATGTGGCTGCGCGCCGAAGAGGCGCAGCGGGTGCGCATCGCTGCACTGGACCTCACCGTCGAATTCGCTGCCGGAGAAGAGATCCTGACCGAAGTGTCCTGCAAGTTCCGCGCGGACGCGGTGGCCGACGAGCTGGCCCGTGCCGGGCTGCGGCCCACCCGGTGGTGGACCGATGACGCCGGCGACTTCGGGTTGTCGCTGGCGGTCAAGTGAGCGAAGCCCTTTCCGAAGCATGGCGGGCGGCCCGGCCGCCGGTGGCGGGAATACACCTGGACAGCGCGGCCTGCTCACGGCAGAGCTTCGCGGTACTCGACGCTGCCGCCCGACACGCGCGGCACGAGGCCGAAGTCGGCGGATACGTCGCGGCCGACGCAGCCGAACCGGTTCTCGACGCCGGACGCACGGCGGTTGCCGCGCTCGCAGGTATGCCCGACGCAGAGGTGGTGTTCACCACCGGGGCGTTGCACGCGCTGGACTTGCTGCTGGCCAGCTGGCCGCCCGGCGGCCGCACTCTCGCTTGCCTTCCCGGCGAATACGGACCCAACCTGGCCGTCATGGCCGCGCACGGCTTTGCCCGCCGCCCGCTGCCGACCGACGACCAGGGCCGGGTCGCGGTCGACGAAGCTGCTATCGGCCTGGCCGCCGACCCACCCGACCTGGTCCACCTGACCGCAGTGGCCAGCCATCGCGGCGTGGTGCAACCGCTGCACCAAATGGCCCAGTTGTGTGGGGAATTGGGTCTGCCGCTTGTTGTCGATGCCGCCCAAGCACTCGGGCAGGTGGACTGCGCTGCCGGCGCCGACGTCACGTACGCGTCGTCGCGCAAATGGATCGCCGGCCCGCGCGGTGTCGGCGTTCTTGCGGTGCGCCCGACCGTGCTGCAGCAGCTCCGGCCGCGGTTGCCGCCGCCGGAGTGGGTGTCGTCGCTGTCGGTCGCCCAGCGACTCGAGCTCGGCGAAGCTAATGTGGCTGCCCGCGTGGGGTTTTCGGTTGCACTGGGTGAGCACCTAGCGTGCGGCCCGGAGGCGGTATGCGCACGCTTGGCCCAGGTGGGCCGCATCAGCCGGACCGTACTCGCCGATGTGCCCGGGTGGCGGGTGGTCGAATCCGTCGACGAGCGAAGCGCCATCACCACGTTGGCTCCCGTCGGTGGCGCTGACCCCCAGAAAGTTCGCGCGTGGCTGATCGCCGAACGTCGCATCGTGACGACTTCGGCGGGGGTGGAGCGGGCACCGCTGGAGATGACGGTGCCGGTGCTGCGGATTTCGCCGCACCTGGACACCACCATCGACGATCTGACGAGCTTCGCCGAGGCGCTCACCGATGCGACAGCCGCGGTCTAACTTTCAGCCGCCCTTGTGCGCGGTGAGCAGATAAGCAGGCAATTTCATCCTGCCCTTCTCGTCGCGGTCGTGCGCCGGCATCGGAACATCCGACTTAGGCGGTGCCGGCGGGATGTTGGCGTGAATGTACGCCGGCCGGATCTCGTCGACTTGCCAGTATTTGCTTACCGCGGTGCGCAACTCGTCTTCGTCGACTTCGTTCGGCTTGAACTCCCATTCGGCTGGGAACGCTCCCTTGGCGAACACCAACACGAAGTAGTCGGCCCCGTCGGCCGCTGCCCGGTGCACTGAGCGCAGGTAGCCGTCGCGGTCCTCGACGGCCAGCGAGTGAAACAGCGTGCTGTCCACCACCGTCTTGAACCGGCCGTCGTAGCCGGTGAGCCGGGTGACGTCGGCCTGCACAAAGCTGGCCGTACTTAATCCGCGCTGCTGTGCTGCCCGGTTGGCGGCCGCGATAGCTGTGGGCGTGAGGTCGACGCCAACCACGGTGTAACCGTCGGCGGCCAGGGTCAGGGACAGCTCGGCGTAGCCGCATCCGGCATCGAGCACATCGCTGTGGAACTTGCCGGCGGCCACCAGCGCGGCCAATTCCGGCTGCGGCTCACCGATGTTCCATGGCGGCGGGCCTTCGAACTCGCCCTGCTCGCGGTATGCGCTATCCCAGTCCATTACTTCATTTGCCATGCATTCCAGGCTACTCGTCACCGGATTTTGGCAGCTCTGCGCGATTTTGTTACGGCGCCGCTGCAACGGTCACGTCAACGGACGGGTGCTCGCCAATGGCATAGAAAGCGGGCCAGTCGCCGCTGCGCACCGTTCGTGCAAGATCTTCCACCATCGGGCTTTGGATTCCTAACTCGGCCAACCACGCTGACACGGTGGTTTCGATCAGCATCAGCGGGCACTCGAACTATTCGTTGTTCGTGCAGCCGGTCGGCGATGATATTTTTATGTTTGGACACAATCGCCAACCCTTTCTTGCGGTGTCGTTAGCCTCGCCCGCGTTAGTGATACGAGAGCATCACAGTCCAAACGAATTCCTTTCAGCAACAACGTGGTCCGCTGAGCGGACCGAGCCGGTACCCCGCTGCTTGCTATCACTCGTGACCCCGCGGCTCGTCATCGGCGACGAGGCAAATGCGGCAAATCCGCTCACTAATCGACCTTGTTAATCTCTTTCGCCCCCGTGGAGAATGGGGCGTCCTACCGGGTGAAGGAAATGACGTAGGCCCACACCTCACTGGCTTTGTCCCATCCCTGTTCGACCGCCGTCCGGTTGGCCGCCGCGATCGCCATCGGCGTGAGGTCAAGCTCGGCGTAACCTTCGACGCCTGCCGCTTGACAGTTCGCGCGAATTCGCAACGAATTCGTCGCCGGTTTTCGGACGCCGATTCATCGCGCGCGTTATATTCGGCGAGTGTTCGGGGGTGTGTCGCTGACCGGGCGCGATGGCGAATTAACCGCGATTCACCGCGCGCTGAATGGGGTCGGCAGCTATTCGGGCGTGGTGATTATCGGGGCCGCGGGTGTGGGCAAGACCCGACTCGCGCGCGAAGTGCTGGGCCGCGCGCGCGTTTCCGGTGAGCGCACCAGCTGGATTGTCGGCACCGAATCGGCGCGCCCACTGCCGCTCGGTGCATTCAGCGCCTCGTTCGGTGAAGTGGTTTTGGATTCCGAGGTAAACATCCGGCGGTTCATTAATTCAATTGTCGCCCAACAACGTCGAAAGCGCCTGTTGATTGGCATCGATGACGCGCATCTGCTGGATGGACTGTCTGCCCACGTGGTGCATCAACTCGCCCAGTCGCCCGGCGCGCAGCTGGTGGTGACGCTGCGTGCAGGCGCTGGCGAGCCTGATGCCGTGACTGCGCTATGGAAAGACGGGCTACTCGCTCGGATGGACCTCGAACCGTTATCGCCGGATTCCACCCGCCAGATGGTCGAGGAGACCCTCGGCGGGGCAGTGGATGCCCGCAGCGCCCAGCGGTTCTGGAAGCTGACCGGTGGAAACCCGCTGTTCGTGGGGCAGCTGTTGAAGGATCAGCTCAAGGCTGGCCGGATACGGCAGCTGGCCGGAGTGTGGATGTGGGACGAGAACGTAGCGGTCTCGCCGAGGATCGGCGACATAGTTGGCCGCCAGCTCGACCGCCTGACGCCGAAGCTTGCGCTGGTGGTGGACACGCTGTCGCAGTGCGAACCACTGGCAGTTGATGTGCTGTGCGACCTGGTCGGCCGCCGCCATCTCGAGGCTGCCGAACAGATGCACTTGGTGAGCGTTGAGCGGACGGGCGATGCGCGAATGGCCCGGTTGGCGCACCCGCTCTTCGGTGAGCTTCGGCGCGCAACCGCGGGTGAAATGTACCTGTCGCGGATTCGGGGTCAACTGGCGCAGCGGCTCGCCAAAGTCAGCGACTCTGATATGCCGGCGACCGTGCGCCGAGCACTGCTCACCTTGGAATCCGACCTCGCCCCCGACCCCGACCTTTTCCTTCGCGCGGCGCGGTTCGCCATGACCCTGCTCGACCTGGATTTAGCCGATCGATTCGCCAGGGCCGCTGCCGATGCCGGCGCGGCGGAAGCAGCGAACCTGCGGGCAATGAACCTGGTGCTGCTCGGACGCGGTGGCGAAGCCGAGGCCGCGCTGGAAGAGATGGGTGGAGCCGATCGTCCTGACGGCCACCACTGGTCCACGGTGCGGGCCGCCAACCTGACCTGGATGCTTGGCCGGCCGGCGGACGCGTGGACCATTCTCGAGGCCCTGTCCGCAAGGCATGAGTCCGCTGCGGACCGAGCCGAGCGCGCCGCGGTCGAAGCTTGCGTGGACGCGGCAATGGGGCGCTGTGAAACGGCCGCCGAAAAGGCACGGACCGCGATGAAGTCCGCTGAGTTGCCGGACTTTCACGCGATGATGGCATCGGTGGCTTTGATCATGGCGGAAGGCGCGCTAGGGCGAGTTGACGACATCACCGAAGTAGTCGACGAGGCTCTTCACCGTGCCATCACATCGTTTCAAGCGTCACACATGCGGTTCTGGTTCGGGGCGGTGTACGCGCGCGCGTGCCGGTTGACTGGCCGCATCGATGAGGGCATCAAATCCGCCAAACAGATCGCCGAGTCAGCCGGAGACATTCCCGGGCTCGCGTATGCGAACCTCGCCTTTCTGTTGGGCCATGCCGAACTGGTAGGAGGCAGTGTTCCCGCCGCAGTGAAGCTGCTGTATGAGGCGCTGGCGGGAGTCGAACGGCACGGCGTAACAACAGGATTGCGGCCTGCAACCTGCTTTGCGCTGGCGGAGGCGCACGCCAAGCTTGGGCAGCCAGACCAGGCGAACCACGCGCTGAGCGAGGCCCAGAAGGGTGTGCCGCAAGACTACCTGTTCATGCAGACCGCGCTGAGTCTGTCGACTGGGTGGGTGCTGGCCGCCGCCGGATCGCTGAGCGCCGCGGTCTCGGTTGTGCAGGCGGCTGCCACAGATGCGCGTGCGCGGAATCAGCCGACCCACGAGCTGGCGTGCTTGCAGGCGGCGGCTCAGTGGGGCGACGCCTCCGGGGCCGCGCGAGCTCGGGAGCTCGCCGACGTGCTGTCGCTACCGCTGGCCAATGCCGTTGCTCGGCATACTGAATCGCTGCAATCCTGCGACGGCGAGGGCCTGCTTGCGGCATCGAATGACTACCGGGCGATCGGTGATCGCGCCACGGCGGCTGATGTCGCAGCACAATCGGCCGCAGCCTTTGGCCGCGCCCAACAGCGCAAACGTGGCATGTACGCGGCAGCGTTGGCGCGCGAACTGGCTGATGCATGCGGTGGGCTGTGCACGCCAGCTCTACGCACTCGGGTGGGTGTTCCGTTGACTCCTCGCGAGCGCGAGATCATCGAATTGGTTATTGCCGGCTTGTCCAACCGCGACATCGCCGACCGGCTTGTCATGTCGGTACGCACCGTGGAGGGACATATCTATCGCGCGTGTCAACGGGTGGGGGCCACGTCGCGCGCCGACTTGGCCGCAATCCTGCGCGCCGGTCCGGGCGAACGCTGAGCTAGCTGAAACCTGCGACCCGCTCTTTGAACAGATAGCCGCGGCCCGCGCTGCCCCCGTCGTAATCCGCACCAACGCCGACCACGGTCACAGCGGGATCGCGTGACGGGGCACGGCACACACTGTCGGGGGCCACCGGACAGTCTTCGGCGAAAAAGAACAATGGCACAGCGCTCGGTCGAAGACCGACTACATCGCGGTGGTGTCTACCGTGGCCGTGCCGCTCATGGAAAATGTCCTGTCCGAACAGCCCTGCCGTCGCTTCGCTCTCAGATCACCGAGCTCTCAATCATGCCGGTCGGGTCGTTAGTCTGATGTTCGTACAGCCGGTGGCGGTGTTTCGCCAATGCAGCGCGCCACATCATGCTCGGCTGCAGTAGCCGGGTCGCCGGGTCGACCAGCGAGGTGACGCGGGCGAACTGATTCAGTGCAGCGGGGTCGAATGCGGCGGCGGTGAGCACTCGATCCACATACCTGCTGAACAGTGCCGTTATCAGCGATCGTTCGCCCTCGATTTCAGGTAGGGCGAGGTCGCAGACGGCGGCCAGTTGCCAAGCCTGCCGGATTGATCGTGCCGCGGCTCGGAAGAAACGCCGCCCCAGATCGTCTGTGCCGCAGGCCAAACAGTCGCGCAGCACCAGCGCCTCCAGAGCAGCGACGGACATGCCCTGACCGTAGATCGGGTTGAAGCCGCAGATCGCGTCGCCGACCACCAGCAAACCGCAGGGAAATTGCCGCATCAGGTCATAGCGACGCCACACGCTGGACGGCACGCGGTGCCGCACCACCTCGCTGATCGGCGTCGCATCGCGTATCGCCGCGAGTGCCTGCGGAGGCGCGAATTCCTCTACGAATGTGTACATTCCGCCGCGCTCACGAGGAGCCTCGCGACCCGCGATGCCGAACACCGTGAACAGCCATGAGTCATGTTCACAGCCCAGAAGGCCCATTCCAGTAGGTCGGCCCGGAACGGGACCGATAAGGAAGGTATGTTCGTGTAGGGCGCCGGGCCGGATCCGCAACAACTGGCTGGCATAGGTCAGGTGAACATTGATGTGGCTTTCGGTTGGGCGACCATAACCCAGGTTTTCCAGTAACGCCGGTGCGTGTGTGCCGCGGCCCGTCGCATCGACGACCAGATCAGCAGCCAACCCTGATTGGATGCCGCTGTGCCGGTTCGCGATTCGGGCCCCGGTGATCAGCTTGCAGTCGGGTGTGAAGGTCAGTTCGACGACGTCATGACCGTCCAGCAACGTCACATTGGCGATGGCCAGGACCCGGCGCCGGACGAAGCACTCCAGGAAAGGCCTGCTTGACGCATAGCCGGTAAACGACTCGGCCGAACCGGTCCTTATCGCTTGGTGTCCGCCCAGGCTGTAGTAGACCTTCGACAAATCGCGGCCGTCGAAATAGGGCACGCCGTCGGTGACCAGCTCGTCGAGCAGTCCGGGGAAGAGCTCCTCCAGCACCTGCGAGCCCCGTGCGAGCAGCGCGTGCAGGTGTCCCTGCGGCACCCCCCGGCGGTTCGCGGCGTCGTCGGGCAGCACATCGCGTTCCACTAGCGTGACCTTCTCGAAAAAGTCGGACAATGTCCGGGCGGCGAGCAGTCCGGCCATGCTCGCACCCAGAACCACGGCGTGGTCACCGATCTTCGCCATCGCACACTCCCATGTCCCTCAGCAGTTGCTGATGAAAAGCATGCTCACGGGTGGTACCGGGTGCCGGATAGAGTAGCCAACTACCTCATTTACGCCTGTGCGCAATTCGGACGAGCCTCAGGAATAGCTAGTCCGTTACTCATGCGAATGGGTGTGCTCCGCAGTACCTTTCTTCCGTCGGTGCCGATGCGCTCGGCCAAACTGGGAAGTAGGCAACGGCGACGATGAAATGTCAACGCTATCAACGGAGAGAACGATGACCATGGTCATCTACATCTGCTCGGCCGGGTTGCCGGTTGCTTCTACAGCCTGGACGCTAACGTCGTCATCTGCGCAAACCAGTCGCCCTTCAGCGGCGCGCACAGCGACATCCAACACCCCGAAGTGCTGTGGGCGGTGGTCGCCGCGGCCGGTCTCGGCGCCTAACTCGCTGCTGTGTCCCAGGTATGCACCGGCGCGTTGGTGTGCATGTGCTCGCAGTAACGCCGCAGCATCTCCGCCAGCGCCGCAGGCCGAGACATTCCGCTCTCTTGCAGCGCATGCACGGTAGACACCTGCCAGACCGTGCCGTTGCGTCCGGTGCGGGCACGGCCCTCGATGACGCCGAGGAAGCGATCACGTACCTCGCTGGCGACGCCCCACCGCTTCAGCCCGTCGTGCGCCATCGGCAACAGTTCTGCGAGCACCAATTCCTCAGGCGTCACCTCACCCAAGCCGGGCCAGTACAGGTTTGCCTGCATGCCACGCCGAGCGGCCTCGACGAAATTCTGTTGCGCCGCAGCGAAGCTCATCTTGGTCCATAGCGGACGGTCCTCTTCGGACAGCGTCCGCAACATCCCGTAGTAGAAGGCCGAGTTGGCCAGCATGTCGATCACCGTTGGCCCGGCTGGCAGCACGCGGTTCTCCACCCGCAGGTGCGGCCGCCCATTTACGACGTCGTATACCGGTCGATTCCACCGGTATACCGTGCCGTTGTGCAGGCGTAACTCCGAGAGATGAGGGGTGCGTCCGGCGGCGAGTTCGGCGATCGGATCCTCGTCGGACACCTCCGGCAGCAATGACGGGAAGTAGCGGACATTCTCCTCGAACAAGTCGAAGATCGAGGTGATCCAGCGTTCGCCGAACCACACCCGCGGCCGCACACCCTGGGTTTTGAGCTCGTCGGGCCGGGTATCGGTGGACTGCGTGAACAGTTCGATGCGGGTTTCGGACCACAGCTGATGACCGAAGAAGTATGGCGAGTTCGCGCCCAGCGCCAACTGCGGTCCGGCCAACACCTGCGCGGCGTTCCAGTTGTTGGCGAAATCAGCGGGCGACACTTGCAGGTGCAACTGCATACTGGTGCAAGCCGATTCGGGGGCGATCGATGCGGAGTTCAAACTGAGTGGCTCCGGTCCGCTGATGTCGATCTGGATGTCTTCGCCGCGGGCGTTGAAGATGGAGTCGTTGAGGGCCGCATATCGGCTCGAGTGACTCATCCATTCCCCGGTGAGGTGCTCGGGCATCAGCGTCGGCAGGATTCCGATCATCACAATGTGGGCGCCCCCGGCGTTGGCCTTGGTCTCGGCGGCGTTCAGACTGGCTCGCACCTCGGCTTCCAACTCAACCCCGGTGTGGCCCGCCAGCGGTCGCGGCGGCACGTTGAATTCGATATTGTAGGCACCTAATTCGGTCTGATACGCCGGGTCAGCGATGGCGGCCAGCACGTCTTGATTCGACATCGCCGGCTGGTAGTCGTCATCGACCAGGTTGCATTCGATTTCCATCCCGGTAAGTGGGCGCTCGAACTCGAAGCTTGACTGGGAAAGCATGGTTTCGAAGACGTCCAGACATAACTGCACCTTGCGCCGGTACTCCTGCCGGTGCACACGGTCATAGGCGGTCCGCTCGACCTCTTCGCCCACATCGCCGATGCAACCGGTTTACGGAGAGCTGCGCAAGCGGCGGGCCATCGTGTCGGGCCAGCTGCGACGGCCGTCAAGACGTCGAGATGGTCTCAATGTCGATGATCTCGCTGCCCGGTAGACCATCATGGACAGTTATAGGCAATGATCGCCGCCATCCTGCGGAGGAGAGCAATTGGCCGAGTTCGTCGCTTCGATCGACCAGGGCACCACCAGCACCCGGTGCATGATTTTCGACCACGACGGCACCGAGGTAGGCCGCCATCAGCTTGAGCATGAGCAGCTTCTGCCACACGCCGGCTGGGTCGAGCACAATCCGATCGAGATCTGGGAGCGCACCACCTCGGCGCTGATGTCGGCGCTCAATGCGACCAATCTATCATCGAAAGACATTGTCGCGCTGGGGATCACGAATCAGCGGGAGACGACACTGGTGTGGAACCGGCATACCGGCCGACCTTACTGTAATGCGATCGTCTGGCAGGACACCCGCACCGACCGCATCGCGTCGGCACTGGACCGCGATGGCCGCGGCGACGTGATCCGGCGTAAAGCCGGTCTGCAGCCGGCGACGTATTTCTCCGGCGGCAAACTGCAATGGATTTTGGAGAACGTCGAAGGGGTGCGGGCAGCAGCGGAGCGCGGTGAGGCGGTCTTCGGCACCGCGGACAGCTGGCTGTTGTGGAATCTGACCGGCGGTCCCCGCGGCGGCGTGCATGTCACCGATGTCACCAACGCCAGTAGGACCATGCTGATGGATCTAGAGACGCTGGACTGGGACGACGAGTTGCTGTCTTTTTTCGACGTCCCCCGCGCGATGTTGCCGTCGATCGCGGCGTCGTCGCCATGCCAGCCCTACGGCGTCACGCTGGATGCCGGACCGCTCGGCGGTGAGGTGCCGATCACCGGGATTCTCGGTGATCAGCACGCGGCGATGGTCGGCCAGGTATGCCTGGACCCCGGAGAGGCCAAGAACACCTACGGCACCGGCAATTTTCTGCTGCTCAACACCGGCGAGCAGATTGTGCGGTCCCGCAACGGTCTGTTGACGACGGTGTGCTATCAATTCGGCGACGCGAAACCCGTTTACGCGCTTGAGGGTTCGATCGCGGTGACCGGTTCGGCGGTGCAATGGCTACGCGACCAGTTGGGCATCATCAGCGGGGCTGCGCAGAGTGAGGCATTGGCCCGCCAGGTCGATGACAACGGCGGGGTGTACTTCGTGCCGGCGTTTTCCGGCTTGTTCGCGCCGTATTGGCGTTCCGATGCCCGTGGCGCGATCGTCGGGCTGTCGCGTTACAACACCAACGCGCACCTGGCCCGCGCCACGTTGGAGTCGATCTGTTATCAGAGCCGCGACGTGGTCGACGCGATGCAAGCCGATTCGGGTGTGCGCCTTGAGGTGCTGAAGGTCGATGGCGGGATCACCGCCAACGAGTTGTGCATGCAGATCCAGGCCGACGTGCTGGGTGTCGACGTGGTGCGGCCGGTGGTCGCGGAGACCACTGCGTTGGGCGCGGCGTACGCGGCGGGCCTGGCAGTCGGCTACTGGGCCGACCCGAACGACCTGCGGACTAACTGGCAGGAGGGCAAGCGGTGGACGCCGCAGTGGAGCGATGACGAGCGCGCCGCGGGATACGCAGGCTGGCGCAAAGCGGTGCAGCGCACCCTGGATTGGGTTGAGGTGTCCTGATTTCGGTGGCTGACGTGCGAAGGAAAGCTCCGGCGGGAACCAGAACGGGCTGGCCCCCACCGTCGCAGCACGATCAGTCGTCTTCGCCGAGGATCGTGTAGATCTCGCGACGAGCGTTGTTGACGATATCGATGATGCGTTGCTGCTGCTCAGCAGTTGCGGTATGAGCCGATTGCGCCACGGCGCCAAACAGTTGCCCGACGGCCGCCCGCAGGTTCAGATGGGCTGGATCGACACCGTCGGCGATCTCGTCCCACGGTGGCGTCTCGACCTTCTCCGCGGCAGCTTTGCCGGCATCGGTCAACTCGAAGAGCTTTTTGCTGCCCTCGGTTTCCGAGCCGGTAATCAGCCCCTCGTCGACCAGTAGTTGCAGGGTCGGGTAGACCGACCCTGGACTGGGTCGCCACAGGTCCTGGCTGCGCTCGGCGACCTCCTGGATCATCTCGTAGCCGTGCATCGGGCGCTCGGCCAGCAGCACCAGGATGGCGGCGCGGACGTCGCCGCGGCGGCCGCGCCGCCCGGGTCCGCCACGCCGTCTGCCGCGCGGGCCGGGGCCGAAGCCGAAGCCGAATCCGCCGGGTCCGAAACCCCGGCCGAAACCGGGTCCGAATCCCGGGCCGAACGGCCCGTCCTGGCCGGCGTCGTGACCGCGAACATAGTCGCGGAACTCGCGACGGGCCTGCCTGCGCTGTTCATGCAGTGCACGCCGTGCATGAGGATGGAAGCCATGGGGGCCAAAGCCCTGCGCGCCGGGGCCCCCGGGGAACGCCCCTTCTGCATGGGGGAATGGGTTGTTCATATGTCATCTCGTTTCTGGAAAGGTAGCGTCGGATGCACTACCGATACGATGACGATATATCGAAAACTATCGTGATGCAACGTTGGGTTTGCGGCGGCCCTTGTGACCTGGGATTTGTGGCTCGAAGCAGCGGGTAGCGCAGCAGTGATGAACGGAGAAAGCCGTCACGTGAAGGTCGATGCTTCTAGCGGGGCGGCGACAAGCCGCCGGCCGATGGCGGATCGGGCGGCAGCCAAGGAGGAGGCCCGGCGGGTGGCCACGCGATGTACCCGTTGGGCCGTAACCGTGTGAGCTCCCGGCGGTGTCGTTCGGCCAGCACCGCGGCCAGGGCGAGTTGCGGCGGGGTCCCGGGCGGCGGCGGAGGGGCGACGCAACTCAGCACGTCACTGGCGATCCGGTAGGCCATCTGATCGCGCAGCCGCGGGTCGAGTTCCGGTGCACGGGACAGGAATTGGCGCGCCACTTCGGCTTGCTCAGCGCTCAGCCCGGACAGCTGCAGCGATGCAGCCCACCAGGCCAACGGCGGTGGCATCAACGGCGGTGGGCCCAATTTCGGCCCACGTTCACTGATTACCACCGTGCCCGCGAAGATGTCGCCGATCCGTTTGGCTTTTGGCGAGAGCATGCTGCACATCACCGCTGGGCTTCCCAGTAACATCCAGATCTCGACGACCGAGGCCAGTGCGCGAAACAGCGCCTGGCGGAAGCGCTCCGGGCCGCCGTCCTCCGACACCACCCGCAGTCCCATCACCATCTTGCCCACCGAGCGACCCCGCGTTGCGGTTTCGAAGACGAGGGGGTAGCCGACGAACACAAGCACGGTGAAGATGATCATGATCGCGGCGGTCACGGCCTCGTCGAACTGGGTCAGCGCGGCTGCCCACAACGTCAGTGCCAACAGATAGCCGATGACGATGACGGCGATGTCGATCAGCGCGCCGACCGCCCGCACCGGCAGTTGCGCGATCGGCACGTCGAGCACTACCGCGTCTCCGGTCACCACGTGCGGCATACTGCGAACGCTACCCGGCTGGCCTCCGGCGGCGACCCGCTGCACTCGGCTGCGCCGAGTTTGCGATCGCCGCTAGGCTCCCAGTGGTGGACGTCGACGCGTTCGTGCTTGCGCACCGCGACACCTGGGATCGCCTCGACCGATTGGTGGGAAAGCGCCGGCAGTTGAGCGGCGCCGAGATCGACGAACTCGTCGAGCTCTATCAGCGGGTGTCGACGCACTTGTCGATGCTGCGCTCGGGGTCCTCCGATTCAGCCTTGGTAGGCAGCCTTTCGAGTTTGGTGGCGCGTGCCCGAGCCGCGGTCACCGGTGCCCACGCCCCGCTGTCCAGTGAATTCACCCGGTTTTGGACCGTGTCATTTCCGGTGGTGGCCTACCGTGCCTGGCGGTGGTGGCTGGCGACGGCGGTAGTGTTCTTCGCCGTCGCGGCGGTCATCGCAGTGTGGGTAATCGGCAGCGCGGAAGTCCAGTCCATGATCGGAACACCAAGCGACATCGATGAATTGGTCAACCATGACTTCGCCTCGTACTACAGTGAGCACTCCGCCGTCGCGTTCGGGCTGCACGTCTGGGTCAACAATTCCTGGGTGGCCGCGAAGTGCATTGCGTTCTCCGTGGTGCTGGGTGTGCCGATCCCGTTCGTGTTGTTCGCCAACGCCGCCAACCTCGGAGTCGTGGCCGGTCTGATGCTTCAGGCCGGGAAGGGCGACGTCATGCTGGGATTGCTGATTCCGCATGGCCTGCTGGAGTTGACCGCGGTCTTTCTGGCGGCTGCCGCCGGAATGCGACTGGGGTGGTCCGTGATCTCGCCGGGTGATCGCCCGCGAGGAGAGGTGCTTGCCGAGCAAGGCCGTGCCGTCGTCGCCGTCGCCGTGGGATTGGTTGTGGTGCTACTCGTCTCGGGTGCCATCGAGGCGTTGATCACCCCGTCGCCGTTACCGACATTTCTGCGGATCGGCATCGGAATCCTCTTCGAGGCAGGGTTTTTGATTTACATCGTGTACTTCGGCCGCCGGGCGGTTCGGGCGGGCGAAACCGGCGACATCGCCGATGCGCCGGACGTTGTGCCAACCCGCTGAGTTAGAGCCGGCCGGTGGCTTTCATCGCCAGGTAACGGTCAGCCAGCGCCGGCGCGAGTTCGGTGGGCGGAGCGTCGATCACGTCCACGCCGGCGTGCCGAAGCCGTGAGGCGATTGTGTGCCGGTCGTTTCGAGAATGTTCGGCGGCCGCCGCGTCGTACACCGCGGCCGCATCCGCGCGCCCGGCGGCCAGTTGGTCGACGCGCGGGTCGGCCACCGCGGCGATGATCACCCGATGCTTGGCCGAGAGCTGGGGCAGTACCGGCAGCAGCCCCTCGTCGAGGGCGCTGGCATTGAGGTCGGTCAGCAGCACTACCAGCGCGCGTCGCCGTGTTCGCCGGACGATAGCTGAAACCATTGCGGTAGAATCGGATTCGACGAGCGCCGGTTGTAACGGAGCCAGCGCATCGACCAGCCGGGCCAGTAGCTCGGTTCGTGACGCGCCGAACACGCTGGCGCGGGTCACCCGGTCATGCGCCAAGAAGTCGACATGGTCACCGGCTCGCGAAGCGAGCGCTGCCAGCAGCAGAGCAGCATCCATCGACCAATCGAGCCGGGGCCAACCGGTTGGATCGCTGGCCGTCGGATCGACACCAACACGACCGGCAGCCGTGCGTCCGGTGTCGAGTACGATGACGACCCGCCGGTCACGTTCAGGCCGCCAGGTCCGCACCACGACGTCGGCCCGCCGGGCGGTGGCCCGCCAGTCGATCGAGCGGACATCGTCACCGACGACATACTCTCGCAGCGAGTCGAATTCGGTGCCCTGCCCCCGAGTCAGGGTCGGCAGTAGCCCGTCGATCTCCCGGAGTTTGGCCAGCCGGGACGGCAGATGCTTGCGCGACAAGAACAGCGGCAGCACCCGAACTTGGCCAGGCACCGGACGCGTCCTCTGCCGTCCCGCCATTCCCAGCGGGCCGATAGACCGTGCGGTGACGACCGCCGAGCGCTGATCACCGCGGCGGACGGGGCGTAGGCAGGTGTCCACACGCCGCAGCTGACCGGCGGCGATGTCGACGGAGTGGGTAGCCGGTTCGGCGCGCGCGCTGGGAGCCCAGGCATCGCGAACCTGTCCGCGGAACCGGCGCCGGCCCCCATTGTGGATCAGCAGACTGGCGTTCACCGGTTCGCCGAGCCGCACCGAGCCACTGGCGCCGTTGTGCATGCGGGTGTACTGCAATTGGGACGGGCTCGCGGCCAAACCGGCATCAGCGATGACCCCGACGGCCAGCGCCGCCAGTAGCGCGACGAAAGACGTTGCTGGCCAGGGTGATAGCACAATTGGCAGGATGCAGATGAGTGCAATCAGCCCGGTGCGCCCGGTCAGGATCACTAGCGTGGCACCGGGACCGAAGCCAAAATGCCGTCGAGCACGCCATCGGGCGTGGCACCCTCCAGCTCGGCTTCCGGCCGGAGAATCACCCGGTGCCGCAGCGTTGGCCGGGCCATGGCCTTCACGTCGTCGGGCGTGACGTAATTGCGTCCGGAAAGCCATGACCACGACCGCGCGGTGGCCAGCAATGCGGTTGCACCGCGCGGTGAGACACCCAGCTGCAGCGCAGGCGAGTGGCGGGTGGCGCTGACGATGTCGACGATGTACCCGAGCACCTCGTCGGCGACAAGTACCCGGCGCACCGCATCGCGGCCCGCTGCCAGGTCGGTCGGCCCGGCCACGGGTCGGATCGCCGACAAGTCGCGTGGATCAAAGCCGTGCGCATGCCGGTCGAGGATGGCAATTTCGGCGTCGCGTGGCGGCATCGGCACATTCAGTTTGAGCAGGAACCGGTCTAATTGCGCCTCGGGCAACTGGTACGTGCCTTCGTATTCGATCGGGTTTTGCGTCGCCGCGACGATAAACGGGTCGGGTAGCGCTCTCGGTTCGCCATCCACGCTGACTTGGCGCTCTTCCATCGCCTCCAGCAAGGCCGCTTGGGTCTTCGGTGGCGTGCGGTTGATTTCGTCCGCCAACATGAGATTGGTGAAGACCGGACCGCTTCGGAAGACGAACGCAGCCGTGCGAGTGTCGTAGACCAGCGATCCGGTGACGTCGCCGGGCATCAGGTCCGGCGTGAACTGGACCCGCTTGAATTCCAGTCGGAGTGCCGCGGCCAGCGAACGCACCAGCAGCGTCTTCGCCACGCCTGGAACACCTTCGAGCAATACGTGGCCGCGGCATAACAAGGCGATCACCAACCCGGTGATCACCGCGTCCTGGCCGACGACGGCCTTGCCGATCTCGCTGCGCAACGCCAGTAACGCATGACGCGCCGATTCCGCCACCGGCGGCTGAGCGGAGGTGGAACGCGGGCGAGTCATGTTTGTGCGACCTGCCTTTCGATATCGTCAAGTGCGCGGGCAAGCTGTACCAGGTCGGCATCGGAGGCCGGCGACGGGCCAAACAATATATGCCGCACCGACTCTTCGTGAGATCTACTGCGTTGCGCGACGGCGATCACCACCGCTGGCGCCGATGTGTCCGTACCTAGCCCGAGCCGGGGCAGCAGTCGCTGCAGTGTCGCAGCGCGCAATGCTTGCGCCGCGCGATCGCGGGCCCGCCGCGATCGGTATAAGCGGCCGCGGCCCTCGACCGTTTCCGACGCGCGTACTACGACGGGAAGTTCCTCGGCGACCAGCGGACCGATTCGACGACCCTTCCACACAGCGATCAGTAGCACTGCCAGCCACAGTTGCAGGACCATCCAGATGACGTTATCTGGGATGAGACCGAAGATCGTCGTCGAACCTGATGATTCGCCTTCGATCCGCTGCGGTGCGTACCACACCAGGCGGGTGTGCTGGCCGGCGAGGTTCATTGCCAGCGCGGCGTTGCCGGCGTGCAAGAGGCCTGCGTTGGTCATGAAGTCGGTACTGCCGACCACTGTCACCGTGCGTTCGCCGTCGCGATAACGGACCAACGCTCCGCCATAGCAGCTGGTGACCGCCCGGTCATCGACGGCATGAAAGGTGTTGGATGGCCCGAAATCCACCGACCCCGCCCGCTCCGCCTCGCGCAGCGTGCAATTCGGCTTGGCGTCGAGCAGGCTGGCGCCGCTGCGGATACCGGGGGCGATGGCGGCGCGGGCGTGCGAGGTCGGCTCTACCAGCAGCCGATCGCCCGGAGTAGCGGCCAGCCGCCGAAGCGGTGAATCGCTTGTGACGCGCTGGCTCTGGGCGAACAGCAGCAGCGTTCCGGGGCGCGTTGCGTTTTCCGCATCGACGACACTGGTGGCGACCACCACGGTGATACCACGGTCTCGCAGCAGCGTGACCAACGCGTGCGCGCCCTCGGGTCCGGTCGAGGCCGCGTCCATCCGTCCTCCCGGACGTGGTGCAGTCAGGTAGGTGCCGATCGCGGCGACGCCGCAGACGGCGGCCAGCACGAGTAGCGCCCAACGCCATGATCGCCGCTGGCGCACCCGGGTGGCCTCGTCGGTGACGGTCACCGAACCGGGGCCCATGAGTTGACGGTGACGGGCTGATCCAGCGCCGGTCGGCCGGCGGCGGACCGGAATCGCAGGTGGTCATCAAGATCGACAATCATCTGGTAGGCAGCCGGTGTTCCCGGTCTTTGGCCGTAGGTGACATCATTGAAAGCGGTTGCCGCTTGGGATAATTCAGGCGCCAGGTGGGGTAGGCGTTCGCCGGCATCGTGGGCCAGCTCGTTGGCGGTGCGGCCGGGAGCCGGGCCCAGGACCCGGGCTTCCTCGAGACCGCGGGCCACCGCACGCAGCCGATGTCGAATTGCTGCGGTCCAATTGCCTTCGGCGGCAAAGCGTTCCGCAACTGCGCGATGTTGGTCGGCGCTTAGCTGAGCGGTATCGAATAGCTGATGGTCGCCACCGCGACGCGTGCGGATGGTGCGCCGGGCGACTCGGATGGCGATCATTATCGCGACAATCAGCAAGGTGAACAGCACGCTGAGGGTGAACCATCCGCCGGGTAGGGAAGAGCCTTTTTCGATAAGGCGAAAGAGCAAGTCATGGATCCATTCGTGTAGCCGCTGGGTCAGTGAGCCCTTGGGGTAGATCGGTTTGTCGAGTTCGCGTTGGGCGGCCTGGTGTGCGGTGTCGCGGTCAACGTCGATGGCGGACATTCTCGGCTCGTCCCTACTCCGGCCGGGTGAGCCAGAGATAGTCGGTGGAGGCCGCTGGCTGCATGCGCGCAGGACCGCCGGCGGCACCGGTCTGCAAGACCAGATCGAATGCCTCGGCGCGGATCCGACGGTCGGTGTAGAGCAGGGCAACGACGCCGGCGCTGAATGGGGCAGTGAGGATCCGGCCGATCGCCGATCCGACCGCCCCGACTGTCGCGCCGACAAGCGACCAGCCACTGGGTGCGACCAGCAAGTGACCGACGAAGTTGAACGGCGCGGCGATCGCACCGGCGATTAAAACCACCACCACCCAAGTCAAGACTCGGATGCCAAGGATTCGCCAGAAACTGTTGCGAACCAACGTAAATGATCGCGTGATCGCATCGATCACCGGCAGCCGCTCCAGCACTATCAGCACCGGTGCAAACGACAGCACTGTGTAGAAGTAGACCACCGACGCCATCGACGCCAGTGTCAGGGGCAACCCGATGAGAATGGCCGCCGCTGCGCTGCCGGCGGCGGCGACCGCCGCGATGGTCAGCCCCACCAGTCCGCTCAGGATTATCAGTCCAACGGACTCCAGCGCCACCAGCCCGATCAATGCGGTCAGCCGCCCACGAATCTTGGCCCAGGTTTCGCCGGGACCGATCGTTGAGCCGAACACCGCCCGGCCCACGACGGCGGTGAGCATGCCGCTGAGCAGGACGCCGGCCAGCCAGCCGACTAGGCCTGCGAGCGCCGCCGCCAGCAGCCAGGCTGTCACGTCACCCCCGGTGAGTTCGTCGGCCGGGGCCGTCGTTAGCCGGCCCGCAGCAGCCAGGGGTCCGGCGGCGGCGATCAACGTGATGATCTGCGTACTCACCACGATGATCGCGGTCAGCCCCAAGGTGGCCTTCACGTTGGTCCGGATGTAGGCGGCTGCGCCATTGAAGATGTCGCTGAGGCTCAATGGCCGTAACGGGATTATCCCCGGCTTGCGTGTCGCAGAACCGGGCGGTGGCGCACTGCGGTAGCCGGACGGCAAGGCATAGCCGGGGGCAGCAGGGTAGCTCGGTGGCGGGTAGGGACCGTAACCCGGCGGCGGATAGGTGGGGGGTGGGCCGTAGCCCGGCGGCGGATAGCCCAGGTAGCCCAGCGGTGGGTAGGCGGGGGGGCGGTAACCGAGCGGGGGGTACTCCGGGTAGTCCGGGTAATCGGGCGGAGGCGCGCTCACCAGGTAGGGCCGTCGTCGGTCATGAGCGCCGCTCCAACGCATCGCTTCGCTGTGCATCGCCGGCGCGGATCATGGCTCCATAGTGTCGAGCACCGGCGCATTTCTCAACGTCCCGCAATGCGCGCGGTGTCGCTGCTTAGAGGTGGTGCGGCGCGTAGCGTCTCTAGCCATGGCGGAACTCAAGTCCCGGCTGAGGGCGGATCTGACTGATGCGATGAAGACGCAGGACAAGTTGCGTACCGCGACGCTGCGCATGCTGCTGGCCGCGATTCAGACCGAGGAGGTCTCCGGCAAAGAAGCGCGGGAACTCTCCGACGACGAGGTGCTCAAGGTGTTGGCCAGGGAGTCCAGGAAGCGCGGCGAGGCCGCAGAGATCTATACCCAAAACGGCCGCGGGGAGCTCGCGGCCAACGAGCACGCCGAAGCGCGGGTCATTGACGAGTATCTGCCGACGCCGCTCACGGAAGCCGAGGTGGCCGACGTCGCCGATACCGCCATCGCGCAGGTGGCTGAACAGTTGGGCGAGCGGCCGGGTATGAAGCAGATGGGCTTGGTGATGAAGGCCGCCACTGCGCTGGCGGCCGGCAAGGCCGACGGTGCTCGGCTGTCCGCCGCAGTCAAGGACCGCCTCTAGCCCCGACCATGCGCCGGCGGGCGCCTAGCTGCTTTGCTGCCGAAACCGGCTCCGGCACATGCGAATCCACACCCGCCTGCCCGAAACCTACTCCGGGTCGCTGTCCTGCCAGTCGCAGCCGGTCAACTCAACAGACAATTCCCACAACCGAGCTGCCATCACGGCGTCGCGAGCCTTCTTGTGGAGCCTGGTCACCCTCGGCTTGCCCCACTGGCTGAACCGGGGCGCGAGATAGCTGCCGCTGGGCAGGTCGGTGGTAACCGCCTGAATGGTGGACCGCGCGCCCGTCGCCGCGCTGTGTGCGGGAAACCGGCGGAAGGTGTGCTCCCGCACCCAGGGCAGCACACCAGTGGTATCCCGGGTGATATCGGTATCCGTCGCACCCGGATCGGTCATGTACGTCCGCACCCCGCGGCATGCCAGTTCGCGGCTGAAGAGCATGACGGCCAGCTTGGACTCCCCGTAGGCTGCCCACTTGGAGTACTTGCGGGTGTGCCAGTTCAAGTCGTCGATGTGGAGGCGGCTCAGGGCGTATGCCGAGCTGACCACCGAGATCACCCGGTCTTTGATCCTGTTGCCGAGGAGGCAGGTCAACGCGAAATGGCCGAGGTAGTTGGTGCCCATATGCGCCTCGAATCCGTCCGCCGTACGGGTCAGCGGCAGACCCAGCACGCCAGCGTTGTTGATCAACACGTCGACGCCGTCCACCGAGTCGGCGAACTTGCGCACGCTGGCCAGATCGGCGAGATCGAGGTGGGCTATCTCAACGTCGCCGGCCATGGTGGCTGCGGCTTGCTCAGCTTTCGGAATGGTGCGACATGCGATCATGACGCTGTGACCAGTGGCGGCGAGTGCCGCGGCGGTTGCCCTGCCGACGCCGCTATTGCCGCCCGTGACAATGACTCTCACCCGACGATCATGCAGTGTTTGCGACAGTTGCGCAGCGGATCTGGACGAGGCGCCGGATGTCAAACCAGATATGGATTGCGGCTCTTGACCGCTCGGTTGCCGATCGGCTATGTTCCGGTTGCCGATCGGCAACTCAACTGGCGACGACTGGAGTGACAAAGGAATCGATGGGCGCTTCCACGCATCGGGTAATCCAATGGGGCACAGGTAACACCGGTCAACGTGCACTCCGCGAAGTGATTCGTGACCCGGCCCTCGAACTCGTCGGGGTGCTGGTCTACGACCCGGCCAAGGACGGCGTGGATGCCGGTGAATTGTGCGGTGAGCCTGCCACCGGAATCCTCGCCACCACCAACCGCGACAACGTGCTCGCGCTTGACGCGGATTGCTGCGTGTACATGCCGCGCGCAACCGGGAGCGGTCAAACCCGGGCGGGGTTGAGCGAACAGGAACTGGTCGACGACGTGGTGGCGCTGCTTCAGGCCGGGACCAGCGTCGTCACCACCTGTACCGATCTGTTCGCCAAAGGTGCGCGGTTGACCGACGACAATCGGGCCCGCGTGCTGAAGGCATGTGCGCACGGCGGTGCAGCTGTGTGGGCCAGCGGGAGTGACCCCGGCTTCATCACCGAAACCCTTGTGCTGGCGCTGCTTTCGGTGCAACGCCGCGTCGATTTGATCGAGATCGAGGAGTTCGGCGATTTGTCCGGGCGGCCGTCGCGGCACATGGTGATCGACCAGATGAGATTCGGGAAACCGCTGGAGGATTTCGACCCGGACCGGCGCAAGAACCATCTGTTCGGCGAGTACCAGCCCGCGCTTACCGTGCTAGCCGATATTGCGGGCTTGAACATCGACGAGTGGACCGCCGAAGGCGGAGTGGCCGCGGCCAAGGAGGATCTGCACATTGCAGCTGGTGAGATCCTGGCGGGTACCGCTGCGGCACAGCGGATCATCATCAATGGACGCAACCGCGGGACCGACCGGATCCGGTTCATTCAATACGGATTCGTCGCGATGGACACCGAGCCCGACTGGGGCTTGCAGCCCACCGGCTGGCGCGTGCGGGTGCACGGCGACGCGCCGCTCGACCTGAGCATGCCGTTCCCGGTACCCCTTGAGGAGCTCGCATCGGTCGTGCCCGCCTTCAACGCCAACGGATTGGTCAATGCCATCCCGTACGTCTGCGCTTCTGCGCCGGGGATCCTCACCACCGAGGAGCTGCCGCACATCCTAGCTCGCGGCCCGCATCCGGCTGGTCGACCAAGGAGCTACCCCGATGGGTGATCAGGGTCCGTTGAGGCGGAAGGTCTTGCAGTATCAGGAAGTCATGAAGCAGTTGGTGCCGACTGCACGGACGCCACGGGACTGGGCACCGCTGGCCGAGTTCGCGTCGGTCGACGACTTCGAGCGCATCGGAACGTTCCTCGAAGTTCACGACTGGCAGCAGTACACGGAAATGCTGAGTCGGTGGGCAGGTTCAATCGACACGTTTGAGACCACCGTCAAGCGCATCTCCGAGCTGGCTGGGCTGGTGTACTTCGAGATCGAGGAGCGGCACGTCCGTAATCAGCGGGCCCACATCGTGAACTCGATGACCGTGTTCGAGTTCGACGCTCACGCAAAGATCCGCCACCTGACCGTTTACCTGCAGCAGCCGCGGTGACGGTATACCACTTCGGTGACTTCGCTGCGGCCGCGGACGACCCGACTGGCATCGACTCCGGCGGCCTGGCTGGAGCTCGTGGACGCACGCCTCGTGCCAAACGCGAACCGAGACGGCTCACCAGCCGCGGTCGTCGTCGGGCTCGGTGACAACGGTGGGCATCGGGCGTTCGTTGACCGAGAGCTGGAAGATGTCAGGCCTGGCGTAGTGGCCGACGACGTCGAGGTCGTATTTGCCTTCTGCGATCTGGGCGAGGTCGAGATCGGCTCGGACAATCGCTTCGCCCGAGAGCTCGGGTCCGGCGAGGACGTGGCCGAGGGGCGAAACGATCACCGACGCGCCGCGGCAGAGCACGGCATCCGGCTCGTGGTCGCCTTCGATTGGATAGTCCTCGGGGTAATCGTCACGGCGCACGAACTGCTCGGCTGAGAGCACGAAGCAGCGTCCCTCGCACGCGATGTGTTGCATCGAGGCGATCCAGCTGTCGCGGGGATCGGCGGTCGGGGCGCACCAGATCTGGATCCCTTTCGCGTACATCGCGGTCCGCAGCAGAGGCATGTAATTCTCCCAGCAGATCACGGCGCCGAGCCTGCCAATGGGCGTGTCGAACACCGGCAACGTGGAGCCATCGCCGCTGCCCCAGACCACTCTCTCGGCGGCGGTTGGCACGAGCTTGCGATGCTTACCCATGTACTCGCCGGAGGGCGAGAAGAACAGCACGGTGCAGTACAGCGTGCCGCCGTCGCGCTCGATGACACCGATCACGAGGTGAATGCCGTGTTCGCCGGCGATGGCCCCGAGTCGATCGACAGCGGGGCCAGGGACGTCGATCGACGATTCCCAATAGCGGCGGAACCAGGCCCGCCCTTCTGGTGTCCGCGACCCAATGCTGGCACCGAACGTCAGCCCACGCGGATAGCACGACACAAACGCTTCCGGGAATAGCACGAGATCTGCTCCGCCCGCTGCACTTTCGGCCGTCAGGCGCTCAACCTTCGTCAGCGTCGCCTCGAGGTCAAACGCCACAGGCGCAGCCTGCACGACGGCCGCCCGCACGATCCTGGGGGCCTCACCGCCAGCCGTGGACCCTGTCATCGCGTCTCCCCGGTCTTATCGCTCGGGGCGCAAGCCACGCCCTTGATCAGGGAAGTTTGACGCTCGCGGGTGAGCGCCGCAAGCGGCGCGTCGGTCTGCACGGTCTGCAGGTCGCGGCCCTCGATCAGCCGCATATCGACGTAGAGGCGGCGCTCGACTTCGAAGTAGCGATGAATAGGTGTCACGTGCGGGCTGTTCGACCGTGCCGCCGCGTGGGCCGCGCGGCGGAACCGCCGCATAAAATCCTCGTTCTCAAAGAAATGCGGGCGATCTCCCGTGAAAAATTTTTGCTTCGAACCGGTCTGGTTTCCAGTTCGAACGGCGACGAGACGATGAAACCGGGGCCGCTCATGATCTCCCGCCGCGATTCCACAGCCTTGCGCAATGCCAATCAAGCCGACCTGCAAATCGGCGGCTATAGCCATAGAGCCGATTTCAGCCGTCTGGCTGGTCGTTGGAGCCTCGGTTTCGCGCGGCAACCATTGCCGTACGTACGCGCCCGGCTCCTAGCAAACGGGCGAGATTGCCGACGAGCACCGGTGCGACGCCGCCGAGGGCTGCGCTCAGACGCATGCTGCCCGTAGCGACCGTGGTCTCGGCGCGATTGCGCTCGATTGCTCGGGCTACGGCGCGAGCGACATCCTCGGGGGAGCTAGTTCCGGTGCCCGGGGGCAGGGCGACTTCGGTCCGGGCGAACATGCCCGCATCCCGGATCGGGCCGGGAAACACCGTCGAGACGCCAACGCCGGTTCCGTGGAGTTCTTGTCGGAGTGCCAGCCCGAGCCCACGTAGCCCCCACTTGGTCGCCGTGTATACAGATCCATTGCCAGGCGTTGCGACGAGTCCAGCCACCGAGGAGATAAAAACGATGTGCCCCTCGCCGCGCTCTTTCATCGCCCCCGAAGCTGCGCGCGCGAGCGCCGCCGGGGCAAGTAGGTTGATCCTGATTGCCTCCTCCAGCTCGGTATCGCCCACCTCGGCAAGATCCTGTGCCATGTCAACTGCCGGCGTTGGCGACCAGCACATCCACTGGATCGGCCGATGCCAGCAGGTCGCGAATCTCCTCGGGCTTGGTGAGGTCGGCGACCAAACCGCGGGCCGGTGGACCTAACTCTGTGACCAATCGCGTGACATGAGTCTGCCGTCGGCCGGTGACAATGACGGCACAGCCGCGCCGCGCCAGGTCATGGGTGATGGCGCCACCGATTCCCCCGGTAGCACCTGTGACCAAAACACTTCGACCCGCTAGTCGCATACTTAACTCCCACCCGCCGCATCACTCGGCGGTTACTAGTGGCTCAAGCGCGAGTTCGACGCCGGCCTCGCAGATATCATCTCTGACCGTCGACGCCTTGCGTCAGATCTGAGGATTCCGACAACTCACTGAGAATCCGGGTTGTGTCGAGAACATCGAGAGTCGGATCATACGGCGCTCGATTGCCCTTATCTTCGCCTCAATCGCCTCACTCAGAGGATGATGAGGTTCGTGGATGATCCGTTTCCTTCGGACGGCGGTCGGCGAGCGCTGCAAGTGGCACTGGCCGTATTGGCGACGATCCCGTTCGCCAGGGGAGCTGTCGACGTTCTCGCGGGATCTGACCTGCTCCCAGGCGGCCCGAGTGATACCACAGCGTCTTTGGATAGTGAGTTCCGGTTCGCAAGCACCTTCTGGCTCGCTGTGGGCCCGGTTGTTTGGTCGCAGCTCCCGCGTGTGGCGAGCGACTCGCCGGTCTTGCCGCTGACCCTGGGCACCGTGTTTGTCGGCGGCCTCGCGCGGCTTCGCTCGTGGCAGCAGCGCGGACGCCCGCATCCGCTGTTCGTCGGAGCTATCGCACTGGAACTGATCGGCATGCCGATCGTCTTAGCGTGGCAGCGGAAGGTCGTCGCAAGAGCTAAGCGTGCGCCCATTACGTGAGGTGGGTGA
>NZ_DASPSP010000130.1:0-9544 GCF_035623875.1 Mycobacterium sp. | reverse complement strand
TGGGCTTCACAGCGGCACGCGCGCCGCGGTCAGGGTTCGGACCGGATCGACCATCAGGCGCGGGCAACGGACCCAAGAGAGATGACACCGATGTCGAGCCTCCGTTGGTCACGGCGTATAGGCAAACACGACGGCGTCATGGGGGGCAGGTCGGCGGCGAACCAGAGCGGCCGAGACGTCGACGGGCTTGTGCCCACCGGGACGGTGACGCTGCTTGCAGCCGAAGTCGAGGACTCATCGCAGCCACCGCAGGCCGAGCCTGACCAGATGAGCTCCGTTGCGCTAGTTGATGACGCCGTGTGGGACATCGTGGCCGCCCATCACGGTGTGCGGCCGGTGGACGGGAGCGAGCGCGACAGCTTCGTGGCGGCCTTCACACGGGCCAGCGATGCGCTGGCCTGCGCTGTGGAGTTGCAGCGGATGGCGCTGCCGGCGCCGATCCGGCTGCGCATCGGCTTGCACACCGGCGAGGTGCAGCTGCTCAACGACGGCAACTACTTGGGTCCAACGATGAACCGCACCGCGCGCCTGCGCGACTTGGCGCACGGCGGCCAGATCGTGCTGTCGGGCACGACCCAAGATGTGGCAGCCGACCGGCTCCCCGCTGATGTGTGGCTAATGGATCTCGGCAGGCACCGCTTGCCGGATCTCTCGCGTCCGGAACGGGTGGTGCAGGTTTGCCACCCCGACCTTCGCAACGAGTTTCCGCCGATTCAAACGCTGAATGTTTGTGCCGAGGAACCCCTTTCAGCGGAGCTGACAAGTTTCGTGGGTCGCGATGCCGAGATCTGTGAGGTGCGTCGAATCCTGGCCCACAATCGACTCGTCACCCTGACCGGAACAGGCGGCGCAGGCAAGACACGCTTAGCGGTTCAGGTCGCGGCCCAGCTGGCCGGCGAGTTTTGCGACGGCGTGTCGTGGGTGGACCTGGCGCCTGTGACCGATCCTCACCTGGTGCCGGTGACTGTTGCCCGTGCACTGGGTGCACCCGATCAACCTGGCCGCTCCATGCTCGACACACTGACCGGTTTCATCGACGACCACCGGATGTTGTTGGTACTCGACAACTGTGAGCACCTGCTCGACAGTTGCGCGCCTCGCATCGTTGCCCTGCTCGGCGCATGCCCGGGGTTGACCATGCTGGCGACCAGCCGCGAACCGATGGGGGTGCCCGGCGAGGTCACCTGGCGAGTTCCCTCACTGTCGCTGGCTGACGAAGCCATCGAACTGTTCACCGACCGCGCCCGCCGGGTTCGCCCCGATTTCGACCTCAGCGACGACAACGCTGCCGCCGTGCGGGAGATCTGCCGGCATCTTGATGGGATGCCGCTGGCCATCGAATTGGCCGCCGCGCGGGTGCGCGCATTATCGCTGAACGACATCCTCGAGGGTCTTCAAGACCGCTTCCGGCTGCTGACCGGCGGTGGGCGCACGGCAGTGCATCGCCACCAGACGTTACGCGCCTCAGAGGATTGGTCGCATGAGTTGCTGAGCGAGTCCGAGCGGATCTTGTTTCGCCGGCTGGCCGTGTTCATGGGCGGATTCGATCTCGAGGCCGCCCAGGCGGTCGGAGCCACCGGTGCGCTTGACCGCGACCAGGTGCTCGAGCACCTGACCATGCTCGTCGACAAGTCGCTTGCGATGGCCGAAACCCACGGCTCCCGGATGCGCTACCGGCTCCTGGAAACCGTGCGCGCGTACGCGCTGGAAAAGCTCGGCGAGTCCGGTGAGCAGAACGCCGTGCGTGCGCGTCATCGTGATCACTACACGTCACTTGCGGCCGAGCTGGACGCCCCGGCGCCCGCCGGTCACGAGCGGCTGCTCGAGCTGGCCGAAATCGAAATCGACAACCTCCGCGCCGCATTCGCCTTCAGCCGCGACAACGCCGATCACGACCTCGCCCTACAGCTCGCGTCTTCACTGCAGTCACTGTGGCTTATCAGAGGCCGGGTTAGCGAGGGATTGGCCTGGTTCGACGGCGTTCTCGACCACCCGGGCGTCCAGCACGTCGAATTGGCGCCCGCGGTGCGGGCGCGCGCGCTCGCCAACAGGGCCGTGCTCCATGCGTCGCGAGCCATCCGCGAAAATGCCGGTCAGGTCCAACAAGCGCTGGCGATCGCACGCGAAGTCGGGGACCCAGCTTTGCTGGTCCGCACGCTGATCGCGCGTGGGAGCATCGCCTCCTATGACGGCGATGGGGCTCGACCCTACTTCGCGGAGGCGATGGAGATCGCGCGGGCACTGGGAGACGGGTTCCTGCTGTGCCAGATCCTGTCCTGGCAGGCGTTCGCGGCCCACGCCGCAGGCGATGCTGGCGCGACACGAATGGCTGGCGAGGAAGGGCGTGACCTCGCCGACGCCATAGGCGCCCGTTTGCATTCCCGTGAATGCCGCTGGTGTCTCGGCTCGGCACGCATGATGAACGGCGACGTGAGAACCGCGATCGCCGAGTTACGCGAGGTGACGGAAGAGGCCGACGCGGCTCACGATCTCCTCTTCAGGTGGTGCGGCCGGGTCAATCTGGGCCACGCGCTGGCCTACCACGGTGAGGCGGGCCAGGCGCGGTCGACCGCCGAAGCGGCCGTCGAGGCAGCCGAACAATTCGGGGGCTACAGCGAGGGTTACGGCTATGCCGCGCTGGCCACGGCGGCCCTGGCCGCAGGTGATGTCGCGGCGGCGGCGGAAGCGAGCGCGGCGGCCCGCAAGCGGCTGGGTGCTCCGCAGGAATTCGCGTTGTACGACATCAATTCACTGGCGCAGGTCGCACTGGCCCGTGGTGATCTCACCGCGGCACGTGAGTGGGCGGATATTGCCGTGTCGGCAATGAGCGGGGGGCACCTGGCGGTGGCGCTGGCCACACGCGCTCGCATCGCGATCGCTGAGGGGGACCCGGAGCTGGCCGAACGCCACGCCCGCGCCGGGCTCGCGTGCGCCGCGGAGGTGCAGGCGCTGCTGGCGGTCCCCGACATCCTCGAATGCCTCGCCGGGGTGGCCGCCGATGCCGGCAGCCAGCGGGAGGCGGCGCGCATGTTCGGTGCGGCGGAGGCGATCCGCAACCGCACCGGCCTCGTGCGCTTCAAGATTTACGACGCGGGGTACGAACGCTGGGTGGCGACGGTGCGAAACGCGCTGGAGCGGGACGAGTTAGACCGCGCATGGGACGAAGGGGCCGCGCTGTCCACCGACGAAGCGATCGCGTACGCACTGCGCGGCCACACTGGCCGCAAGCGCCCCGTCAGCGGCTGGCCATCCCTCACACCGAGCGAGCGCGACGTGGTGCGGCTCGTCGCGGAAGGACTGACCAGCAGAGACGTCGCAGCGCGGCTTTTCGTTTCGCCGCGCACTGTGCAAACCCACCTCACCCACATCTACGCCAAGCTCGGCGTCACCTCCCGCGTCCAGCTCGCACAACAAGCGGCCTGCCACGGCTGATGCCGTTAGTGGGCCCGCGCCACCTGCGCTATGCAGCTCAAAATTACGCAGGTCGCGGGCGGCGAGATACGCATATTCGCCGATGTTAGGCAGCAACAGCCCACCCCACGCTGGAGGAGAAGGAGGCGTCGACAAAACGCGTTGACACGCACCGAACGCACAAACGTCAGCGCCAGCAGGCGTCACCGATTAGCCAACCCAACTTAGGAGGCGATTGCCATGCAAACAAGTGAAACCCTGAACTCACCGCCACCGCCCCCTGTGGTGGAGCATGCCACCCAAAACCCGACGCCCACGACACCGTCCGCAGTGCCGCCGGTGAAGCCAGCCTCCGCTGAAGTTCTGGTCACCGAGCAGCAGGTGATGTTCGGCACCGCGGCCGCTGCGGCGTCGCGGCCCGGGAACGGGCTGATGGCTGCGCTGGGCCGGGTCTTCGCGACCTCAACGACCGAAACACCCTCACGGCGACAGCAGAATGTGGCGCGCCGTATGTACTACATTGAGAGCGCCCGCATGGGACGCGAGATGGACAGGTTGTAAACGCCGTTAAGGCGGCGCTCTTCGGTCATCGGCGCGAGGCAGGGAGAGTTGACGCGCCGGCCGACGGTGATTATGAGCAGCACATCAAGCAGACCAACACCGAGATCGACAACCTGTGCGCTGGCCACGGTCACGGTCGCTATCCGTGACGCCATCAACGAGGGTGTGTTCGACGACGGGCGCCGTATGGAGCACCTCCTGCCCGGGATTTGCTAAGGGTGCCTGCGCTTAGACGAATGTTCGCGCTAACTGACACGAGACAAATTAGGTGAGAAGTTGCGCTTCCTCCTCCCGTTTAGCCGCACCGCGTGAACGCGGGGGCTAAGCCCGGATTGAGAACATCGCCACCGCCGACTCGCCGGGGCTCGCTGACCGATATCCGCCACGGCGCAGCGCATCGGTGGGCGCCGTCATCGGCTCGAAGCACACCAGATCTTCAGTTGGCGGCGCGAAGATCTGCGCCGCCGGATACCCCTGCTCGAAGTGCACCTCGACACGGCGGCCGCCGCCGGACACCGCGAACACCGCGCCGTCCGCAACCTCGTCATAGCCGTCGTCAAAACCCTTGTCGCCCAACTGTTCGGTCAGGGCCGGTTGCGTCGTCGTCTCACCAGTGGGCAATCCCCGCTCGTCAAGGCTCAGTCGCCGCAATGCCGGGGTCTCGATGACCCACTGGTCGCGGGACACGCCGGGCAGCTGCAGGTAGGGGTGGAAGCCGAAACACAGCGGCACCGCCTGGCTAGTGCTGGGAGTCACGGCGGTGCGTATCGTCAAGGACCGCGCGGAGAGCCGGACCGTCAGGGCCAGCCGATGCGGAAACGGAAAGCTGGCCAACAAGTCCTGGTCGTCGCCGAAGTCCACTTCGGCGACGAGCTCGCTCGGGGACTGATGCGTCACCCGCCATCGCGGATAAGCGGCGAGCACGCCGTGGATCGGCAGTCCGTTAGGATCGGTTCGTACCCCGTTATGCCCGGGAGTCAGCGTGACCGTCGTGCCCTCCGCCGTATAAGTGTTGGCGCCCAGCCGATTTGCCCATGGGTACAGGATCGGGATGCCCATCGTCTTGCCGTCGGCCACGTAGGCATCCAGGCCGCCGCGCTGGCCGAACAGTTCAACGCCCGAGTCGGTCAATGAAACGCCGATCATTCCGGCGTCCGGTACGAACTGGGCCTCCAGATTGGACGACGGGTCCCGCAGCGCGACGATGTGCACGAGCCAAGGTTAGCTGTACAGCGGGTCGTGCTGGATGCGTTCCGGCGGCGCCCCTTTGGCGATCAGCGCCGCCTTGGTGGCGCGCACCATCTCCGGTCCGCCGCAGATCAGGATCTGCCGGTCCCCCCAGCCGCCGTATTTGGTGACGACGTCCATCAGCTTGCCGGTCTGGCGCAGATGCAGTCCGCGCGGCGGGGTCACGTCGGGATAGTCGGCGGCCCAGGCGGGGTCGGCGCTGTGCTCGGAGACCGGCGTGACCGACAGCCAGGGATTGTGTGCGGCGATCTGCCACAAGGTGGGCAGGTCGTAGAGCTCGCACGGGTAGCGGCCGCCGAAGAACATGTGCACCCGCGGGTTCACACCCCAGCGGGTGAGGTCCATGACGATCGAGCGCAGTGGCGCCAGCCCGGTGCTGCCGGCCACCATCAGCACATCGCCAGCGTCGCGGTCGACCTGCAGGCCGCCGTGCGGGCTGGACAGTCGCCACCGGTCGCCGGGCTGGGTCTCGTGGACGATGGCGTTGCTGACCATGCCGCCCGAGACCGCCCGGACGTGGAACTCGATGGCGCCGCTGTCATCCGATGGGATGGCCGGCGTGAGATATCTCCACCGTCGCGGGCACTGCGGCACGGCGACGTTGACGTACTGGCCGGCGTGGTAGGGCATCGGGCGGTCCAGCTGCAGCCGAATCACGGCCAGGTCGCGGGAGATTCGCAGGTGTTCGATCACCGTGCCGTCCCACCAGGCCGGCCCCTGCTCGGCGTCGGCGGCGCCGCTCATCAGCCCGGTGATCAGGTTCAGCGACTGCTGGGCGGCCGCGTCGACGGCGTCGGTCCAGGCCTCGCCCAGTTCGTCTCGCAGGGTCGCGTGCAGCGCCTGCCGTAACGTCTCGTAATGCTCGGGGAGCACGCCGTATTTGCGATGGTCGCGGCCCAGCTGAGCCAAAAACGCCACCGGCTCTTCGGCGCGCTGGGCGACCAGTTCGCCGTACACCCAATTCAGCGCATGGGCGAAGGCGGCCCGCTGGTTGGCCATGTCCGGCGGGAACAGGTCGCGTGGCGAGACGTCGAGGGAAAACCAGCGGGTGTAAAACCGGCCGATGAGCCCGTTCTTGTCGTCCGGATCGATGGCAGCATGCAGTACCGCCAGTGCATTCCGGTCGTTGAGGCTCACGCCCGACGATTTTATGCCGGGTTGAGCGGCCCCCGTTACAGCGCGCGAACGCCGTTGTGGAGCACCATCAAACCGATCACGATCAGGATCGCCGCCAGCAGCGCGGCATTGTTCCGCTCCATCCAGTTCTTGAGCCGCGCCATCGGTTCGTTGAGGCGGTCACCGGCGGCCGCGTACGCCAAGACCGGGATCGCGACGGTGGATGCGGCGACGACGACAAAGATCGCGGCGATTATCGAGTTAGCCGACATGCCAAGCCCGCTGCCGCCGATCGCCAAACCAGCTAAGGCGCACATGGTCAGCACCTCGACCCTGATCACAACCAACACCAGCCCGGTTAGCCCGGCGCGCGCGGGCGTGAGGGTTGTGAAAGGCCGCATCCACTTGGGTGACCCGGTGTGTCGGCGCCGGGTCAGCCATTCGTAGATCCCGTACCCGATGAGCGCCAACCCGAGAACGACGCGCAGCCAGGACGCCCAGGCAGGCGGCGACTCGCGCAGCGCGCCGAGCGCGTCGGAGGACACCACGAAGACCGCGGTCAGCGCGGCCAGGCCCAGCAGCCAGCCACCGAGAAAGGCGAGGCCAGTCGGCCTTGGCCGCGGCGTTTGCAACACCAGCACCGCCGGAATGACCGACAACGGCGAGACCGCGACGACCAGCGCGAGCGGAATCAGCGTCGCTAGTACAGAACCCCAACTTTCTGTCACGGGCTGCATCTTCGCATTGCTTGGTAACGAACGAACGCTGCGCAAGAGTCGAGGATTGACAAGTAGGAAGAATCCTACCTAATATCGTCGTCATGCCACCACGTGCCAAGGCCGGCCGCACCGACATTGTCTTCGCGGCGCTGGCCAACCCGACCCGTCGCGACATCCTCGACATGCTGCTCGGCGGCGAACGCGCCGTGGTGGCGCTGGCCGAGCGCTTCGACATGGCCCGGCCGAGCGTGTCGGAGCATTTGAAGGTCTTGCGGGACTGCGGATTGGTCGCCGAGGACAAGCACGGCAGGTTTCGCCACTACCGAGTCAATCCCGGACCGCTGCAGGAAATCTCGAAGTGGCTCAGTCCGCACGAGCGGTACTGGCGCGAGCGGCTGACCGCGTTGGGCGAGGTGCTCGACGACATCAGCGAGCAGGAGGACGCGTCATCGTGACTGGGCGGTTAACGCTTCGATTGCGCCGCGCCTTAGCGGGCTCGTCCCTCGCCCGCATCGTTGCGACGCAGCGTCCAGGCCGGGACCCAGTGTGTGACGGTCTTACGCCTGGACCCGTAGGCGATCGGATAGGTCACCAGCCCCCACCAATCGCCCTGTTCGCAAATGCCCCAGCAGGTCAGCCGGCCCTCGACCACCTTGTGCAGCTGCAGGCCGTTCGGGCGATAGCGCCCCGAGCGGTGCGGTTCCCGCGGGAACAGCACCGTCAGGTCAACCAGCACGGTGATGGGCGGGCGCACCACTCGAAACGGGCTGCGGATCGGCTGCCCGTTGTATCCGATCGACGCGAGGTCGCCCACCGATCGATCATACGTTCGAATAAGTCTCCGATCGACCGGCTGAACGCAATCCGTTAGAGTTGAGCGGAACAGACTCAACCTTGACGACGTTGAACAACGCGACAAGCATTTTTAGCAGGCCCCTTTAGGCCCTTTCGACCCCGAACGGAGGTGTCGTGGACTCTTTTAACCCGACAACCAAGACGCAGGCGGCCCTGACGTCGGCCCTGCAAGCGGCCTCCGCGGCCGGCAATCCGGAGATCAGGCCTGCCCATCTGCTGTTGGCGCTGCTGACCCAAAACGACGGGATCGCCGCGCCGCTGCTGGAGGCTGTCGGCGTCGAGCCCGCCACCATCCGCGCCGAGGCGCAGCGGATTTTGGATCGGCTGCCGCAGGCCAGCGGCGCCAGCTCGCAACCGCAGCTGTCGCGCGAATCGCTGGCTGCCATCACCACCGCGCAGCAGCTGGCCACCGAGATGGACGACGAATATGTCTCGACCGAGCACCTGATGGTCGGGCTGGCCACCGGCGACTCCGAGGTCGCCAAACTGCTGACCGGCCACGGCGCGTCCCCGGAGGCTTTGCGGGAGGCGTTCGTCAAAGTCCGCGGCAGCGCACGGGTCACCAGCGCCGACCCCGAGGCCACCTATCAGGCACTGGAGAAGTACTCCACCGACCTGACCGCCAGCGCCCGCGAAGGCAAACTTGACCCAGTTATTGGGCGGGACAACGAAATTCGCCGCGTCGTGCAGGTACTTTCCCGTCGCACGAAGAACAACCCGGTACTGATCGGCGAGCCGGGCGTAGGCAAGACTGCCATCGTGGAAGGTCTGGCCCAGCGCATCGTCGACGGCGATGTGCCGGAAAGCCTGCGCGACAAGACCATCGTCGCGCTCGACCTCGGCTCGATGGTCGCCGGCTCGAAGTACCGCGGCGAGTTCGAGGAACGGCTCAAGGCTGTGCTCGACGACATCAAGAACTCGGCCGGGCAGATCATCACGTTCATCGACGAGTTGCACACCATCGTCGGTGCCGGCGCAACCGGCGAGGGCGCGATGGACGCCGGCAACATGATCAAGCCGATGCTGGCCCGCGGTGAACTGCGGCTGGTCGGCGCGACCACGCTCGACGAGTACCGCAAGCACATCGAGAAAGACGCCGCGCTGGAGCGCCGTTTCCAGCAGGTGTACGTGGGCGAGCCATCAGTGGAGGACACCATCGGCATCCTGCGCGGGCTGAAGAACCGCTACGAGGTGCACCACGGCGTGCGCATCACCGACTCGGCGCTGGTGGCCGCTGCCACCTTGAGCGACCGGTACATCACCGCACGCTTCCTGCCTGACAAGGCCATCGACCTGGTCGACGAGTCGGCCAGCCGGCTGCGGATGGAGATCGACTCGCGTCCCGTCGAAATCGACGAGGTCGAGCGCCTGGTACGCCGGCTCGAGATCGAAGAGATGGCGCTGTCCAAAGAAGAGGATGAGGCGTCCAAGGAGCGGCTGGAGAAGCTGCGCGCCGAGCTGGCCGACCACAAAGAGAAGCTGGCAGAGCTCACGACTAGATGGCAGAACGAGAAGAACGCGATCGAGATCGTCCGCGAGCTCAAGGAGCAGCTGGACGCTTTGCGCGGCGAATCGGAGCGGGCCGAGCGCGACGGGGATCTGGCCAAGGCCGCCGAGCTGCGCTACGGGCGGAT
>NZ_DASPSP010000096.1:0-23377 GCF_035623875.1 Mycobacterium sp. | reverse complement strand
ATCGCTGCCAACCGGGCCGCGCAGGACCTGGGTATCCGGGCAAACGACTTGGTCAAGCAGCTCGCGGGGGCCGTCGACGGCCGGGGCGGCGGCAAGGCCGACCTCGCGCAGGGCTCCGGGAAGGACTCATCGGGTATCGACGCCGCGCTCGATGCGGTACGAGCAGAGATAGCGCGGGTCAGCTGAGTGGACTCCTCACACCGTCTGCCGGATCGGCCCGGCGGAGACGATCCCGGACCCGGACGGCGGCTCGGCATCGATGTGGGCAGCGTGCGCATCGGTGTGGCGTGCAGCGACCCGGACGGCATCCTGGCCACGCCGGTGGAAACCGTCCGCCGCGATCGGTCCGGCAAGCATGTCCGACGGCTGGCCGAGCTGGTCGCCGAGCTCCAAGCGGTCGAGGTTGTCGTGGGGCTGCCGCGAACCCTGGCCGACCGCACCGGCCCGTCGGCCCGCGACGCGATCGAGCAGGCCGACCTGCTCGCCGGCCGGATAGCGCCGATACCGGTGCGGCTGGCCGACGAGCGGCTGACGACCGTCAGTGCGCAGCGATCGCTGCGCCAGGCAGGGGTGCGGGCCAAGGGTCAGCGTAGGGTCATCGACCAGGCGGCGGCGGTGGCGATCCTTCAAGGTTGGCTCGACGAACGCCGTGTCATGTTGCCCGGGGAGGTCAACGGTGTCTGACGGCTGGGGGCGCACCCGCGCCCAACCCGTGGCGGTCGGGCCGCCGCGTCGCGGGCGGTCGCGCGCCGAGCGGCTTCGCGCCGAGCGCGGCCGTCGTCGTCGGCGCATCGCGCTCGGATTCGCCGTCGGACTGCTTGTCGTCGTGGTGGTGGCGGCTGTGTTCGTCGGCTCCAACCTGTGGCACAGCTTCGGCCCGCAGAATGACTACACCGGCAGCGGCAAAAAGGATCTGGTGATTCAGGTCCACGCCGGTGACTCGACCACAGCGATCGGCGAGACGCTGCACAATCACGATGTCGTCCGCACCGTCAAAGCGTTCCTCGAGGCCGCTGAAGGCAATGAAGCGATCTCGTCGATCCAGCCCGGCTACTACCGGATGCGCAGCGAAATTCCGGCGTCGTCTGCGGTGAAGCTGCTCGCCGACCCGAAGAGTCGGGTGGGCAAGCTGGTCATCCCCGAGGGGCAGCAGCTCGACGACACCACCGACGTTAAGACCAATGACGTGACGCCCGGCATCTTCACGATGATCGCCAAGGCGAGTTGTGTCGAGTTGGACGGGGACAAGCATTGCGTCTCGGCGGCCGACCTGCGGACGGCGGCCGAAAAGACCCCGCTCGGCTCACTCTCAGTGCCGGCGTGGACCGTCGAGCCGGTCACCCGGATGGGCGACGATCACCGCCGGCTCGAGGGCCTGATCGCGCCGGGTACGTTCAACGTCAACCCGTCGGGCTCGCCGCAGACGATTCTGGAGACGCTGATCAGCACCAGCACGGAGCTGTACGTGAAATCGGGACTGCTGGACACCGCCACCGCGATGAACATGTCGCCGTACAACGTTCTGGTGGTCGCCTCGCTGGTCCAGCGTGAGGCCAAACCACAGGACTTCCCGAAGGTCGCCCGAGTCATCTACAACCGGCTGGCCGAGCATCGCACACTGGAGTTCGACTCCACGGTGAACTATCCGCTGGACCGTCGCGAAGTGGCCACTACCGACAGCGACCGTGCGCAGCAAACACCTTGGAACACTTACGTTTCCGACGGGCTGCCGGCCACTCCGATATGTTCGCCGGGCGCCGATGCGGTCAAAGCGGCCGAGCATCCCGAGCGCGGTGACTGGCTGTACTTCGTCACCATCGATTCGCAGGGCACGACGTTGTTCACCCGCGATTACCAACAGCATCTGGCGAACATCGAGCTGGCCAAGCGCAACGGTGTCCTCGACTCCGCGCGATGAGCGCGGCGCCGGCTAGACGAGCTGGGGTGCTCGGTTCGCCGATCGCGCATTCGCGCTCGCCGCAGTTGCATCTGGCCGCTTACCGTGCGCTGGGCTTGGCCGAGTGGACCTACGACCGCATCGAGTGCGGGGCCGAGGAACTGCCCGACGTGGTCGGCGGGTTCGGGCCGGAGTGGGTCGGGGTCTCGGTGACGATGCCGGGAAAGTTCGCCGCGCTGCGGTTCGCCGACGAGCGCACAGACCGGGCTCAGCTGGTCGGATCGGCCAACACCCTGTTGCGGACGCCGCGCGGCTGGCGCGCCGACAACACCGACATCGACGGGGTGATGGGCGCGTTGGGCGCCGCGTCGGGCCCGGCGGTGGTGTCGGGATCCGGCGGCACCGCGCCGGCGGCGATCGTGGCCTTGGCCGAGTTGGGCGTCGGCGATATCACCGTGGTGGCCCGCAACCCGGACAAGGCCGCCCGGTTGGTGCAGCTGGCCGCCCGGGTCGGCGCTGCGGCCCGGTTCTGCGACCTGGACGGCGACCGGGTTGCCGACGCGGTGACGGGTGCGGGCGTGCTGGTCAGCACGCTGCCGGCTGATGTGGCAGGCCGGTATGCGGAGGTGTTTGCCGGCGCGCCGGTGCTGCTGGACGCCATCTACGACCCATGGCCGACGCCGTTGGCCACGGCGGTGGCCGCAGCGGGCGGTCGGGTGATCGGCGGCCTGCAGATGCTGCTGCATCAGGCCTTCGCGCAAGTCGAACAATTCACAGGGCTGCCTGCTCCGCGAGAGGCGATGATCGCTGCTTTGGATTAACCTGCCGCGCATGCTGATGGTGGCCGCGTTGCTGTGGATGGGGGCGCTGACCGGCTACGACATCCGCCAACGCCGGCTGCCGAATCGGCTGACGTTGCCGGGGTTCGCGGTGATCATGCTCGCAGCGGCCGGCTCGGGACACGGCCCGGCTGCTGCGCTGGGGGCCGGGCTGTTGGCCGTGGTGTATCTGTTGGTCCATGCCGCCGCGCCGGCGGCAATGGGTGCCGGGGATGTGAAGCTGGCGCTCGGGCTGGGCGCACTGACCGGCTGCTTCGGCGGCGACGTGTGGTTGCTCGCAGCGATCGGCGCTCCGCTGCTGACCGCGGTGGTCGGGGTGGTGGCCCGGCTCGGCTGGTCGGCGACGACAGTGCCGCACGGGCCGTCGATGTGTGCGGCCAGCGCAGCGGCAGTGGGGCTGATGGTGTTGTAAGGCGCACAACATAATTGAGTGCTGCCAAAGTCGGGCGATGGTACGGCGACTTCGGCCACGGAGCGGCCGAGTCGGAGAGTTTGTCGGTGAATACCCGCTTGGCCGCGACGCTGGCGCCGCTAAGCGCGGTCGGCTCTGTGTCGAGATCCTGGCCGGTGGTGCTGATTCGGGCGTAGCCGAGGATTGGTTTCACCGGCCAGTCGGGCTCACGTCCTGCGACGCAACAGATCTGGGACAGCGCGTTGTGAGACAAGCTCCATATCCCTCCGGGGGACGCCTCGCAGGCGTGAAAATGTGGCCGGGTCGCCTGTCGACGTCGATCGCTACTTTCCGACCCCACCGCCCGATTTCAGGACCTCGGCCCCGACTACCACACCAGCCGCGTGGTCACCGAGCGAAAGATCCGCAACCACATCGCCCACCTGACCGCGATGGGATTCCACGTCACTCTCCAACCCGCCGCGTAATCTCGAAATTCACACTCGCGCATGGCCACTCGGGTCGGCATGTTCGGCCGGATACCGTCGGCTGCTCGACTCACCCTGGGTATTTTCCGGTCAGAAACGAGACGGCGCGAAACAGGTCTACGTGCACAAACATCTTCTGGAGCGGCTCCAATATGGCCTGTCTCGTTTGTCTAGTAATGAGACAACCAGGTGACGCAACCTAGACGTGGCACGATGACAGCCCTGAATTGTCACCGGCGTGGGCGTCTTAGCGTGGGACCATGGTCGCATCGTGGATCAGTCCCAAAGCACGCAAAGGCGCCAGCAGCGACATAGCCGGACGCGGGCTGTTCGCCACCGACCAAATCGCTGCCGGTGAAATTGTCGCTGTTAAAGGTGGGCACATCGTCACCTCGACGCAACTGCGTCAACTCCCTGACCCCCTACCGAACTCGGAGATTCAGATAGCCGACGGGCTACACCTGGTGGCGTTGTCGCCGGAGGAATACGAGCCGGTGATGCTGTTCATCAACCACTCCTGCGAGCCCAACGTCGGCTTCGCCGGCAACGTTGTCCTGATCGCCATGCGCGATGTAACCCCCGGCGAGGAACTCACCACCGATTACGCGCTGTTCGACGACTACGACGGGCAAATGACCTGTCATTGCAGCACCGCTTCTTGCCGGCGCGTGATCGACGGGCATGACTGGCGGCGAAGCGACCTACAGCGCAGGTACTGCGGATACTTCTCGTGGTACCTGCAGCGCAAAATCATTGAGACGCAAGGCTATGTCGACTAAGTGGCGAGCCGTGTGTCGGACGTCGTGATCACACCTGGCGGCGAATGTCGAGGAGGTGGTGGCGCGCCTCGTGCAAGGTGTGTATCGCGACCCACCGCAACGACCGCTCATGGGTTTCTGGGTAGTGGTAGACAACTGTGCGATCCCAGTCGTCAGCGCCCAATTGGGCGAGCACATTGCCGAACAACTGCGCAGCATCCGCAAGCTGCCGGGCCACATCTTCGGGCTCCTGTTCGGCATAGCCATCGTGCTCGACCCGCTCATCGCGTCCCATCGACGGGCAGTCCGGTCGGTCTACACGGCGGGCCGCGAGCACCCGTTCTCGCTGCACCAGCAGCATGTCCCGCAGATGGCACCCGTACTCCAGGGGAGACCACACGCTGGGCTGCCGCCGGGATCGCAGATCGACATTGCAGTTGCGCAGGATCCCCACGACCTCGGCGACCTGCTGGCGAATATCCTCCGGAACCACACCGGCCTGAGTGACGTCGTAAGTGAAACCGCACTCCCCACATCGCGTGGTCATGCCGTCATCGTCATGGATCGGCTCCTCGTTTAGCAGTCGTCTTGCGGGACAAGAAGTGATCACTCTCGGTTCTTTACAACCGAGACACCACACCGACACCACACCGAGATCTCCCAGTGTCAGGCGGAGGTCGCCGGGCGCCTGCGGCAGCTAGGGAACGATGACATTCGCCTCTTGGAGTGACACCGGTAGATGCTTGAGTCCGTGCAGCAAGATGCTGTCGTTGAACGTCGGTTCGCCGGCCAGGGTGAGCTGGGGGAAGTGCTCGAACAAAGACTGCAGACCGATATGGAGTTCCATGCGGGCCAACGCCGCACCCAGGCAGGCGTGCACACCGCTACCGAAGCTCAGGTGCTCACGGGCGTTGGCGCGGGTGATATCGAAGATCTCAGGGTGTTCGAAGACTGCTGGGTCGCGATTGGCCCCGCCCAATAGAAGGAGTATCGCTTCGCCTGCCCGTACGGGGTATCCCTGGATGTCAACGTGTTCGATGGCGACCCGCCCCACTAATTGGCCGGTCGTGTCATAGCGCAGGATCTCCTCGATCGCGTTGGGCCATCTCTTGGGGTTCGCACACAGCTCGGCCAGTTGATCCGGGTGACGGACGAGCGCCACGACGGCCTTGCCGAACACATGCGTCGTGGTGATGAACCCCGCGCCCAGGAGCAGACCCGCGAGCATCCTGATCTCGACTTTGGTGAGATCGCCGTGGTGTATCACGTCGGACAGGATGCTGTTGGCGGCATCGTCTTGACTTAGCCGCTCGATATGCTCCGCGAGGTACTGGTCGAACTCGCGTAAAGCTTTCGTCGCCACCCGAAAGTCGCGCCATGATGCGGCGTTGGTGGCAAGCAATCTGGATGTCGACTCGCCGATTGCATGAAGATCGCGAGTCTCATCGCGTGGGATGGTCAGCATCTCGGCGATGACCGCGATGGGGATCTGGGAGGTGTACTCGGTGATCAAATCGCACTCGGCGCTGCCCTCCAGGCCGCGAAGCAGTTCGTCGGCGATTTCGTGAATACGAGTGCGAAGCCCATCGAGCGCCCGTGGCGTGAACGCCCGCGAGACCAGGCGACGTAACCGCGTGTGCTCAGGCGGATCGGTGACCAACATGGAGGGCGGTTCGACGCCATTCAGCACATCGGGATCAGTTTTGGCCAGGAACCACTGGACGATCCGAAAAGGGGACCGGTCCCGCTGTTTGAAGGTCCTAAACCGGCCGTCGCGCAGTACCTCACGGACAATCAGCGCATCAGCGCTGACCCAGCCCACCCTTTCCGCCGGGGACATGCGCCCCCGTGCGCGAATTTGCTCGATGAGCGGATAAATATTGTCGCCCCGGTTGGTGTCGATCAGCAACTGCGCCAACGGATCACCTCGCCGCGCCATCAGTTTCAGAGACGCACGTGGAAGTCCATACCCCGCCGCCCAATGCGACCAATCCCGGACGGGCACCTCCATGTGCTCACACTCCCTGGCAATCGGTTGCACATGAGCCTAATGGCATGCCGCGGCTCAGGCCTATACCAAACACAGGCCATAAAAGTCACCTCTGTAAACCGTTGAGGAGTGGTCCAGGGGACAGCGACCTCGGTCGCCAGGCAACCCTAGGAGTCAAGATTTGATCGACGCCGAATCTCTAGAAAAGAGACGCAGAGAAGCGGTTGACGCAATCAGGCTAGGCCGAGGAAAACCACCAGGCTTCGCGAAAGGGTGGCCATGTCGGTACCGGACACGGATCCAATGCGGTCGCCGAGCTTGGCGCGCGGCATCGTGGTCACCTTGTCGAGCATGATGCGGCTGGCTTCAGCCAGTCCGTTGGTCTCGGTGGGATCCAGCGCTATCCGCAGCAGTGGGATATCGGTGGGATCGGTGGTCAGCGGGCACACCGTGATCGACGCCGTCGCGTCGAACCGATTGTCTTGGACGATAAGCACCGGGTGCGGCTTGCCGGCATAATGCCTTCCGCCAGCGGCGGTCCAGAGCTGTAACCGGTGTGCGAGCGTTGCAATTGGCAGCCGCTGGCAGTGGCGTTGGTCGAGTTGGCAGTGGTTCTCGTCGCACCATCGCCGCATGACAAGCGCATCCTTTTCACGCAGTTTCCGCCAGACCGACTACACACGTTGGCGATCCATCGTTACCGACCTCGCATTTTGGAGCGTCGTGGGCGCGGTCGTCGCCGCTCTGAGCGGTCCGCTCGGTGACTGGTGGCACGTGCCGCGTGCGGAGCTTTTGGTCGGTGGGCTGGCGTTCCTCGTCGGCGGCGTCGCGCTGCTGTTCGGTTTGAACCGGATTCGTCCGACCTCTGCCGGGCTGGTGTTGGGTTTCGGCGTTTCCAACCTACTGCTGGCGCCAACCCTGTGGCTGGTGGCATCGCTTGGCGAGCTTCCACTGAGCGCCGCCGGCAACTGGGCCCTAGCCGGCGCCGGGGAGATGGCGCTTGTGCTGGGCGTCTGGCAGCTCACCACATTGCGAAGGTCGCGGCACACTCAGCAATGCGAAAGCTGAGGCCACAGCCGGCGCCGCGCCAGTCGTGGGAAGATGGGACACGTGTTGCGATGGACCACTGCTGGTGAATCTCACGGCCGGGCGCTGGTGGCCGTGCTCGAAGGCATGGTCGCTGGCGTCAGCGTGAACTCCGAGGACATCGCGGACCAGCTGGCGCGCCGCCGGCTCGGCTATGGCCGCGGCGCCCGGATGAAGTTCGAGCGCGACCAAGTCACCATGCTGGCCGGCGTGCGGCACGGCGTCACACTGGGCGGTCCGATCGCGATCGAGATCGGCAACACCGAATGGCCGAAGTGGGAGACGGTGATGGCCGCCGACCCGGTGGACCCCGCGGAACTCGAGGTTGCGCGCAATGCGCCGTTGACCCGGCCGCGGCCTGGCCACGCCGACTACGCCGGCATGCTCAAGTACGGCTTCGACGACGCCCGCCCGGTCCTCGAGCGAGCCAGCGCCCGCGAGACCGCCGCTCGGGTGGCGGCCGGGACCGTCGCCCGGCTGTTCCTGCGGCAAGCGCTCGGCGTCGAAGTGCTGTCCCACGTCATCTCGATCGGCGAATCACAGCCCTACGACGGCCCGCCGCCGGAGGCCGGCGACCTGGATGCGATCGACGCCAGCCCGGTCCGCGCATTCGACAAGGCGGCCCAGGAATCGATGGTCGCCGAGATCGAAGCCGCCAAGAAAGACGGTGACACCCTCGGCGGTGTGGTGGAGGCCGTTGCGGTGGGCCTGCCGGTCGGACTCGGATCCTTCACCAGCGGCGACAACCGGCTCGACAGCCAGCTCGCCGCCGCTGTGATGGGCATCCAGGCGATCAAGGGCGTCGAGATCGGCGACGGGTTCACCACCGCGCGCCGCCGCGGCAGTCGCGCCCACGACGAGATGTACCCCGGACCCGATGGTGTCGTCCGATCGACCAACCGGGCCGGTGGCCTGGAAGGCGGCATGACCAACGGCCAGCCGCTGCGGGTACGGGCGGCGATGAAGCCAATCTCCACCGTGCCGCGCGCCCTGGCCACCGTCGACATGGCGACCGGTGACGAGGCCGTCGCGATCAACCAGCGCTCCGACGTATGCGCCGTGCCGGCCGCGGGTGTGGTGGTTGAAACCATGGTCGCGCTGGTCCTGGCCCGCGCGGCGCTGGAGAAATTCGGCGGCGACTCGCTGGTCGAGACCCGCCGCAACGTCGAGGCGTACCTGCGCTCGGTCGCCGACCGCCAACCGGCCGCTGAAGTCCGGGCGTCAGGGTAAAAGCGATGGCGCCCAAGGCGGTATTGGTTGGACTCCCGGGATCGGGTAAGTCCACGATCGGGCGACGGCTGGCAAAGGCGCTCGACGTCAAAATGCTCGACACCGATGCGGCGATCGAGCAGCAGACCGGACGCCGCATCGCCGACATTTTCGCCACCGACGGCGAGGAGGAGTTCCGTCGTATCGAGGAAGAGGTGGTGCGCGCGGCACTGGCCGAGCATGACGGCATCCTGTCGCTGGGCGGCGGCGCGGTCACCAGTCCCGGGGTGCGCGCCGCGCTGGCCGGTCACACCGTCGTCTTCTTGGAGATCAGCGCCGCCGAAGGTGTGCGGCGCACTGGCGGCAACACCGTGCGGCCGTTGCTGGCCGGTCCGGACCGCGCCGAGAAGTTCCGCGCGCTGATGTCGCAGCGCGTCCCGCTGTACCGCCAGGTCGCCACCATCCGGGTCAACACCAACCGTCGTAATCCCGGCGCCGTCGTGCGTTACATCGTGTCGCAACTGCAAGATCCGCAACCCTGTGGCCCCGGGCCCGGCCGTCGCCGTCCACCCTGGCGCCGCGCGCCGTCCTCGCTGACCCCAAGCACACCCGAGTCGCCAGCCGGGCCGCCGCCTACCCCCGCCACGCCGGCGGCACTGGCCGCGGCCCGTCGCGCCGAGGCGGGCAAATGACCGACCCCGACACCCGGGTGACCGTGCAGGTGGCGGTCGACCCGTCGTATCCGGTGGTGATCGGCACCGGCCTGCTCGACGAACTCGACGGGCTGCTGGCCGGTCGGAGCCGGGTCGCGATCCTGCACCAGCCGGTGCTCGCGCAGACCGCCGAAGAGATCCGGACCCGGCTGGCGGACAAGGGAATCGACGCGCATCGCATCGAAATCCCGGACGCCGAAGCCGGTAAGGACTTGCCCGTCGTCGGGTTCATCTGGGAAGTGTTGGGCCGCATCGGTGTTGGCCGTAAGGATGCTTTGGTCAGCCTTGGCGGCGGGGCTGCCACCGATGTCGCCGGTTTCGCCGCGGCGACCTGGTTGCGGGGTGTGTCGATCGTGCACGTGCCCACCACGTTGTTGGGCATGGTCGACGCCGCGGTCGGCGGTAAGACCGGTATCAACACCCAGGCCGGTAAAAACCTGGTCGGTGCGTTTCACCAGCCGATCGCAGTGCTGGTCGACCTGGCGACCTTGCAGACGTTGCCGCGCAAAGAAATCGCCGCAGGCATGGCCGAGGTCGTCAAGGCGGGCTTCATCGCCGACCCGGTGATCCTGGATCGGATCGAGGCGGATCCGCAGGCGGCTTTGGACCCGTCGGGTGACGTGCTGCCGGAGCTGATCCGGCGCGCGATCACCGTCAAGGCCGAAGTCGTAGCCGCAGATGAGAAGGAGTCGCAGCTGCGCGAAATCCTCAACTACGGCCACACATTGGGCCACGCGATCGAACGCCGGGAAGGCTATCAGTGGCGCCACGGCGCTGCGGTTTCGGTGGGTTTGGTGTTCGCCGCCGAACTGGGCCGGCTGGCCGGGCGCCTCGACGACGCCACCGCCGACCGTCACCGCAGGATCCTGGCTTCGCTGGGCTTGCCAGTCGGCTACGACGCCGACGCCCTGCCGGAACTGTTGGAGTACATGGCCGGCGATAAGAAGACCCGGTCGGGGGTGCTGCGGTTCGTCGTTCTCGACGGGCTGGCCAAGCCGGGCCGGTTGGAGGGCCCGGATCCGGCGCTGCTGGCGGCGGCCTACGCGGAGGTGGGGGCTCGATGACCGGACCGCAGGCGACGATGCAGAGCGAAGCGATGCGGTGGGGGCACCTCCCGCTTGCGGGGGAGAGGGGCGCGTGACGACCGTCAACGTCATCAACGGACCCAACCTCGGCCGGCTGGGCCGTCGCGAACCCGAGGTCTACGGGGACACCACCCACCACGACCTGGTCGCGATGATCGAACGTGAGGCCGCCGAGCTGGGATTGAAAGTCGTTGTGCGGCAAAGCGATAGCGAGGCTCAGCTGCTGGACTGGATCCACCTGGCCGCCGACGGAGGAGAACCGGTGATCCTCAACGCCGGTGGGCTGACTCACACGTCGGTGGCACTGCGGGACGCCTGCACGGAGCTCAGCGCGCCCCTGATCGAGGTGCATATCTCCAATGTGTATGCGCGCGAAGAGTTTCGGCACCATTCCTACTTGAGCCCCGTCGCGACTGGGGTGATCGCCGGGCTCGGAGTGCAGGGCTACCTGCTGGCCCTGCGGTATCTGGCCAGCGGCTGCCGCTAGTCGTCGTCCCGCTTGGTGTGTTCGGTGGTCGGGACTTCCTCGGTCTTTTCCTCGCTGTGGGCCGGGCTGACGGCCTCGGTCGTCTCCTCGACTTCTTCGCTGTAAGCCTCCGGTGCGCCATAGTCCTCACGCTCGGCCGTGGCTACCGCCGTCGGCTGCTCCCGGGGCCACCCGCCACCCTCCGCGGCGGCAGCCTCCTCCGAGCGGACGGCGGCGAACACGTCGGTGTCGGCCCGGTCTCCCTCACCGCCGCCGTGTTGCGGCGTGTAGGCGCCCGCGCGGTCGATCAAGTAGCGGCCAACCGTCACCCCGGCGATCCCACCCAAAAACACCAGCAGCGCGGTGAAGGCGGCGAACACGGTGAGCTCGTTGACCAGCCCACCGACATACAGCGACTTGTAGAACACCGCGATCAGCCACGTCACCGCGCCGCTGAGCACCCCGGCGACCAAGCCGGCCAACAGCCACGTCATCGCCAGATCAGCACGGCGATCGGGGTCAGGATTCGCAGCGGCGTCGGCGCGGCCGTCGATAACCCCCCACAAAACGACACCGGCCAAGAACAGGACCAGCAGCGCAATGCTGATCAGCCCGGCCTGCGTCTGCCACACATCGATCAGCGTTCCCTGAAACAGCCGAACGACGACCATCGCAGCACCGAAGACCAGGCCGCGCAGCATCCAGTTAGTCATGGGGCCACAGCGTAGCGAGTAGCGTCATCCGGCGTGACACATTCCCAGCGGCGAGCCGCGCTCAGTGCCAAATTGCGCGCAACCGAACTGGACGCGATGCTGGTCACCGACCTGATCAACGTGCGCTACCTGTCCGGCTTCACCGGGTCCAATGCGGCCCTGCTGGTGTTCGCCGACGGCGACCTGTCTCCGGTGTTGGCGACCGACGGGCGCTACCGCACCCAGGCCGCCCAGCAGGCGCCCGACGTGGAGGTGGCCATTGAGCGGGCCTGCGGGCGGTACCTGGCCGGGCGGGCCGCGTCGGCGGGCGTGCGGCGACTGGGCTTCGAGAGCCATGTGGTCACCGTGGACGGGTTTGACGCGCTGGCCAAAGAAGTAGCGCAGGTCGGGACCACCGAGCTGGTCCGCGCCTCGCAGCAGGTGGAAGCCCTGCGGGAAATCAAGGACGCGGGCGAGGTCGCGCTGCTGCGGCTGGCCTGCGAGGCCGCCGACGCCGCGCTGACCGACCTGGTGGCCCGCGGCGGACTGCGGCCCGGCCGGACCGAACGCGAGGTGGGCCGCGAACTTGAAGGCTTGATGCTCGATCACCGTGCCGATGGCGTCTCGTTCGAGACGATCGTGGCCAGCGGGCCGAATTCGGCGATCCCGCATCACCGGCCCACCGATGCGGTGCTGGCCGTCGGCGACTTCGTCAAGATCGACTTCGGTGCCCTGGTCGGTGGGTATCACTCCGATATGACCCGCACGTTCGTGCTGGGCAAGGCCGCCGACTGGCAGCGTGAGATCTACCAGCTGGTCAGCGCCGCGCAGCAAGCCGGCCGTGACGCACTGCGGGCCGGCGCAGTGCTGGCTGACGTGGATGCAGCAGCGCGCCGCGTCATCATCGACGCCGGACACGGTGAGCACTTCGGCCATGGCCTCGGCCACGGGGTGGGGCTGCAGATCCATGAAGCGCCAGGGATCAACGCCACCGCCGCCGGTACACTGCGTGCGGGCTCCGTGGTAACCGTGGAGCCCGGTGTCTATCTGCCCGACCGCGGCGGCGCCCGCATCGAGGACACGCTGGTCGTGGCTGACACGGGGCAGGCCCTTGGCCATGCACCGGAATTACTCACCCGGTTCCCCAAGGAACTGTCGATCCTGTAGGAGATGCACCGATCGTGGCAAGCACTGCCGATTTCAAGAACGGACTGGTATTGGTGATCGACGGCCAGCTATGGCAAATCGTCGAGTTCCAGCACGTCAAACCCGGCAAGGGCCCGGCGTTCGTGCGCACCAAGCTGAAGAATGTGGTCTCGGGCAAGGTGGTCGACAAGACCTACAACGCGGGAGTGAAGGTGGAAACCGCCACCGTGGACCGCCGTGACACCACATACCTGTACCGCGACGGCTCCGATTTCGTGTTCATGGACAGCCAGGACTACGAGCAGCACCCGTTGCCGGAGTCACTGGTCGGGGATGCCTCGCGATTCCTGTTGGAGGGGATGCCGGTGCAGGTGGCCTTTCACAACGGGGCGCCGCTCTACCTCGAGCTGCCGGTGACCGTCGAACTCGAGGTCACGCATACCGAGCCGGGTCTGCAGGGCGACCGGTCCAGCGCCGGCACCAAGCCGGCGACGCTGGAAACCGGTGCGCAGATCAATGTGCCGTTGTTCATCAACACCGGCGACAAGCTCAAGGTCGACTCCCGCGACGGCAGCTACCTGGGACGCGTCAACGCGTGAGCAAGCCCGCACGTGCTGTCAAAGGACGCCACCAAGCCCGTAAGCGTGCAGTCGACGTGCTGTTCGAAGCCGAGGCCCGCGGCGTGACACCAGCCGAAGCGGCCGACGCGCGTACCGCACTGGCGCAGGCGAAGCCTGATGTCGCGTCGCTGAATCCGTACACGGTGACGGTGGCCCGCGGCGTCACCGAGCACGCGGCACATATCGACGACTTGATCTCGTCGCATTTGCAGGGCTGGACATTGGAACGACTACCCGCCGTCGACCGGGCAATCCTGCGAGTCGCGGTGTGGGAGCTGCTGCACGCCGACGACGTGCCCGAGCCGGTCGCTGTCGATGAGGCGGTGGAGCTGGCCAAGGAGCTGTCAACCGACGAGTCGCCGGGCTTCGTCAATGGGGTGCTGGGTCAGGTGATGCTGGTGACGCCGCAAATCCGGGTGGCCGCTCAAGCAGTCCGCGGGGCGACGCCCAAACATGCCGCGGATTCATGACCCGTTTGGAACTGCGCGTCGTGATTGCCGCCGTGCTGGCGGCGACGGTCGTGCTGGGTGCGGTCCTGTGCGCCGCGTATGGCCAGGCGGTGATTGCGGCCGCGCTGGCGATCTACGCGCTGGGCGTCGGCGCCTGGCTCTATCACTCGATCGAGCGCTACGTGGTGGCCCGTCGCATCAGCACGGTTCGTGCGGTCGCCAAGCCGTTCCAGCCGTTACTTCCGGTGATGGCCGCGATCATGGGATTGACGCAGGCTGTCGTGCGATCGCTGTCCGACGTCACTGACGCGGCGCCCACCACACGGAGGCGCTGGGACCTTCCGGTTCGGCGGTGGATGGAGATCACCCGCGGCGACCGCCGGAGCACCGACGCCGACGACGAGTTCGAGGGCTGAGCCAACCGGCCCGGCCGTCGACCCTCCGAAACGCCCCCACGCTGACCTGCGGAGGGACACACTGGCGATATGGACCGAGACGGTAGGCGCCCGAGGCGGCTTCGTGTCTCCGCATTAGCGGCGGTCGCGAACCCGTCGTACTCGCGCATCGACACCTGGAATCTGCTCGACGACGCCTGCCATCAGCTGGCCGTGGTCGACCGTGCCGGGCTGGACACCAGCCACGAAGCGGCCCGGGCGAGGCGCCTGATCAATCGTCTCAGCGCCTACGAGCGCTACTGGATATATCCCGGCGCGGAGAATTTGGCGGCATTCCGCGAGTATCTCGACCACCATGCCACGGTGAGCCTCGAGGAGAAGGTTTCGCTCGCGGTGCGGCTACTGTCCGAATACGGGGACCGCGCAGCGCTGTTCGATACATCGGCGTCGCTGGCCGATCAGGAGCTGGTGGCGCGGGCCAAGGAACAGCAGTTCTACACGGTTCTGCTCGCCGATGATTCCCCTCCCACGGCTCCCGAGGGCTTGGCGGAATGCCTGCGCGCGCTTCGCGACCCTAGCGACGACGTGCAATTCGAACTCTTGATCGTCAGCAGCGTCGAGGACGCCATCACCGCGGTCGCGTTGAACGGGGAGATTCAGGCGGCGATCATCCGGCACGACATCCCGCTGCGGTCTCGTGACCGGGTTCCGTTGATGACCACACTGCTCGGCGCCAACGACCAAGTGGTGGCCACCGACCGCACCCACGACTGGGTCGAATGCGGCGAGTGGATCCGCGAGCTGCGGCCGCACATCGACCTTTACCTGCTCACCGATGAATCGATCGCCGCCGAGACCGAGGACAAGACGGAGGTCTACGACCGCACCTTCTACCGACTCAACGACGTCACCGATCTGTACAGCACCGTGCTCGCGGGGATCCGGAACCGTTACGCCACACCGTTTTTCGACGCACTCCGGGCTTATGCCGCACGGCCGGCGGGCCAATTCCACGCCCTTCCCATCGCACGTGGCGCCAGCATCTTCAACTCCAAGTCACTGCAGGACATGGGCGAGTTCTATGGCCGCAACATCTTCATGGCCGAGACATCGACCACATCTGGCGGCCTGGACTCGCTGCTGGACCCGCACGGCAATATCAAGAAGGCGATGGACAAGGCTGCCAAAACCTGGAATGCCAACCACACCTTCTTCGTCACCAACGGGACGTCGACCGCGAACAAGATCGTCGTGCAGGCTCTCACCCGGCCCGGCGACATCGTCCTGATCGACCGCAATTGCCACAAGTCGCACCACTACGGCCTGGTGCTGGCCGGTGCGTACCCGCTATACCTGGATGCCTACCCGCTGCCGCAGTTCGCGATCTACGGCGCGGTGTCATTGAAGACGATCAAGAAGGCCCTCCTGGACCTCGAGGCGGCCGGGCAGTTGCACCGGGTGCGCATGTTGCTGCTCACCAACTGCACGTTCGACGGCGTGGTCTACAACCCGCGGCGGGTGATGGAAGAGGTGCTGGCGATCAAGCCGGACATCTGCTTCCTGTGGGACGAGGCGTGGTACGCGTTTGCCACCGCGGTGCCGTGGGCGCGGCAGCGCACGGCGATGGTTGCCGCCGAGCAACTCGAGTCGATGTTGTCGTCTCCCGTTTATGCCGAGGAGTACCGGACGTGGCGTGCGGAGATGAAGGGGTTCGAAGAGGGTGAGGACCGGGCCGAGTGGAGTGAACGCCGACTGCTGCCCGACCCGAGCCGGGCCCGGGTCCGGGTCTACGCGACACACTCCACCCACAAGTCGCTGTCGGCGCTGCGGCAGGCGTCGATGGTTCATGTCCGCGACCAGGATTTCGAGGCGCTCACCCGCGACGCATTCGGTGAGGCGTTTTTGACCCATACCTCGACGTCGCCGAACCAGCAACTGTTGGCATCGTTGGATTTGGCGCGCCGGCAAGTCGATATCGAAGGGTTCCAACTGGTCCGAAGCGTCTATGACATGGCGCTGGTCTTCCGTCACCGCGTCCGCAAAGACCGGCTGATCAGCAAGTGGTTTCGCATCCTCGACGAGTCCGACCTGGTGCCCGACGAGTACCGGCTCTCAACGGTCAGCTCTTACCGTCAGGTGCGACAGGGTGCGCTGGCGGAGTGGAACGAGGCGTGGCGCTCAGACCAATTCGTACTCGACGCGACGAGGGTCACCCTGTACGTGGGTCAGACCGGCATGAACGGATACGACTTCCGCGAGAAGATCCTGATGGACCGGTTCGGCATCCAGATCAACAAGACCTCGATCAACAGTGTGCTGCTGATCTTCACGATCGGTGTGACCTGGTCGAGCGTGCACTACCTGCTCGACGTATTGCGGCGGGTGGCCACCGATTTCGATCGCAGCCAGTGCGCGGCCGGCAAGGATGATCGTGCCTTGCAACAGCGTCGGGTTGAGGAGATCACCGAGGACCTACCGCCGCTGCCCGACTTCAGTGAATTCGACGCCGCGTTCCGACCGGGCGATGCCGGCTTGTACGGCGATATGCGCGCGGCGTTCTATGCCGGGTACGAGGAGTCCGACCGCGAGCACGTCCTAGTCGGTGAGGCCGGGCGACGTCTTGCCGAGGGAAAAACGTTGGTGTCCACTACTTTCGTGGTGCCCTATCCGCCCGGCTTCCCGGTGCTGGTCCCGGGCCAGGTGGTCTCCAAGGAAATCGTATATTTCCTCGCCCAACTCGACGTCAAGGAAATCCACGGATACGACCCTGACCTGGGACTGTCGGTGTTCACCGAGGCCGCGCTCAAACGGATCACCGCCGCGCGGCACGCGATTGCCGAGGTAAACGGGTACGGCAATGTGTCGCGGGTGGCTGCGGCACAGACGCCGGCCGTTACCGGGTAGCCGCCGACGCCTCAAAGATCTTCTCGTGGTAGGTCTTTCCCCGGCTCATGCCGAGTAATCGAGCCACCGGACGCACAGTTAGCGCGGAGGCGATCAAGCTTGCCGAACGTGCAGCCATGGCGGAAGCTCGGCGTAATGGCACGCGTCAGCGCAGCGCCTTCGCGTAGAGAAGGCTGTCACCGGGTTCGGGCCCGAGGCTGGGATAGACCGCGTGACGGGTCAGCCGACCCTCCAGCAGGAACCCGGCTCGCTGCAGCAGTCGCGTTGACCGCTCGTTGTCGACATTGCAGGTCGCCCAGACGCGGTAAGCGTCGGGATCGGCGTCCAGCGCGGCCAACAGCATCTCGAGCGCTTCGGACATCAAACCCTTGCCCCACCAACGTCGTCCGATGCAGTAACCGATTTCGGCCGAGTGTCGCACCGGGCGCCAACAGCTGATCATCCCGATGACGTCGTCGCTGTGCTGCAGCACGATGGCCCAGGTTCGATCATGGTCGCCGACATTGAGTCTTTCGGCGATCACCCGCCGCGTCGCCGCCACGTCGGGGTGCGGCGTCCACAGCAGATATTTGGTGACCTGGGGATCGTGGGCGACGCGCTGAAACAGCGGGCCGGCGTCGTCGAGTACCGGCAGGCGCAGCAGGAGCCGCGGCCCGGCGATGCGCTCAGGTGTGTAATCGGCCATCGCGTGGATCCGCCGTCACAGGCCCAGTGCGCGATAGCTGCGGTGCACGAATTTCGGTTGCACCGCTTGCAGCTTTGCGCGCGACGTGTTGCCGGCGACCGCTGCGGCGGCGTCGCCCGACAGCGTGGGCATGTTCTGAATCAGATACAGCAGGATCAGGCCGGCGGCCGGATCGGCTTGCCACCACGTCCCGTATGCACCTGGCCAGCTGAACGTCCCGACGCCACCCGGCCCGAACAACGGCGCCGACATCGCCGGATCGGTCACCACCGACAGGTTCAGCCCGAACCCGCGGCCGATCCAGAACGGCGCACCGAGGAAGGAGTGCTGCTTGTGCTCGTCGGTGAGCCGATCGGTGCGCATCAGTCGCGCCGAGTCCGCTGACAGCACTCGCACACCATCCAATGTCCCGTCGCCCATCAGCATTTCGATGAACCGCAGGTAGTCGTCGGCCGTCGACCACAATCCACCGCCCGCGTTGCAGAACGCCGGCGGTGAGATATGCGGTTGCCCCATCACGTCGTGTTGCAGCCGGTCCTGGTCGTCGAGCCGGTACATGGTCGCGGCGCGGCGACGGCCCTCGACCGAGACGAAGAAACCGGTGTCAATCATGCCCAGCGGCTGCAGGATTCGCTCGTCGAGAACCTGGTAAAACGGCTTGCCCTCGATCCGTGACACCAGCACGCCCACCACGTCGATGGCGTGGCTGTAGGTCAGCCGCTCGCCCGGCTGATGCACCAGCGGCAGCTCGGCGAGCGCGGCGAGCCAAGCGTCGGGGCCGCGGCCGAAAGGCAGGCGGACGTAGGCCCGGGATATCGGTCCGGTCACCGAGAACCCGTATCCTAGGCCGCTGGTATGGGTGAGCAGGTCCTCAACCAGGATCGCCCGCTGCACCGGATGCGTTCGATCCAGTGGTCCGGTGGGGTCGTCCAGCACTTGCATGTCGGCGAACTCGGGCAGCCAGCGCACGATCGGGTCACGCAGGGCCAGCTTGCCCTCGTCGATCAGGCTCATTGCTGCGGCGACCGTGACCGGTTTAGTCATCGAGGCAATACGAAACAGCGTGTCGCGCTGCATCGGCAGTTTGGCGTCGATGTCGCGGTAGCCGATTTCGTTGACCTGCAACACTTCTCCGTGCTGCCACACCACGGTCACCGCACCGGCGAGTAGGCCGGCATCGCAGGCTTCCCGAATGGAGGCCTGATTGCCTTCGAGATTCATCCGTTCAGGGTAGTGCGCGCCGTTGCGCGCGGACGTACCAGAACGCCATCTCGACGTCGTTTCCGTCGATCTCGCGGCGCCAGGTGGCGGGCTCCAGTGGCGCCGGGCCTGGTCGCCCGGTGCGCCGCGTGGTCGTCCAGGCAGTGGAACATGCCGCTGTCGACGACGGTGCTTTTGCGCTCATACTTGAGGCTTCTCATGTTGTGGCTGAACAAATGAACGAAGATGACGGCGAGTCTGGTGATCCGGTGTCCCGGCCTCGCCGTTTCTGTGTCTGCCTCGCGTGTAGTCGGCTTGCCACTCCGGTTGCTCTCCCGCGGCGACCCTCGCTGCCTGCTCGAACTGACTTGCCGCGTTACGTGAGCGCAGAAACAACTCATGCTTGCACTGCAGATCTTCGTCAGACTCGATGCGCCTGAGTTCGGGAGCGAACTCTTCAAGCTCGGCCCGGCGCTGCGGGACGATCATGCACATCGGCTCGTCAACCTCGAATCGCACCGGCATCAGTTTGCGGGTGAATTTCCAGCTCATGCTGAAACTCGCACTTGCCCAGTCGGTTTCGACTATGCCCTCTAACGGGCACACACCGTCCTTCGGATAGTTTGCCGGTCCGCGGACCAACAGGTTGTAGCCCGGCGGAGTGCGAAACAGCAACGGCAGATGCCAGGTCAGGATGCCGTTACCGAAATGGCTGGATGGCAGGAACTGATCGGTGTCGCGCTTATCGGGTGCGATCATCACGTCCACGCCATTTTGACCGAACCACGTAGCGGTGAACGCGCACCGATTGCGCAGCTCCCAGCCGCTTTGGTTAGCGATGAGCATCGGCAAACACCGAGTGGGCCAACCTCTACGCGCCTCTGACATCTCTGACATCCACGTCCGGCTAATCGGTGCCGGGGTAATCTGCGGCGCATCATCACGGGTGATGAACCCGATCAGTGGACGGGCCGGCCGGTTGGACTTGTCGCTCATCCATTCCTCGATTAGCTGGGGACATCCGTTGCCACAGACGTTGGAATCCCTTCCCCCAGAAACTGGGCGCACGTCATGCTTCGGCGGCTTCGGCCCGTTAGTAATCCGACGAATACTTTACATACCGCTCGTCGGGGAGCGACGGTAACCGTCTTTTGGTGATGAACCCGATCAGTGAACGGGCCGGCCTGTTGGACTTGTCACTCATCCGATGCAGATTAGCTGCGAATACCCATTGCCACAGCCGTTGGAATCCCTCCCCGGAAATGTGGCGCACGTCATGCTTCGGCGGCTTCGACCCGTTAGTAATCGCCAGCAGGTTGGGCCGACGAACCAGGGCCTGTCATTTCCGGCAGGGCAGCGCTAAGTGCTACGCTGCGCGGCAGTCGACGTCCTTTAACGATCCGTCCAGAGAGGCGGAGAAGGAGGTCAAGATTTCGCATGGGTGCCGCGGGCGACGCCGCCTTAGGTCGCGAATGGCGGGAGTTGATGTCGGCGGCCGACGTGGGCCGCACCATTTCCCGTATCGCGCATCAGATCATCGAAAAGACCGCGCTGGACGGTGCCGAGTCACCGCGCGTGGTGTTGCTGGGTATCCCGACCCGCGGCGTGATCCTGGCCAAGCGGCTGGCTACCAACATCGCCGAATACAGCGGTGTCGAGGTCGGCCACGGTGCGCTGGACATCACGCTGTACCGCGACGACCTGATGCAAAAGCCGCCCCGGCCATTGGAGGCCACCTCGATTCCCGCCGGCGGCATCGATGACACCCTGGTCATCCTCGTCGACGACGTGCTGTACTCCGGACGCTCGGTACGCTCGGCGCTGGACGCGCTGCGTGACCAGGGCCGGCCCCGGATCGTGCAGTTGGCCGTGCTGGTCGACCGCGGTCACCGCGAGCTGCCGCTGCGCGCCGACTACGTCGGCAAGAATGTGCCCACCTCGCGCAACGAGAGCGTGCACGTGCTGCTCGCCGAACACGACGGCCGTGACGGCGTGGTCATCTCGCGGGAGGATGCGTCATGAGCAGGCACCTGCTGGCCGCCGGTGACCTCAGCCGCGCCGAGGCCACCGCTATTCTCGACGACGCCGACCGGTTCGCGCAGGCCCTGATGGGCCGCGAGGTCCGCAAGCTGCCGACGCTGCGGGGCCGGACAGTGATCACGATGTTCTACGAGAACTCCACCCGCACCCGGGTGTCGTTCGAAGTCGCCGGCAAGTGGATGAGCGCCGACGTGATCAACGTCAGTGCGGCCGGATCCTCGGTGGGCAAGGGCGAATCGCTGCGCGACACCGCGCTGACGCTGCGCGCGGCCGGCGCCGACGCACTGATCATCCGGCACCCGGCCTCAGGCGCGGCGCATCGGCTTGCCGACTGGACGTGCGGCGGCGACGGCACCGGCCCGTCAGTGATCAATGCCGGTGACGGCACCCACGAGCATCCGACGCAGGCGTTGCTGGACGCGCTGACCATCCGGCAGCGGCTCGGCGGCATCGAGGGCCGGCGGGTTGTCATTGTCGGCGACATCCTGCACAGCCGGGTCGCCCGGTCCAATGTCATGCTGCTGGCCACCCTGGGCGCCGAAGTAGTGCTGGTGGCGCCGCCGACCCTGCTACCGGTCGGGGTTTCCGACTGGCCGGTCACCGTCTCCTACGACCTGGACGCCGAGTTGCCCGCCGCCGACGCGATGCTGATGTTGCGGGTGCAAGCGGAGCGGATGAACGGCGGCTTCTTCCCTTCCGCGCGTGAGTATTCGGTGCTCTACGGGCTATCCGAGCGGCGCCAGGCGATGCTTCCCGGTCACGCGGTCGTGCTGCATCCCGGTCCGATGCTGCGCGGCATGGAGATTTCCTCGTCGGTGGCCGACTCGACGCAATCGGCTGTGCTGCAACAGGTTTCCAACGGGGTTCACGTGCGGATGGCTGTGCTGTTCCATCTGCTGGTAGGGACAGAATCCGCCGACAAAGGGCTCGCCGGAAAAGAGGCTCTGGCATGAGCGTGCTGGTCCGCGGGGTGCGCCCATACGGCGAGGGCGACCGGGTCGACGTACTGGTCGACGACGGTCAAATCGCCGACATCGGCGCCGGGTTACCAATTCCGGATGACGCAGATGTGATCGACGCGACCGGACAGATCCTGCTGCCCGGTTTCGTCGATCTGCATACCCATCTGCGCGAGCCCGGCCGCGAATACGCCGAGACTATTGAAAGCGGCTCGGCCGCTGCAGCTCTCGGTGGCTATACCGCCGTGTTCGCGATGGCGAACACCAATCCGGTCGCCGACAGCCCAGTGGTGACCGACCATGTTTGGCACCGCGGCCAGCAAGTCGGTTTGGTCGACGTGCACCCGGTCGGCGCGGTCACCGTCGGGCTGGCCGGAGTCGAGCTCACCGAGATGGGCATGATGGCCGCCGGCGCCGCGCAGGTGCGGATGTTCTCCGACGACGGGATCTGCGTGCATGACCCGCTGATCATGCGCCGCGCCCTGGAGTACGCCACCGGACTCGGGGTGCTGATCGCCCAGCACGCCGAGGAGCCGCGGCTGACCGTCGGCGCCGTCGCGCACGAGGGGCCCACCGGCGCCAAGCTGGGGCTGTCCGGATGGCCCAGGGCGGCCGAGGAATCGATCGTGGCCCGCGACGCGCTGCTGGCCCGCGACGCCGGCGCCCGCGTGCACATCTGCCACGCCTCCACTGCGGGCACCGTCGAGATCTTGAAATGGGCTAAGGGGCAAGGTATTTCGATCACCGCTGAAGTCACCCCGCATCACCTGATGCTCGACGACAGCAGGCTGGCCAGCTACGACGGGGTCAATCGGGTCAACCCGCCGCTACGCGAAGCCGCCGACGCAATCGCGCTGCGCCAAGCGCTGGCCGACGGGATCATCGACTGTGTTGCCACCGACCACGCCCCACACGCCGAGCACGAGAAATGCGTCGAATTCGCCATGGCGCGCCCCGGCATGCTCGGGTTGCAGACGGCGCTGTCGGTGGTGGCGCAGACCATGGTGGTGCCCGGCCTGTTGAGCTGGCGCGATGTCGCCAGGGTGATGAGTGAGAATCCGGCGCGCATCGTCGGCTTGCCCGATCAGGGCCGGCCGCTGGAGGTGGGCGAGCCGGCCAACCTGACGGTGGTGGACCCCGATGCGACGTGGACGGTCACCGGGACCGACCTGGCCAGCCGGTCAGCCAACACGCCGTACGAGTCGATGACCCTGCCCGCCACCGTCACGGCCACCCTGCTGCGCGGAAAGGTCACGGCGCGGGACGGGAAGAGTCCGGCATGAATTCTGGCACGCTGGTCGGGTCGCTGATCTTCGCCGCCGTGCTGGTGGTGGTGATCGCGGTGGTGATCCAGCTGATGATGCG
>NZ_DASPSP010000095.1:0-36690 GCF_035623875.1 Mycobacterium sp. | reverse complement strand
TTGGCGATCTGTAGCATCCAGCTGGTCACGCTGGGCCCGTGATCGCGTCGCCAGTTCAGCTGGAAACTCACCACCCACGGCTGTCCGGTCCGGTCGACGGCATACCAGCTGAACGTCAGGTCGCCCGGCAGGCCACCGGCTTTCGCGCCGACGTACGGCCATTCCCGCCGATCCAGGTTGATACCCGGAGCGGCCGCCAAGATCTGCTTGACGGGGGCGGCTTTACCTACCGCGCCGGCCTGCAGCGCCGCATGCACCCGACAGATGTCCTCGGCGCTGCCATACCATTCGGCGCCGTAATCTGAAGCCGGAACGTGCGCGCGCATCGGATCCGGTTGATAAACACGGGAATTAGCCTGCCGTAGCAATTGCTCCCGAGCCTGCGGGGTAGCCTGCTTCCACTGCTCGCGCAGATCCGGCTGCCCCCAAGCAACCGAGAACAACTCGTACATGGTCGGGAAGGGTGTCATGGCGGCCGGGTCGTGATGGCCTGTCTCAGCCAACGCGGCCTCGACGGCCTGCGTACCGACCTTCCCGATCAGCATGTCGGTGGCCATGTTGTCGCTGGTGGCGATCATCTTCTCGGCGGCAGTCCGCACCGAAATGTGTGCTCCCACTGGCAATTCCATTCCCGAGCCGACCGCCTTGCCCTTCTCGGTGACGGTCAGCTGGTCATCCCAGGACACCGTTCCGGCCTTGACCGCGTCCGCCACGGCGTCGAGCACATACAACTTGAAGATCGACGCCAGCGGCAGCGACTCCACGGTGTTGGTACCGGCCACCCGATCGCATTGCCCGTCGTTGACCTTGGCGACCTGCCACGAGTAGCGGGCGTCGGTCTTGCCCAACACGGTATCGATGTCACGCCACGAGGAAATCGTCGGCGGTTGCGTGGTGATGTCGAATCCGTCCACCAACGTGTCGTCGCCGGCATGTATCCGGATGTCTTGGCGCCCACCGTAGGACGTGATCAGTTGCAGTGTTGCTGCGCCGGCCTTGATGTCGACCCCGCTCAGCGTGAACGGCCGGTCCCACCAGAGTGCTTCCATGCTGGCCTCGACCGGCTTGACCATGTGGCCTGTGGCGAGGGTGGCAACTCCGATCGGGCCGATGGGCCAGTCCGAGTTGAGCATGTCCAGGGTCTGCTGGGCGCGCAGACCGGCCGGAGTCCTCATATCGATCTGCCTGCCGGCGCCCGCTGCGTTGGCGGACGGAGTCGGCGGCGGAGCGCAACCCGAGGCCAGGGCGCCGACCAGCGCGACGGCCGTCAGTGCCGCGACGCGGTGCCGGACCTGGCGCGGGTTACGCCTTCTGACCGGATCCGGCAACGTCCAACACAACCTCGAATTCCAGCAGCGACGCGCCGGTCGCCACGGGGTTGGCCCGGTGGCCGGCGTGGGCCTCGATAGCCGGACCGGTAGCCCATGCCTGGAATGCCTCTTCGGACTCCCACTGCGTCACCACGAAGTACCGGTCTTCGCCCTTGACCGGGCGGAGCAGCTGAAAGCCAAGGAAGCCCGGCGAGTTCTCGACCGCGTGCGCGCGATGAGCGAACCGCTTCTCCAGTTCGGGGCCGGCGTCCGCAGGCACCTCGATTGCGTTGATCTTCACCACTGGCATGCCGTTAGGCTACCGTGCGCCCATCGGCGCCCAGGCGACGATGCGGGAGTTCCGACTACCGTCGTTGACAGTCAACCTTGCATCGGGGTAACAGGAGCTTTGTGTCGGGAACCGAAAAGCCGGGCGATAGGATCCGGCAGCGTCGGTCTGGCGGTGGGCGCCCGTTGGATACGTCACGCGATGCCGCGATTTTGCAGGCGGCATTGGAGGGGCTCGCTGAACGTGGCTATGACCTGCTGACCATGGACGAGATCGCGGCGCGGGCGCATGCCGGCAAGGGTGCGTTGTACCGCCGCTGGCCATCAAAAGCCGCGTTAGTCGCCGACGCTGTGATTGCCTGGCGGGATCAGCTGGGTCCGGTGGCGGTTCCGGATACGGGTTCCCTGCGCGGAGACATTGCGGCGCTGCTCGAGGCCCTGCCCGAATTCGACCAGGCTGAGCAACGGCAGGTGGCGGTGCTGTTCGGTTTGGTCACTGCGGCCCGCCGGGATCCGGAACTGAGCGCGTTGCTGTCCGGCTTGATCGTGGAACGGCCCCGGCAGGCGGTGGCGCAGATGCTGGAACGCGCGGCTGCGCGTGGCGAGATTCCCCGGGGGCGGGATCTGAGCCTGGTGCCCGACGTGGTCATTGCGATGAGCTCGCTGCGGTTCCTGCTCGGCGAGACGCCAGACCGCGAGTTCGTGCGCCATCTGTTCGAGGAGGTGGTGTACCCGCTGGTGACTGCTCCGGCCGACGGCCCCACAGCACGTGCATCCCGCCCACGGCGTCTCCGCTGATTCGTAGACACGATGGAAGCCATCCCGTATCGTTCCGATACGGAATCGTTCCGTATCGGAACGAGGAGAACTTACCGGCGCCCGTAATCGCAGCCACATTAGGAGGTGCGCCCGATGACATCGACTGCGAATGAGCAACTCATCGAGGCTTATTTCCGCATGGTGAAGGAGGACGACTATGCGGGAGTCGGGTCCATCGTGACCGACGACGCGACATGGACCATCATGCCGATCGGCTACACGTGGACGGGCCGCCGCGCGATCGAATCTATGGCCGTGGCGGCTGGCCGGAGCAGGCGACACGACCAACGCTCACACATTGAGATCAAGAACTGGTTCACCGACGGAGAGCATGTGTGCGTGGAGTACAAGCACAAGCTCATTGTTCGAGGGCTCGGGCTGCGACTGACGGCCGACGGCTACTGCTTGGTCTTTCATGTGCGCGATGGCCGATTCGACGCAATCCGCGAATACATCAACCCGCCCCACATCGCGGCAGGGCTCATCTTGTATGCCTTGTTGCCAGTACTGCCCTATCTGAGCAGGAGGAGGCTGGCGCGATCATGACCCAAAGCCGGCATCACCAAACAGTGTCCTTCGGTCGCTCCTGGGATCTTATCTTCGTTGCAGGATTTACCATCTCGGCCGGATTGGCCGAGTTCGTCACGGGGTTTTCGCACACTTTTCTCGGGATTACTACATCCAGTGCCGCGCTGTTCACTGTTGCCGCCGCCGCAATTGGTCTGTCGTACTTGGCATCTGGTGTCCTCATGCTGACCATGAAGAAGTGGGCGGCCACCGTGGCTCTCACCTTGCTCGGCATCGACATCGTCGGACGAATCCTACTGGCACTGACGGGCTTATATCCCACCGATAGTGCCAAGAATACGTTTTCGTTCATCGCCGGTACGCTGATTGTGGCTCTCGTGGCCCTATATGTCGGATGGAAGCGGAAGTCCCTCACTTAAATGAAGTTTAGGTTCCGCTCGGGAGCGTATGAGTGCGAGCAGGAGGTCATTCATGCGCGCTGACACGCAAATTGGTGCGCGACGGCTTCGCCGGATGCTCGTGATCCTGCTGGCTCTTGGTGGTGCCGCTGCGGCTCTGTTCTCCTTGCCGAGACTGGCCAGACACAACATGGATCGCGCCAGACAGAGCAACACGATGATGCGATTTCTTCGGTCATATAACGGCATCAGGCTCAAGCGTGCGGGAACTAAGCGTTCGGCCACCGCGATCCTCACCCATGTCGGGCGCCGCAGCGGACGGACTTATGAGACGCCGCTTGGTGCGTGGGCCTACGGCGACGGTTTCGTATTGTCGCTGGCATACGGCAGCGGCACCGACTGGTGCCGTAACGTGCTGGCGGCGGAGACGTGCACGCTCGCCTGGAAAGGGCAGACATACGAGCTGGAGCACCCGGAGATCATTTCCGGATCCGCGGTGTTGCAAGCGTGGCCCGTGTGGGAGCGGATCGCGCTGCGCGCAGCGGGAATCGAGGATTTCTTATGGCTGCATCGAAAGGAAGAGCGGGGCGGAGGCTCCGAGCAAGACCACCCGCTGGCGCGGGATGGCGCACGATGAGCAGGTCATCCTCCGCCGGTCTCTTCACCGTGGCACGCGACGAGGGGACCCGGACAATCAAACCGGGCAAGATAGGTGCATGCCCACCGACCTGCTGATGCGCCGCGGTGGACGAGGCGAGCCGGTGGTGTTGGTGCACGGCCTGATGGGCCGTGGCAGCACCTGGTCGCGTCAGCTGCCCTGGCTGACCCGGCTGGGCGCTGTCTACACCTACGACGCGCCTTGGCACCGCGGTCGTGAGGTGGACGATCCCTACCCGATCAGCACGGAACGCTTCGTGGCCGACCTCGGTGACGCGGTGGCCGCGATCGGCGCGCCGGCGCGGTTGGTCGGGCATTCCATGGGCGCCCTGCATTCCTGGTGCTTGGCCGCCGAGCGTCCCGACCTCGTCTCGGCGCTGGTGGTCGAAGATATGGCACCGGACTTCCGGGGACGCACCACCGGCCCGTGGGAGCCGTGGCTGCATAATCTGCCTGTCGAATTCGACTCTGCCGAAAAGGTATTCGCCGAATTCGGGCCGATAGCAGGCCAATACTTCCTAGAGGCGTTCGACCGGACCGCGACTGGTTGGCGGCTGCACGGTCACACCTCGCGGTGGATCGAGATCGCAGCCGAATGGGGCACCCGGGACTACTGGGCGCAATGGCAGGCGGTGCGATCGCCCGTCCTGCTGATCGAGGCCGGAAATTCGGTCGCTCCGGCGGGCCAGATGCGCTTGATGAGCGAAAATGGTTACCGGGCAGAGTATTTGCATGTGCCCAGAGCAGGCCATTTGGTTCACGACGAGGCGCCGCAGCTCTATCGGCAGGCGGTCGAATCGTTTTTGGCTTCGACTTAGCCCTCGTCAGCCCACGTCCCCGGCCAACGCGAACCGACCGTCGGTCGTCTGTGTCACCAGGCCGTCGGCAAGCAATGAGTTCAGCGCTCGTTCGCGCTGCTCGATATCCGTCAGCCAAGCGACGTCGAGATCGGCACGAGTGACTGGGAACTCACTGTCGCGCAGGACATCCAACAGGCGGCCGCGAACCTGGCGATCTGTTCCGGCATAGCTCTGCGGGCGACGCGCCGGACCCTGCGCGGGAGGGTAGCCGGCCTGCCGCCAACGGCACCCAGTTAGTGGGCATAGCCCACATCGCGGCGTGCGCGCGGTGCAGACGATGGCGCCGAGTTCCATCAGCGCAGCCGAAAACAGATGCGCTGAATCATCGTCGGGAAGCAGCGCGGACACGTCGGCGTAATCGCGGACCGTCGATGCCGCGGCAGCGTCGGCTCGGCCATGCACAGCGCGGGCTACCACCCGGCGGACATTGGTGTCCACCACCGGCACCGGCTGACGGTAGGCGAAGCACGCCACCGCGCGGGCGGTGTAGCTGCCCACCCCGGGCAGCGTCAGCAGGACGTCGACGTCGTCGGGAACCACGTCACCGTGGTCGCGGGCGATTACGGTCGCACACCCGTGCAGGCGTTTGGCCCGCCGCGGATAGCCCAACTTGCCCCAGGCGCGCACGACGTCTGCCGCACTGGCCGCCGCCGTCGCCGATGCCGTCGGCCACCGCACCACCCAGTCGCGCCAGATCGGCAGCACCCGCGACACCGGAGTCTGCTGCAACATGAACTCGCTGACCAGGATCTGCCATGCGGTGACACCGGGATCTCGCCACGGCAGGTCGCGTCGACACCGGTCGTACCAGTCGAGAAGTTCACTCGGCGTTGGTGAGAGCTTCATGGCCGCCTGCGGCAGAATATTCGGCATGCCGAATACCAACCCGATAACCGCGTGGAAAGCACTCAAAGAGGGTAACGAGCGGTTTGTCGCCGGCCAGCCGGAGCACCCGAGCCAGAGCGTCGAGCACCGAGCCAGCCTGGCGAGCGGCCAGAAGCCAACCGCCGCGGTGTTCGGCTGTGGGGACAGCCGGGTGGCCGCCGAGATCATCTTCGATCAGGGCCTGGGCGACATGTTCGTGGTCCGGACGGCCGGGCATGTCATCGACTCCGCGGTGTTGGGCTCGATCGAGTTTGCGGTGACCGTGCTCGGCGTGCCGCTGATCGTGGTCCTAGGGCACGATAGCTGCGGTGCGGTAAAGGCGACGCTGGCTGCGCTCGACGACGGTGCGCTGCCGGGTGGTTATGTGCGCGATGTGGTCGAGCGGGTGACGCCGTCGATCCTGCTGGGCCGCCGCGAGGGCTTGACCCGCCCCGACGAGTTCGAGGCGCGCCATGTGGCCGAGACCGCCGCGCAGCTGCGGGCCAGGTCGACCGCGATCGCCGAAGCGGTGAACGCGGGAACGTTGGCGATTGTGGGCGCGACCTACCACCTCGCGGACGGGCGAGTAGTGCTGCGCGATGCGATCGGCGACGTCGGAGACGAGCCCTAGGCCGCATAACGATCGCCGACCTCAGCTAACTGGGCGACACGCCGAGTTCGGTCGGACCTGTCGACGTGACCTGGGCTTACCGTGTGAACGTGCTGGATCTGGAACCGCGGGGCCCGCTGCCGCCGGAGATCTACTGGCGACGCCGAGGATTGGCGTTGGGCATTGCGGTCGTCGCGATTGGCATCGTGATCGCGATCATCGTTGCCGTTCTGAGCAGCAGCGCCGGCGCCAACACCACAGGTGGCAAGTCTGGCAATGCGGCCGCGCAGAAACCCGGGGCCGCGCCTGGAGCGGCCCCGGAGGTGAAGTCTCCGGTGGTGCCGCCGGCGGTGCAGAACACAGAACAGCCGGCCGAGACGCCGACGGCAGCCGTGCAGCCGCCGCCGGTGCTCAAGGAAGGTGACGACTGCCCGGACTCCACGCTGGCCGTGCTGGGCCTCACCAACGCGCCCCAGTTCGTCATCGGTGACCAGCCGAAGTTCACCATGGTCGTGACCAATATCGGTCTGGTGGCCTGCAAGCGTGACGTGGGCGCGGCTGTACTGGCGGCTTACGTCTATTCGCTGGACAACAAGCGGTTGTGGTCCAACCTGGATTGTGCGCCGTCCAACGAGACATTGGTCAAGACGTTCGCGCCGGGCGAGCAGGTGACCACTGCGGTGACCTGGACCGGCATGGGGTCGGCGCCGCATTGTCCGCTGCCACGGCAGCCGATCGGACCCGGTACCTACAACCTTGTTGTGCAGCTGGGAAATCTGCGCTCGGCCGCGGTCCCATTCATCTTGGCGCCGCCGCCACCACCGGGCGCCGTGCCTCCGCCGGTGCCCGGACCACCCGGCCCGGCGCCCGTGGGGCCACCGCCTGGTCCGCCGCCCGGCCCCGGCGGCTAACCGAACTCGAGTCTTCCTACCCGAGCTGGTCTGCGATCGTCGACTCGGCCAGATGCGAAAGCCCCTCGCGCACCTGCCGCGCCCAGATTGCGCCGATGCCCTCGACCGCCTCCAGATCGCTGGCACTGGCCGCCAGCAGACCTTGCAGCGACCCGAACTCCCGGACCAGCCGGTCGGCGTGCGCGAACTGCAGCCGGGGGATACTGGCCATCGCGCGATAGCCGCGTGAGCTCATCGCCGAGTCCTGGGCTTCCGTCGTTGGTGGATACCCGAAAACCTTTGCCAGCGTGGTGAAGTCGAGCAGCTCGGTGTCGGACAGGTCATCCAGCTCGTCGAGGATTGCCCCGACCTCCGCCTTGGACAACGGTTCGGGGTTGGCGTGGTAGTCGCGCACGATAAGCTCGCGTGCGGTGTCGTTGCCGCCGAGCAACTCCTCCAGCTGAAGCCGCAGCTGACGTCCATCGGTGCCCAGCTCGACGGCGTCGTAGTCGATGACCAGACCGATCCGGCGGACCAGCTCAAGCCGCTGCACGACCGTCATCACATCGCGCAGGGTGACAAAGTCTTCGATCTCGGCCCGCGACAGTTGTCCGCTGACCTCGTCGAGCCGCGTCTTGTACCGCTCCAGCGTGGCGATGGCCTGGTTGGCCCGCGACAGGATGGTGGCCGAGTCGGCGAGCACGTGGCGTTCGCCGCCGAGGTAGACGGTCACGATGCTCATCGAATGGCTGACCGAGATTACCGGGTAGCCGGTATGGATGGCGGCCCGCTCGGCCGAGCGGTGCCGGGTACCGGACTCGTCGGTGGGAATCGACGGGTCAGGCACCAGCTGCACGTTGGCCCGCAGGATCCGGCTGCCGTCGGTCGACAGCACCACCGCACCGTCCATCTTGCACAGCTCCCGCAATCTGGTCGGTGCATAGCGCACGTCGAGCGAGAAGCCGCCGTCGCAGATCGTCTCCACGCTGTCGTCGTAACCGAGGACGATCAGGGCACCGGTCCGGCCGCGCAGGATGCGTTCCAGGCCGTCGCGCAGCGCGGTCCCCGGTGCCAACCGCGCGACGGCCTCACGCAGGGTGGGCCGCGGCGGCGGCGCGGCACCGATTGGGGTTACTTTGCCAACAGTCATCAGGCGTCATTCTGCACTACATCCAGCCGATGCGGTGGCGTTGGTGCGGTGCCGCGGTGTTCGGCGATGTCGAGCATGTGCTCTAGCGCTGCGACGATGGTGGCCGCCTCCAATGCTTGCAAACCCGTCGGCACCGCATCACAGCCCGGCGGGATCAGCGCCGTCGTGAACCCTTGCCGAGCGGCTTCGGCCAGCCGGCGCTCTATGCCGCTGACCCGCCGCAGATCCCCCGCCAAACCGACTTCACCGATCATCACCGCGGTGGCGGGCAACGGCAGGTTCACGTACGCCGAAGCCAACGCGATCGCGACCGCCAGGTCCGATGACGGATCGGTCAGCCGCATACCACCCACGGTGGACAGGTAGACGTCATTGACCGCGACCTTGAGGCATGCGTGTTTTTCCAGTACCGCCGCGATCATCGCCGCCCGGGCATGGTCGATCCCGCTCACGGCGCGTCGCGGTGAGCTACTCGAGGGTGTTGCCAGCAGCGCCTGGACTTCGCCGATCAGGGGGCGTTTGCCGTCGAGAGTCACTGTGATGGCAGTACCCGCAACGGGCTGCGGGCGCTGATCCAGAAAAAGCCCGGACGGATCAGCGACACCCTCAATCCCATTGTCCTGCAAGAGAAAACAGCCGACTTCATCGGCCGGGCCGAATCGGTTCTTCACGCCGCGGACCATGCGCAGCAATGAGTTGCGGTCGCCTTCGAAATGCAGCACAACATCGACCAGGTGTTCAAGCGACCGGGGCCCGGCGATGGCCCCGTCCTTGGTGACATGGCCGACGAGGATCAGCGGCACACCGGTGGTCTTCGCTGCGGCGGTCAGCGCCGTGGTCACCGCGCGCACCTGCGTGACACCGCCGGCGACGCCGTCGGCGTCAGTGCTGGACATGGTCTGCACCGAATCGACGACGACAAGCGTGGGCGCCACCACCTCGATATGGCTGAGCACTGCTTGCAGATCGGACTCCGCCGCCAGGTATAGCTCGTGATGGCTGCAGCCGGTCCGGTCGGCGCGCATCCGGATCTGACCGCGCGATTCCTCGCCGGAGACGTACAGCGCGCGGCGCCCGGACGTCGCCCATTGATGGGCGACCTTGAGCAGCAGCGTCGACTTGCCCACCCCCGGATCGCCCGCGAGCAGGGTGATCGAGCCGGGCACCACGCCGCCGCCCAGCACACGGTCGAGTTCGTCGATACCGGTAGGACAATGCCGGGTGCCGCGCGGCTCGATAGAACTGATCGGAACCGCAGCCGAGGACGGCGCTACCGAGCGGCGGGTAGCGCTTCGGACAGCGCTGAGCACGGCCACCTCGTCGACAGAACCCCAGGTGCCGCACTCCAGACAGCGTCCCACCCACTTGGCGGTGACGTGGTGGCATTCCGAACAGCGATACTGCGAACGCGCCTTGGCCACCCGGTGACCGTATCGGCCGGGTACGACAGATCTACGGATGTTCGGCCGACAACGGCGGGCCCTCGGGCGCCGAAATCGGCACCGCCAGGCTGACACTCCCGGCTTTCTCGAAATTGAAGGTGAAGTTGTAGTTCGGGCCGTTGGTGATCTGCTTGTCCAGCGCCACCGTAGCCTTGACGGAGTCGGCCGCCTCGACGGCGTCCACGGCCTTCCTGTTCTGACCGTTCGGATTTCCGACGAAGAGCGTCCCACCGGCAGGCAAGGTGGGGTCGCCGGTCACGGTCACCTTGCCGATATCGGTGGAGATGCCGACCAGCTTGTCGGTGACATCCGGGGACTGGTTGATGACAACCAGCAGCAGATCCACCGTTGCGCCCGGACGCAGGAAGTCACCGTGCTGCAGCGCCTGGATGCGGACATTGCGCAGCGCGACGTTGTTGATAACCGCATGGTTGCCGTCGACGGCGGATTCCTGGCTGGCGGTTTGCGAGAGCTGCCCGACGCTACAGCCGGCCAGCGCGACGGCACCGATCAGGCCACCCGCGGCGAGCGCGGCGACCCGGCTGGTGCGGCGGTTCGAGAGGGCTTTCGAGTCGCGGTAGTCGAAGCGATTCACTCCAAGCCTCCTACTCGGCCTACTCATGGCACTGCGGTTCGACTATGCACAGTAGTAGGTCGGCAAAGCGGGCGGTAGCGGAGGGCGCTAGAGCGGGATGAGCGCCACGCAGTATGATCCTGACCGTGCTGAACTGCGCAAACCTGGAGCCCTCCGGGGCGCGCCCAACGGGTTCCCGTTAGGTCGGTGCATTGCATGAAATTTGCTGTCTGTCAACCCCCTATCTTCACGTGCGGTGCCCCTGACCTGCACCGTTGTTCCGCACGTGTCGGGGCCGCGTGTTAGCATGGAGTAACGAAAGGGGCTCGAATCTGATGATTTTCAAGGTCGGAGACACCGTTGTCTATCCACACCACGGTGCTGCGTTGATCGAGGCGATCGAAACCCGAACCATTAAAGGGGAGCAAAAGGAATATCTCGTCTTGAAGGTGGCGCAGGGAGACCTGACAGTTCGAGTACCCGCTGAAAACGCCGAATACGTCGGAGTCCGCGATGTGGTCGGCCAGGAAGGTCTCGACAAGGTGTTTCAGGTGCTTCGCGCACCACACACCGAAGAGCCGACCAACTGGTCCCGCCGTTACAAGGCCAACTTGGAGAAGCTGGCCTCCGGTGACGTCAACAAGGTCGCCGAGGTCGTGCGCGATCTGTGGCGCCGCGACCAGGAGCGTGGCCTGTCGGCCGGCGAGAAGCGCATGCTGGCCAAGGCCCGGCAGATTCTGGTCGGCGAGTTGGCGCTGGCCGAAAGCACTGACGATGCCAAGGCGGAGACCATCCTCGACGAGGTTCTGGCGGCGGCTTCCTAGTCGCGTCTTGAATCCCTAACGCGCAGGGGCCGGGGTGACAGGCACAGTCGCGGTGGTCCCTGCCGCCGGGTCGGGCGAACGGCTGGCTGCCGGTGTACCCAAGGCGTTCTTTCACCTTGACGGACACACCCTGGTCGAACGCGCCGTCAGCGGCTTGCTGGAATCTGGTGTCGTCGACCGCGTCGTGGTGGCTGTGCCTGCGGACCGGACCGGCCAGGCCAAATTGATCCTCGGCCGCGAGGCGACCATCGTCGCCGGAGGGGCCAATCGCCGCGAGTCGGTGAGCCGGGCGCTGGCGGCGGTCGCAGATTCAGAAGAACCCGACTTCGTGCTGGTCCACGACGCGGCGCGGGCCCTGACGCCGCCTGGGCTGGTGGTCCGCGTGGTTGAGGCGCTGCGGGCCGGGCATTCGGCTGTGGTGCCCGCACTGCCGCTGTCCGACACCGTCAAGGCCGTCGATGCCAATGGGGTGGTGCTGGGAACGCCGGAACGGGCCGGCCTGCGAGCCGTACAGACACCGCAGGGATTCGCCACCGAGTTGCTGTTGCGCGCCTACCAGCGAGCTGCCGACCTTCCCGGGGCGGATTTCACCGACGACGCGTCCATGGTCGAGCACATCGGCGGTCAGGTACAGGTGGTCGACGGTGACCCGCTGGCCTTCAAGATCACCACGCGGTGGGATATCTTGCTGGCCCAAGCGATTGTCAAGCAGTGAACGTCCGGATCGGTCTGGGCACCGACGTGCACGTGATCGAAGCCGGTAGGCCGTGCTGGCTGCTGGGTCTGCTGTTTCCCGACGTCGACGGGTGCGCCGGGCATTCCGACGGCGACGTGGCCGTGCATGCGTTGTGCGACGCGGTGCTGTCGGCGGCCGGACTGGGCGACATCGGCGATGTGTTCGGTGTCGACGATCTACGGTGGGCCGGTGTCAGCGGGGTCGACATGCTGCGTCACGTCGCCGGCCTGATCAGCCGGCAGGGCTACCGGGTCGGCAATGCGGCCGTGCAGGTCATCGGCAACCGTCCCCGTGTCGGGCCGCGCCGTGCCGAGGCGCAACGGGTGTTGTCGGACCTGCTGGATGCCCCGGTGTCGGTGTCGGCCACCACCACCGACGGGCTGGGTCTGACCGGGCGTGGTGAGGGCCGGGCCGCGATCGCGACAGCCTTGCTGGTGGCGGTCGAAGGGACCGTCGGCTAGCCGCTGCAAGGGCCACGACTGGCCAATCGAACTCGCATTCATCGCTGGCGAACAACGATCGTTCGCGCTGGTCAGCAAGGCCTCATCCGCTCGTCCCCAGAATCACCTGCTGTCGGGTGCTTGCGTGGCGGCCAGCGATGGGCTATACAGTTGAGTAACAGATTGCACATTTGTATAGCGAGGTGTCAAATGCCCAGCCCAGAAGAACTAACCGGATCGGCGAGCGACCGGGTTCAGCCCCGCAGTCCACGGGACGCCCGCCCAGGCGGCGGACCTCCAGTCAACGGCGATCACTTCGCCGGTGATGTGGAAGGAACGATCATGCGGGCCTTTCTGCGGGCCGGCGGTTTAAGTAAGGACGAGGTGCGGCGGCGCCCGATCATCGGGATCTGTTCCAGCTATAGCGAGCTCAATCCCTGCAACGGGGGATTGCGCGACTTGGCCGAGTCAGTGAAAGCGGGAGTCACCGCGGCCGGTGGAACCGCGGTGGTGTTCCCCACCATCTCGTTGCACGAGAACATGATCAAGCCGACCACGATGCTGCTGCGCAACCTGATGGCGATGGACGTCGAGGAGATGATCCGGTGCAGTCCCATCGACGGGGTGGTGCTGCTAGCCGGCTGCGACAAAACCGTACCGGCGCAGTTGATGGGCGCGGCCAGTGCGGGCAAGCCGGCCATCATGCTGACCGCGGGCCCGCGCAGCTGCGGTTTTTTTCAGGGACGTTCCATCGTTACGACAGACATCTGGACGTTGGGGCCGGACCGGTTCGCCGGGCGCATTGATGACCAGGAGTGGGACGAGCTCGAAGGCGTCTTCGCCCCGACGGTCGGGGTGTGCAACGTGATGGGAACCGCCACCACGATGGCCATCGCCGCCGAGACCCTCGGCATGGCATTACCTGGGTCGGCGGTGGTACCCGCGATCGAATCGCGTCGGCGCGATCTGGCCGAGCGCACCGGGGTGCGTGCGGTGGAGCTGGCCCGGGCCGGCATTCGCCCCGACGACATCATGACTCCGGACGCCTTCGACAACGCCATCCGCGTGTTGTCAGCCACCGGTGGTTCGACCAACGAATTCATCCACCTGATGGCGATCGCCGGGCGCCTGGGTGTGACCCTTGGGCTCGACCGGTTCGCCGACATCGGCGAGCAGATCCCGCAGGTCCTCGGTGTTCGCCCCTCGGGGCCGTTCGCGCTGGAGGATTTCGACCATGCCGGCGGCGTCCCCGCTCTGTTGGCGGTACTGGAGCCGCTGTTGGACCGCGACTGCGTCTTGGGCGATGGGCGCACGGTGGCCGAAATCGCCGCGGCCTTCCGCGCCGCCAAGCCGCGGCCCCACCCCTGCCTGCGAACACTCGACGACCCGTTCCTGGACAAGAGTGGCCTGGTGGTGTTGCGTGGTTCGCTTGCTCCGCGGGGAGCGATTTTCAAGCGATCGGCCGCGCCGCGCAAGTTCTGGACCCACCGCGGTCCCGCCGTCGTGTTCGACTACCACACCGCTCACGAGCGGGCGGCCGATCCCGGATTGCAAGCGTCGCCGGACAGCGTCATCGTGTTACGCAATGCCGGAATCGTGGGAGCTCCCGGTATGCCAGAGATCGATTTCGTCCCGATACCGGCCGTTCTCCGCAAGGCGGGCATCACCGAGCTGGTGTGCGTGACCGACGGACGCATGAGCGGGACCGAAGGGGGCCCCACGGCACTACACGTCACCCCGGAAGCGGCCATCGGCGGTCCTATCGGACTGGTTCGCGACGGCGATGAGATCGTGCTCGACGCCATCGCCGGCAGGCTCGATCTGTTGGTCGACGAGCAACAGCTGGCTCGCCGGACAGCCGAAAACCCACCCGCCACTGCTCCGCCTCTCCGCGGCTACGAGCGCCTCCACGCCCAGCATGTCCTGCAAGCCGACCAGGGCTGCGACCTCGACTTTCTGGTCGACCAAAGCCAAGTGTGAAAGGAAACCAAATGCCAACCTCAGAGCCCCTGTTCCGCGGCGCGGGCGTCGCGTTGATCACGCTGTTCGACGCCGAGGGCAGGCCGGACGTCGACGCGACCGCCGCTCACGCCGCGCGTGTGGTGCAGCGCGGTGTGCGCGCCGTTCTGCTGGCCGGCACCACCGGCGAATTTTGGGCGCTTTCGGAGACCGACCGAGTCGAGTTGATCCGCGCGGTGCGGTCCGCTCTGCCATCAGAGGTCCCCGTGCTGGCGGGGACCGGGGCAGACGATACGGCCGCGGCAGTGCGGCTGACATCCGCCGCGATCACCGCCGGCGCGGATGCCGTGCTGGTGCTAGCACCCCGCGGAGCGACCGATCTTCATGACTATTACAACGCCGTGGCGGACGCTGCGACTGATCGGCCAGTGCTGGGTTATCACATGCCGGCGATCTCCTCACCGGGCCTGCCGTTGGACCAGCTTGCGACCCTGCCAATCCAGGGCATCAAGGATTCCAGCCTCGACCCGCGCCGGCTGCTCGCAGAACTGGACATCCTCGATGGGCACGTCATCACCGGCGTGGACAGCCTGCTGTGCTACGCGGGTCCGCTGGGCTGCGCGGGTGCGCTGGGAGCGATGGCCAATGTGGAGCCCGAGCTGTGCATCGCGGCCTTTGCGGGTGATGTGGCCGCACAGCGCCAGCTGGCGCCGATCGAACGGTCCGCCCTCGAGGGGTTTCCGCTGGGCCTCAAGAAACTGCTGCGCTTGCAGGCCGGAACTTCTGTTGAGCTGGGGCCGGGCACCGCGACGCTGGCGGGACAAGTCGCATGACCAGGCAGGTCGTCGTGACAAGCGCCGAGGATCTCAGCTCGCGGGCGCGCCTTCGGGATGCCGCGGTTCGACTCTTCGCCGAACGCGGTGTCGCAGGGACGTCGGTGCGCGACATCGCCGAGGCCGCCGGGGTCACCGCCGGCTTGATCACCCATCACTTCGGGTCCAAGGAGCGGCTCAAGGCGGCGGTCGACGAACTCATGATCGAGGTGTTCACCGCACCGTTGACGGCGCCCTCGGACCTTTCCAGCCCAACGGCTGAGGGGGTCGCCGAGGCGTTGGCCCACACCATGGCGGCCCATCCGGACCTGCGGGCGTACTTGCGTCGTTCGTTTCTCGAGAATGACCCGGCCAGCGGTGAGGTCTTCGACCGCTTCGTCGAGCTGTTGCGCGAGCGACTGGCCGAGATGCAGGCGGCCGGAATGCTACGGGCGGACCTCGACCTGGACTGGGCGCCGCTGCAGGTGCTGTTCTTGCATTTCGGGCCGCTGCTGCTGGGCCCGGCCGTCGAGCGGATCCTGAACATCGACAGTTACGCCGACGACGTCATCCGCCGCCGCAGTCGCGCGCATCTGGAACTGGTCAACCGGGGTTTCCTCAGCAACCCCAGCGACACACCAGGGCCGGCCCGATGACTCAGCATCACGCGAAAAGCCGCGCCGCAAACTAGTCAAGGAGTCATGGCCATGATCACCGTTCGGGCCCTCTTGTTCGACACCATCGGGACACTTCTGGATTGGCGGGGAGGCCTGATCTCTCAGCTGCAGGCATGGGGGGCGGCGCACGAAATCGCTGCCGACTGGCCGGGGCTGGTCGATGCGTGGCGATTGGACTTCATCATGTCCATCGCGAAAGTACGCACCGGTGAACGAGAGTGGGCCAATCAGGACCAACTACAGCGAGAGTCCATGGCGAGGTTGGCACCCCAGTTCGGGCTGCCCGGACTGCACGCCGACGCACTCGAAGAATTGGTCGGCATGTGGCACGAACTACCGCCCTGGCCCGACGCCGTGGCGGGGGTGGACAAGCTGCGCTCGAGATACATCGTCGCGCCGCTGTCCAACGGGCACGTGGCAATGCTGATAGAGCTGGCCAAGGCCGCAGGATTTACTTGGGACGCGGCGATGGGTGCCGATATCTTTCGGCACTACAAGCCCGACCCGGAGACCTATCTGGGGTCCGCGGCATTGCTGGGATGCGAACCGCCGGAGGTGATGCTGGTGGCCTCTCACCCTTCGGATCTCGACGCGGCAGCACAGTGCGGGCTGCGGACGTGTTATGTATCGCGGCCGTTGGAATATGGGCCGGGGCGCGTGGTGGAAGCCACGCCAGCGGCGGGCCATTTCGACCTCATGGTCGAGGATTTGCTCGAGTTGGCACGAGCGATGGGCTGCTGAAAGCCGCGCAAGACCTCCCCGAAGGCCGCCCCGGTTGGCACGCGTCCCCAGCAAAGACGCTGATGGGTTGCCCTCCGTTTCGCTTGACCGACGATCTTTCGGCTCTCGGTGATCGTTTCCCTTGCTCGTGATGAGCCACGCCGTATCGGGTGAGCTCTGTGGTTGGGAAACGACTCGACGGCGCCGCGCTGGCAATCGGCAAAGCCATAGCCCGGTAAACTGGCATGTCGTGACCGATTGCGCCGACCTGCGGCTACACGACACGGCGACCGGTGCCGTGCGTGATTTCGTCCCGCTGCGTCCCGGGCACGTCTCCATCTACCTCTGCGGCGCTACCGTGCAAGGTCTTCCGCACATTGGCCATGTGCGCAGCGGCGTGGCCTTCGACATCCTGCGCCGCTGGCTGATGGCGCGGGGGTGCGACGTCGCATTCATCCGCAACGTCACCGACATCGACGACAAGATCCTCAACAAGGCCGCCGCAGCGGGCCGGCCGTGGTGGGAATGGGCGGCCACTTACGAGCGGGCGTTCAGCGCCGCCTATGACGCCCTGGACGTCTTGCCGCCGTCGGCGGAGCCGCGGGCCACCGGCCACATCACCCAGATGGTGGAGCTGATCGAGCGGCTGATTGCGACCGGCAACGCCTATACCGGCTGTGGCGACGTCTACTTCGATGTACTGAGCTACCCCGAATACGGCCAGTTGTCCGGACACAAGATCGACGACGTCCACCAAGGCGAGGGAGTGGCTGCCGGCAAGCGTGATCAGCGCGATTTCACGCTGTGGAAGGGCGCCAAGCCCGGAGAGCCGTCCTGGCCCACGCCGTGGGGGCGCGGACGCCCCGGCTGGCACACCGAATGCGTGGCGATGGCACACGAGTATCTGGGTCCGGAATTCGACATCCATTGCGGTGGAATGGATTTAGTCTTCCCGCATCACGAGAACGAGATTGCTCAAAGCCGTGCAGCCGGCGACGGGTTCGCCCGCTATTGGTTGCACAACGGCTGGGTCACCATGGGTGGCGAAAAGATGAGCAAGTCGCTGGGCAACGTGTTGGCGATCCCTGCCATGTTGCAGCGGGTCCGGCCCGCCGAGCTGCGCTACTACCTGGGCAGCGCGCACTACCGCTCGATGTTGGAGTTCTCCGAAGCCGCGCTACAGGACGCGGTCAACGCCTACGTCGGGATCGAAGACTTCCTGCATCGGGTGCGCAACCGGGTCGGCGCCGTCGAACCCGGACAGTGGACGCCGCGGTTTGCCGCGGCACTCGACGACGACCTGGCAGTGCCGGTCGCGTTGGCCGAGGTGCACCACGCCCGCGCGGAGGGCAACCGGGCACTTGACGCCGGCGACCATGACGGAGCGTTGGCCAACGCCGCAGCCATTCGGGCGATGATGGCCATTCTCGGCTGCGACCCGCTCGACGAGCGATGGGAGTCGCACGACGAGACGTCGGCCGCACTGGCGGCGGTCGACGTGCTGGTGCGCGCCGAGCTGGAGCGACGCGAACAGGCCCGCGTGCAGCGCGACTGGAAGCTGGCCGACGAGATCCGGGATCGGCTCAAGGACGCCGGTATCGAGGTCACTGACACTCCCGACGGCCCGCAATGGTCGCTGGGAACGCAATTCGATGGCCGGTAATTCGCGACGCCGCGGCGCGGTACGCAAACCTGGTACCAAAAAGGGGCCGACGGTGGGCTCCGGCGGCCAGCGACGCCGCGGGCTAGAGGGGCGCGGCGCCACTCCGCCCGCGCACATGCGGCCCTACCATCCGGCCGCCAAGCGGCTCAAGGAGCAGCAGCGCCGGCCCGCGCGCTCGCGCTTGGACGACGACGTCGAAACGGTCCTAGGGCGAAACCCGGTACTGGAATGCCTGCGCGCCGGTGTTCCGGCGACCGCGCTCTATGTTGCACTCGGGGCCCAGGCCGACGAGCGGCTCACCGAATCTGTAACCCTGGCAGCCGATTCCGGTATCGCGATCCTCGAAGTGCCGCGCACCGACCTCGATCGGATGACGACCAACGGCCTGCATCAAGGGATCGCGTTACAGGTGCCGCCCTACGAGTACATCCATCCCGACGATCTGCTCGAGATAGCCTTGGACACCCCGCCGGCACTGCTGGTCGCGTTGGACAACATCTCCGATCCGCGCAATCTGGGTGCGATCGTTCGGTCGGTCGCGGCGTTCGCCGGCCACGGGGTGCTGATCCCGCAGCGGCGCTCAGCCTCGGTGACAGCGGTGGCCTGGCGCACCAGCGCCGGCGCGGCGGCCCGGATTCCCATCGCCCGTGCCAATCTCAATCGGACACTGAAGGATTGGGCCGATCGGGGTCTGCAGCTGGTCGGGCTGGACGCCCACGGCGATACCGTCCTCGACGATTTGGACGCCGAGGGTCCGCTGGTGGTGGTCGTCGGATCGGAAGGCAAGGGGCTGTCGCGGCTGGTGCGTCAGAACTGCGATGCGGTGGTGTCGATCCCGATGGCCGGCCCCGCCGAATCGTTGAACGCCTCGGTGGCCGCCGGGGTGGTGCTGGCCGAGATCGCCCGTCAGCGCAGGCGCTAGCGGTAGCGCCGTAACTTCCGAATCGCCGTCACGCGCAAGCCAACTCCGCGCGTCGTCGGTCACCTGCATCCGGTCTTTTGCAAAACAACAGGGTCCAGCGGTGGTGATTGCACTACTACCTATGCGACGCTTTTCGGACATGTCGGGCACATGAAGGAGAACTCGCATGATAAAGATTGTGTTCTGCCTACGACGTCTTCCCACACTGTCGGCAGACGAGTTCTTCCAGTATTGGCTGCAAAACCACGGACCGCTCGTGCAGGGCCATGCGAAGGCATTGCGGATCCACCGCTACACACAAGGGCATTCGTTCACTGATGCACGCATCGCGCCAGCGGCAAATGCCCGTGGCTGTCAGGTGCCACCGTACGACGGCGTCGCCGAAGTGTATTGGGAAACCGTCGAAGACCTACTCGATGGCGCGAGCTCGCCGGAAGGACGAGCGGCCGGAAGGGCGTTACTAGAGGACGAGCGCAGGTTCATTGACCTACCGAACTCGTCGCTGTTCTTCGTTCGCGAGCACGATATCGTGCCTTCCGAGACGGATATTTGAGACACGATGACCTAAAGAAACCTCTGTCGAGCCAGCTGGGTATCCGTTGTCTCGAGTGTTGCCTATTTCGAGGCGGCGTTCAGTTTTGTTTGGGCCTGGTCGATTTGGTCGTATGCGTACGTCGCTATGGCGGCGGTGGTCATGGTTTCGCCTTTGCGGGCGAGCGATTGGTAGGTCTGATCGCCAAGAACGTTGCGTATGTGGGCGATCGCGGTGTTGATTTCAGGGAAAACCCGCTCAGTCATCGCGCCGACCGCGAACCCGGCGATGGTGGCCGCCGGTTCGTAGCGTCCGAGCCGGTCGAAAAGAGCGGCAAGGACAGCCAGCGAGCTGCGCATCGTCGAGGGGTTACCGGAGTCGTGGTAGCTGCGGATCGCCAGAATAAGGTGATCGAAAGCGGACGCAGCGTTCCCGTGATCGGCCTCGAGGCGACCCAGCGTGTTCGCTAGACTCGATTCGGTCCAGCGGTTGCCGCAGTCTTGGGCGATCACCAGCCCCCGGCGGAGGGCGTCCAGCGCGCGGATCGGATCGCCTTCACGGAAAGCCGTGCCATAGGCGTTGAGGGCGAACGTAAGCAAAAACGGATTCTCCGTTGCCTCGGCAGCCTCGATCAGGCCATCCGCGGCCACTATCGCTTCCTCGCCTGCGCCGGCGAACGCTAGCGCGAAGACTAGACATGTCCGAATGGTCACTGGGGCGGCGGAGCGGCGCTGCAGCAAGGCGATGCACAACTCCGCCCACCGTTCGGGCTGGCCGTTTAACATGTACGTGCCCCCAAGCAGGCCTTCGGCGCCGAACGGCACCTCGTGGCCGCCAGCGGCGATCACGGTCTGGCCGGCCTCGCTGTAGCGGACAGCGGCATCGACCCTTCCGGCCAAGCAACACAGCGACGCGATCACATACAGAAACGCGAGCCGCGGATGGTCGACGGCGCGGGCAGGTTCGATCAGCTCTTCGGCCCACGCCATCGGCTCATAGCTCTCGACGCAAAAGCCAAGGAGCCCCGCGTATGTGGCGATGGTGGCGGCCAGGTCGAGGTCGCCGTGGTCCGCGGCCCACCGGAACGCGGTGCGCAGATTGGCCAACTCGGTGGTGAACCAGGTGTAGGCCTCTCGCTGCCGGGGGCTGTCCCACAGGGCCAGGACGTCGGCTTCGCGCCCGGCGAAGTAGTGGGCATGCGCAGCCCGAACTTCTTCCGCCGCTCCGGCGGCGACGAGTTGTTCCTCGGCGAACTGGCGAATCGTCTCCAGCATCGAAAACCGCGTCCGTCCCGACGGCTTGTCGGCCACAAGCAGCGATTTGCGCACAAGCGCATCGAGCAGATCGAGGACCGCGTAGTCGTCGGGGTCGTCGGATCCGGCTACCGCGCAGGCGCTTTGGAGGTCGAATCCACCGGCGAAAACCGAACACCGATCCAGCAGCGCCTGCTCCGCGTCATCGAGCAGGTCATAGGACCACGCGACGGCGTGGCGCAGGGTGTGGTGGCGTTCCAGAGCGCGCCGCGAGCCCACCAGCAGCTGCAACCGCTGATCCAGCCGATCGCGCACCTCGATGGCGGTCATCGATGCCATCCGCGAGGCGGCCAATTCGATGGCCAGCGGGATCCCGTCGAGGCGCCGGCAGATTTCCACCACCGCGGCCGCCTCGCCATCATCGCCCACCGTGAAGCGCGGCGATACGTGCTGCGCGCGTTCGACGAACAAGGCCACCGCGGCTGAGTCGACGCCTGCGCCGACGTCCAGCGAGGGCACCGGCCACAGCCGCTCGTCGGCGATGCCGAGTCCTTCGCGGCTGGTGGCCACCATCTTGGTCGCAGCCGAGGCCGCCAGGATGGCCTCGATCAGATCGGCGGCGGCGTCCAGCACGTGCTCGCAGTTGTCCAACACCAGCAGCCGCGACCGGCCCTCCAGGGCGGAGGCCACCGACTCGGTCACTGTCTTGCCCGGTTGCTGGGTGATGCCCAACAACGCCGCCACCGCGTCGGGCACCGCCGCGGGATCGGTGACCGCGGCCAGCTCGAAAAACCATACCCCGTCCGGAAATTCGTCGGCCAGCCGCGCCGCGACCTCCACCGCCAGCCGCGTCTTGCCGACCCCACCCACCCCGGTCAACGTCATCAACCGATGCGCCTTCACCGCGGCTTGAACCTCGGCGACCTCCGACTCACGCCCAATGAAGCTGGTGGTCTGTGGGCGCAGGTTTCCCGGACTCGCATCCAGCGCCCGCAGCGGCGGAAAGTCCGTGCGTAGGCCCGCCGCGCGGACCTGGAATAGCTCGACCGCGGTGGGCAGATCCCGTAACCGCCGCGACCCCAGATCGGCGAGATCGACTCCGCTGAGCAGACCCGCCGTCGACTCGGCCAACAGGATCTGACCGCCGTGCCCGGCGGCCATCACCCGCGCAGCCCGATTGAGCACCGCGCCGAAGTAATCGCCCTCCCGCAGCTCGGCTTCGCCGGTGGCGATGCCCATCCGCACCGGCAACTCCAACGCCCGCTGCGCGGCCACCGCCGCATCCACCGCCGAGCCCGGCGAGGCGAACGCGGCGCACACGCCGTCACCGGTGTGTTTGAACAAGAAGCCGCCGTGGGCCTCGATCGCAGAGCGCAACACGTCGTCATGGGCGGCCAGCGCCGCCCGCATCCCCTCCCCGTCGGCCTCCCACCGACGGGTCGAACCCTCGACATCGGTGAACAAAAACGTCACCACCCCCGAAGGAGCAGCCGCCGCAGGAGCGGACACCCCAGCAGAATCCCACAACCGACACGCTCCCACCTCGCACATCGCCAGATCCGACCCGTCAGCAGACACGGATCGGACTGTTCTTCAGTGCCATTTAGCTGTCGAATGTCGTGAAGAGGTGTTGACGCGAAGTGAGTTCGTCACTTGCTTGTACTCAGCCGACGCTACCGCCAACGGCGTTGGCACAAGCTCGTCCGCCGGCGCTTGTTGCCGCAGGGACCGGCCTATGCGAGTTGAGCGCGGATCGTCAGGTTAGCCTCATCGGCATGCCTTTTCGGCTCGGCGTTCCATTATCCGCGGCGGTAACGGCAGCAGTGCTGGCTGTCACGCCGACCGCAGCTGCGGAGTTGCCGAAATTCGACCTGCAGGCCCACGCCGGTGGCCGCGGCGAGACGACCGGCGAATCGCTGCGTGCTTTCGCCAAATCGCTCGAACTCGGAGTCAGCACACTCGAACTCGACATCAACGTCACCAAAGATCGCCAACCGCTGGTATGGCATGACCCGATCATCGAGCCTAGGCAGTGCGCCGACACCGGGCCGGCGTTCACCGGCGACCCGTCGTATCCGTACGTCGGAAAACTCGTACACGACCTGACCCTGGCGCAGATCCGCACGCTGGACTGCGGCAAGCCGAGCGGCCAGTTCCCACACGCCGAAGTAGTGCGGGGCAACAGAATAGCCATCTTGCCGGAAGTCTTCTCACTCGCCGACTCGTATCGGGCCGATGTGCACTACAACATCGAAACCAAGGTCGCGGCCGATCGCCCGACCATATCGGCCGACCCGCAAGAGTTCGTTGACGTGGTGCTGGCGGCAGTCAAGACGGCAGGCAAGGTCGACCGGGTGGAGATCCAAAGTTTCGACTGGCAAACGTTGCTACTGGTGCACCAGGCCGAGCCGTCGATTCCGCTGTCGGCCTTGTGGAGTGAGCAGACCTGGGTTCCGGATTCGCCATGGCTGGCCGGTGTCAACCCCGCGGTCGTCGGCGATCCGGTGATCGGCGCCACACTGGTTGGCGCGAATATCCTCTCGCCCGCTTATTCTTTGGTCGATAAGTCTTTGGTTGACCGGGCACATTTGTTGCGCCTCAGCATTATTCCGTGGACGGTCGATGACGCTAGCGATATGCGGGCCCAGATTGCAGAGGGCGTCGACGGCATCATCACGAACTATCCCGCGACGTTGCGCACCGTGATGGCCGAACTCGGTATGCCGCTGCCGCCGGCGTACCACCGCTAGAGGCCCAGCAGTCGCACACCGGCCCAGAGCGCCAACACCGCCGCCACTAGCGCGGTGGGCACGGTGCACAGCCCGAGCCTGGTGTACTCGCCGACGCTGGCCGAAACGCCGTACCGGCGTAGCACGCTGCGCCACAACAGGTTTGATAACGAGCCGACATAGGTCAGGTTGGGGCCGATGTTCACGCCGATCAGCACGGCCAGCACGGGCGCCGGCCCGCTCGACGCCACCAGCGGCACCAACACCAGTGTCGCGGGCAGGTTGTTGACGATGTTGGCCAGCACGGCGGCCACCACCGCGAATCCCAACAGCGCAAGCAGCCCGGAACCGGACGGCAACACCGCGCCCATCCGGTCGGCCACTCCGTTCCGCATGACCGCCTGCACCACGACGCCCAACGCCAACACGAACACCAGAAACGGCACGTTGACCGCGCGCACGATCGCCACCGCCGTGGTGTGCCGTCGGGCCAGGCTGCGCACGGCCATCACCGCCGCCCCAGCGAGCGCGGCCCAGGCCGGCGCCACCCCGGCCGCCTCCGCGATCACGAACCCGGCCAGCGTCAGCGCCACCACCAGCAGCGCGAACACCGGTGTCTGCGGTGCCGGCTCGTTTTCGGGAGGATCGGGCTGCACGCTGAGATCCCGCCGGAAGAACACCCGGAAGACGAGGTAGACGGTGGCCACCGCGGCCAGCCACGGCAGCGTCATCACCAGGGCGAACTTGGTGAACGACACGTTGGCGACGTGAAATGCGAGCAGGTTGGTCAGGTTCGACACCGGAAGCAGTAGCGACGCGGCGTTGGCCAGGTGTGCGGTCGCGTAGGCATGTGGACGCACCGGTGCCCGCAGCCGCCGCACTGTGGTCAGCACCACCGGCGTCAGCAGCACCACGGTGGCATCCAGGCTCAGCACCGCGGTGATCGTCGCGGCAATCGCGAACACCTGCCGCAGTAGGCGCCGAGATCCGAAGCGGGCCCGCGCCATTGCCGCTCCTGCTGCCTCGAAAAGGCCCTCGTCGTCGCACATTTTGGCCAGCACCAGCACCGCGCCTAGGAAAGCGACGACGCGCGACAGCCGGGATGCCTCGGCAGCCGCGTCGTGCATCGAGATCGCGCCGACAGCGATCAGCACGACGACGGCCGGGACGGCGGCGAATGCCTCGGGCCAACCGCGGGGTCGGGCGACCGCGAATGCGAGGACCACCGCCAGCGACAGAAGAGCCAGAAATAGCGACAACCTCAGGCCCACGGGTCTTCGCGTCGCCACACCGTCGGCATATCCAGCGCGATACCGTCCTGGGCGGCCAGCCTGCTCAGCACGCTAACCGAAAAGTCCAAGTCGTCGCCCGCATAAGGCAAGGCCCGCAACGGCTTTGACAGCGGACGGAAAAAATCATCCCAATGGATCAATACCACGCGGCGCGCCCCCAAGGTACGCACCGTCTCCGTCCAGTAGTCGACGAGATAGGGCTCGGCCTGTAAGCCCAACTGGCCGACGCCGAGATAGACGACATCGGCACGGTGGCCGGCCAAGGCGCCCTTCACGAAGCCGGCGCTGCCCTGGATCAACAGCCGTCGGTCCGAGGGCCGGTGATGCACCAGCGTCGACCAGGCCTCGCCGCACCGGTAGGCCGACGCCCGCACCGGCGGTATCACCGGCGCGGTGATCTCTCCAGGAAACCGGTCGGGGTCACTGTGACGTGACTTGATCATCGTGATATCGAAGGCGCCCAACCGAATTGGCTCGCCGGGCACGGCGACGACCAAACGGTCCGCGGCCAGGCCGTAGCCGCGGCCGACGTTGGCCGCCGATTGGCCCCCGACCAGCCGCGCGCCGGTGCGATCGGCGACCAGCGCGGAATCCAGCGTGTGGTCGATATGCGTATGCACCGGGATGACCGCCTCGAGCCGCGTCACTTTGGCACGCGCCAGGCACCCGTCAACTCGGGCCGGCGATGGTGACACCTTGCCCAACGCCACCCGCGCCAGACTGGGCCGGGAGAAGTAGCCGTCGGTCATCAGCGTCGACGACCCGTCGTCGAGCAGCAGCGTCGTCACCCCCAACCACGTCACCGTCAGGGGCGCGCCGGGTTCGGCGACGGGCACGCTGAACCGGTGCGAATGCCGCGCGATATCCGGACGCCCCGGCCGCAGCCGCATCAGCAGAACGCCTTCACGTCAATCCCGTCGGCCTTCAACCGATCCCGCACCGCTGACGCGATCTGCACCGCGCCAGGTGAATCACCATGGCCACCACCCGTTCGGCGATGGCGGCCGGATCGTGCAGCACCGTGCCGGGCTCCCGTCGGGACACCAACTGGCCGTCCGGCTGGTAGGCACGATCGGTGAATGCCTCCGGCACGGTGCGCAGGCCACGCTGGTGCGCTTCGTCGAAGAACACCGAACCCGCCAGGCCCAGCACCGGCAGGCCGGCGTCCACCATCTGCACCGCCGAAGCCCTCGCCCAAGTCGGCGTTGAGGTCGATAGAGGCCACGACCGCTAGCTTAAGGCCGGTACCTGTCGTAGCGATCCGCCGCCAACTTGCGTAATCCGGCCGGAATGCCCGGTAGCCTCAGACAACATGAGCCCCACGCCGCGACGGCGGGCGACCCTGGCATCGCTGGCGGCTGAGCTCAAGGTATCGCGCACTACCATCTCGAATGCGTACAACCGGCCCGATCAGCTTTCGCCCGCGCTGCGCGAACGAGTGCTCGCCACGGCCAAACGCATCGGCTATCCCGGACCCGATCCGGTGGCGCGCTCGCTACGGACCCGCAGGGCCGGGGCCGTGGGACTGGTGATCACCGAACCGCTCACCTATTCGTTCAGCGACCCGGCGGCGTTGGATTTCGTTGCAGGACTTGCTCAGTCGTGTGAAGAGCTTGGTCAGGGGCTGATGCTGGTGGCCGTCGGCCCAAGCCGCAGCGTCGCGGATGGGACGGCGTCGGTGCTCGCCGCGGGGGTAGACGGGTTCGTGGTCTACTCGGCAGCCGGAGACGACCCCTACCTGCAGGTGGTGCTGCAACGGGGACTGCCGCTGGTGGTTGTCGACCAGCCCAAACAGGTACCCGGCGCGTCTGCGGTGGGCATTGACGACCGGGAGGCGATGCGCAAGCTCAGCGATTACGTGCTCGGCTTAGGTCATCGGGAGATCGGGCTGCTGACCATGCGGCTGTGCCGCGACCGCAGTAAGACGAGCCAGGGCTTGGTCGACTCCGAACGCCTCCGCTCGTCGACGTTTCAAGTGCAAAGCGAACGCATCCACGGTATCCGCGACGCGATGGCCGCGGCCGGCCTCGACCCGGAGTCATTGACCGTGGTGGAAAGCTACGAGCACACCGCGGCATCCGGCGGCGACGCGGCCAAGGTTGCGCTCCAGGCCAATCCGCGGATCACCGCGCTGATGTGCACCGCCGACGTGCTGGCCTTGTCGGCGATGGATTACCTGCGCGGCCGCGGCAAATACGCGCCGGGCCAAATGACCGTCACCGGTTTCGACGGCATACCCGAGGCCATCGGCCGCGGTCTGACCACGGTGGCGCAGCCGAGCCTGCAGAAAGGCCGACGGGCCGGCGAGCTCTTGCACGAAGGCAATATCCACCCGGTAGTCGAGGTGCTCGACACCGAACTGATCCGCGGGCGCACCGCCGGGCCCCCGGCCTGACCCTGAGCGGTCAGACCTGGGAATTCTCCCCATTGCCGATCAGCAGCCGCACGGCCAGATCGAGCCGCTTGCTCACGTCGGTGGCCGATGCCCGCCGGGTGAGCCAAGCCAGCAGATTCGACAGCCACACATCAGAGATCACCCTGGCGATGTGGTACTGGTCTTCGGTCGGTTCGCCGTCGCTCATCGCGCGGGCGAACATCGAGTCGATCAGCTTCTCGACGTGATCGACCTCACCGGCTGCGGAGGCATCGGCGAAGACGTAGGCCCGGGTCATGGCCTCGGTGAGCAGCGGATTGCGCTGCATCGCCCGATTGAGTTTGCTGACCATGAAACTGAGCCGCTGGTACGGGGTCCCGCCGGTCAGGCTGGAGCGGTCGGTCTTGGCGTCGATTCGCTCGAATTCCCGGCCCAGCGCGGAGACCAGCAGATGCACCTTCGACGGGAAATACCGGTACAGCGTGCCTACCGCGACGTCCGCGCGGTCGGCCACCGCACGCATCTGAACTGCCTCGTAGCCGCCCTTGGAAGCGATGGCCATCGTCGCGTCCAGGATTCGTTTGCGACGCTCGCGTTGCGCCTCAGACCCGAGCTCGGACTCGGCCAGTACCGCCACGCTCATCACCTCACGAGGTTGCGCGGTCGACGAACTCGAGGGCTGACCCGAGCCGGTGTTCGTTGGCAACGACATCTGACGGACAGCTCCTTTTCTTGCGTCCTCGCTCGAAACGATACGTATGCCGAGCGCGGATTTCTCATCTCCGTGCCGCCGGGACACCCGGATGTCCTGCTGCGATGGCATTCGACTTGACGGTCGAGCGCTGGCACTATTAGAACACGTTCTAGTGCTGCGCGGGGCGTCTCGGGCAGCGCCGTTTACGTCGACCGAGGAGTCCAGGTGGCCACGACCATCACCGACGAACAGTTCGCGGCGCGGGAGTTGGTGCGTGATTGGGCCGCATCCTCCGGCGCGACGGCCGCGGTCCGGGCCACCGAACAGGGCGAACCTGACGCCTGGCGACCGGTTTTTGGCGGCCTGACCGATCTGGGCTTGTTCGGTGTCGCGGTCCCCGAGGACCGCGGCGGCGCCGGCGGCAGCATCGAGGATCTGTGCGCCATGATCGAGGAAGCGGCCAGGGCCCTGGTGCCCGGCCCGGTGGCGACCACGGCCCTGGCCACGCTGGTGGTCGCCGATCCGCAGCTGTGCGCCGCACTGGCTTCGGGCGAACGCACCGCCGGGGTGGCACTCGACGGTGACGTCGAGTTCGATGCCGCCACCTCGCGGGCCTCGGGCACAGTGGCCCGGATGCTGGGCGCCGTTGCCGACGGCTTGCTGTTGGTGCCGGCCAGCGGAAAGTGGCTGCTTATCGACTCAGCCGCTGCCGACGGTGTGGCGGTCGAGCCGCTGCCTGCCACCGACTTCTCCCGGCCGTTGGCCCGGGTGGTGCTGACCTCGGCGCCGGCGACCGTGCTGGACGCCACCGCGGAAAGGGTGGAGAACCTGGCCGCGACCGTGCTGTCCGCCGAAGCGGCGGGAATTGCCCGCTGGGCGCTGGACACCGCCGTCGCTTACGCCAAGGTGCGCGAGCAGTTCGGCAAGCCGATCGGCAGCTTCCAGGCGATCAAGCACCTGTGTGCCGAGATGCTGTGCCGTGCCGAGCAGGTGGCGGTGGCCGCCGCCGACGCTGCCCTCGCCGCGGGCGATGACGATGACGGCCAGTTGTCCATCGCGGCGGCTATCGCCGCCGGTATCGCTATCGATGCCGTGAAGGCCAACGTCAAAGACTGCATCCAGGTGCTGGGCGGCATCGGCATCACCTGGGAGCACGATGCACACCTGTACCTGCGTCGGGCCTACGGGATCGGGCAGTTCCTCGGGGGGCCCGCGCGCTGGCTGCGCAGGACGGTCGAGCTGACCCAGGCTGGTGTGCGTCGTCGGCTCAGCATTGACCTGAGCGAGGTCGCCGACCAACGGCCCCAGATCGCTGAAGCAGTCGTCGCTGTCGCCGCACTACCCGCGGATAAGCGCCAAGCGGCGCTGGCCGAAGCGGGGCTGCTGGCGCCGCACTGGCCGGCACCTTACGGCCGCGGCGCCGGGCCGGCCGAGCAGTTGCTGATCGATCAGGAAATGTCGTCGGCGGGTGTGCCGCGGCCCGACCTGGTGATCGGCTGGTGGGCGGCGCCGACCATTCTCGAACACGGCACGGCCGAGCAGGTGGAGCGATTCGTGCCGGCCACCCTGCGCGGCGAAATCTTCTGGTGCCAACTGTTTTCTGAGCCGGGAGCCGGCTCGGATCTGGCATCGCTGCGTACCAAAGCGGTGCGGGTCGACGGCGGCTGGGAGCTGACCGGGCAGAAGGTGTGGACATCGAGGGCGCACGACGCGCAGTGGGGTGTCTGCCTAGCCCGCACCGATCCCGACGCGCCGAAACACAAGGGCATCACCTACTTCCTGGTCGACATGAGCTCGCCCGGCATCTTGATCCGACCGTTGCGCGAAATCACCGGCGCCGCACTGTTCAACGAGGTCTTTCTCGACGGCGTGTTCGTCCCCGACGAGATGGTCGTCGGCACCGTGAACGACGGCTGGCGGCTGGCCCGCACCACGCTGGCCAACGAGCGGGTCGCGATGGCGCAGGGCACGGCGCTGGGCAACCCGATGGAAGAGTTGCTCGCGGTGGCGGCGGAGATCAATCTCGATGTTGCGCAACAGGATCGGCTGGCACGGCTGATCATCACCGCGCAAGTCGGCTCGCTGCTCGACCAGCGCATCGCCCAGCTCGTTGTCGGCGGCCAGGACCCCGGCGCCGAGTCCAGTGTGCGGAAACTCATCGGGGTGCGCTACCGGCAGGCGCTGGCCGAGTATCGGATGGACCTGACCGAAGGGGCCGGCGTCGTCGTGGACAACACGGTGTATGACTTCCTGAATACCCGCTGCCTGACCATCGCCGGCGGTACTGAGCAGATCCTGCTCACGCTGGCCGCAGAGCGGCTGCTCGGCCTGCCGCGGTGACGAGGGTCCTTGCAAAAGTCGCCTGCGTAGCGGGCGCCATCGTCGCGCTGGGGTTGGCCTACCTAGCGATCTGGGATCTATACCTGACCGGCTTTCCCGACAGCCATCTCACCGACTATGACAAAGCGGTCGAAACGCCCAAGCGGGTCCTCATGTGGGCGGAGGTGGCTTTTGCTCCGCTGTTCCTGGTCCTGGCCTTTTCTCCGATCGGCACCCAGGCGCGTGCGGTCGGATTGTTCGCCGCCCTGACGGCGTTGGTGCTCGTCGTGATAGTCCAGCTGGTCGGCCTCCCTTGGTATTTCGTAACCCACCTGCATCTGGATAACGGAATCGGCGGCTAGTTAAGGTGTGCAGGCCGGACCCGTGCAAACTCCGTGTTCTGGAAGCGCGATGGCCTCATCGATCGTCAGCTCCCGCGGTGCCGCATCCGACGGTTCCACCGCTAGCCGACCTTGTTGCCTTCAGGTCGAACTTTCAACGCAGCCCTTCGTCAAGCGTTCCGTCAGGTCGGCTGCTGCCGTTAGTTGAAGATCGACTTTGGCGAAGTTCAAGTTGACCGATTCAGCACGGTCGCGATTTACCACCCGTTCCGAGGACTGGAGAGCCGAGCCGAACGGACACCGCTGATTCGAGCGCGGTCCCGACGAGCCGCGATTGACGTCGGCGGCTGATCTTGGAAATCAGCCTCCGCCAGGCATTTTCACAGCAGGTTTTCACCAAAGCTATAAGAAGTCTGTGATACTGCCCGTGCCGGGTACCGCTGAAAGCGCGCGGAGATCGCATGTACTCGGCGTACGGGAAAGGTGGTTTTGACTCGTGAGCGAGACCAGCTCGAGACCGGCTGAGAACGCCGCTGAGCTTTGGGTGCACGGGGTTTCGGGCACACCCCCCGAGCAGCTGCTGAAATGTCCCACGGAAATGCTGCAGCAGCTGTCCGGCGACAAGGTCGCTGGCATCTACCAGTGCCGCTCGTGCAATGGAGCCCAGGAGAGCGGCGAACGACTCACGGAGACGGAAGGCTACTCCTGGGGTGGACTCACCTCGGGTGCGGCCAGCCGAGCACTGTGGCTGCTCTTCCTGCCGTTCCTACTGATCAATCTCGCACATTGGATGTTGCCGCCCTCCAGGACCGGGCAAGGCGCACCAGCGATGTCCGTGCGCCTTCTTCGGCTGGTCGGCCTGGCGTTCACGCTGACGTTGATGCTGGCGTCGGCGCTAGTTGCAATGGACATTGTTGGCTGGCAATGCGCTCCGCTCGCACACTGCGCGGCACACCTAGGTCCTGCGAAGTTCCTGCTGAACATGCCGCGTGGGCGGCAGTTAATGTTCACCGCGATCCCGGTCGCTGTGATGCCTCTGGCGCTGATATTTTTGGGCCGGCCGAATCCGCCGGCCCCCATCCCGCCGCTCGTCTCCGCCGGAGTCGACCAGCGGCGGGACACCGCCCCGCCGGATGCGTCCGTGACCACCGATCGAGTACCAATGGCAGAACCAAGCTTTTGGAATTCCGACGATTCCGTCAAACGGCTGCGCTACTGCCACGTGATGGCGTGGGTATCGGGGCTCGGTGCCCTCACGCTGGCGCCGCCCATCCGATATCTGGGTCACTCCGCCCTGCGCGATACCTGTCTAATGCTGCTGTGGGTGCAGATTGGCATCGTCGCGCTAGTCGTCGCCGCGACCGCATCGACCAGGTTGACGGGCCGTGGCGGCAAGACGGCGGATCGGCTGACCAGGCCGATATGCTTGCTGCAATGGCTGTCGGTGGCGGTGCTCGTCGCGACGCTTGCGGTAGTGGCAGTCACCAAGCCCGCCCACGCCGGCGGCTCGCTGCCCGCGCCGTCCACGATGCCAGGGCTGTGGCAGGCGATTTATGGGCTGCTGGCAGCCGAAATCCTGTTAGTTGTCCTGCTTTTCGTGTTCACGGCACTGTGCATGCACGACTGGCGACGCACGCCGGGCGCAATTTTGCGAGTGTTTTGGCAGCCCGCGCGCTCAATGCGCCCAAGCCAGCGCGGCAAAAGTGACGGGTTCTCACCGAGCCTAGGCGGATTCGTTGCCCCGTTCGTGGCCACGATCGGGCTCTTTGTCGCTGGCGGATTCAGCGCTGGCGTTGGCCTGTGGGCGGCGCAATGGGTCGGGACGCCGGTGCGCTCAATCGCGGCGGCCAGATGTGCGATCGGGTTCCGCGCAAAGGTCTTGGGCGCCGCAGATCCGGATGTGCAGACCCTCTTCGATGCGTGCGACAAGAAACGACAAGGCCAACTTCCGCCTCTTCCAGCCAGTTTCGAGGAGCTGGTCGACAAATACAACGCCGCCACGCCAATCATAGTCCCCCCGGGATACATCGCCGCTGCGATCGTCTTCTCGACCCTGTTGCTGATAATGGTCGGATTCGCAACCGTCGTGTGGCTTGTATTCATTCCCCGATGGGCACGCCCTATCACAGACCAGGTCCTCGAGGACTACCGCAACAACCCCGACAGTGTGACAAGAGGCCGCGCGGCGGCGCTGGCGCACGATCGGGTGCTTGCATCGTTGACCGACCGGGTGCCAGGCGTTCTGGCGGGCTTCACCGTCATCGCCATCGCCGTGTTCGCTCTGTTGCGTGCTCTCAGTCTTGCGGGCGGTCTTCTGCCAGTCTGGCTACCTGGGCTTTCCACCGTCTGCGTCTACCTGCTCTCGGCGACAGCAGCCGGCATGTTCGCACTGGCGCTCGCAGCGTTTCGTAACAAAGAGAGACGTCGCGAGGTCGGCGTGCTGTGGGACGTCATCACGTTCTGGCCGCGGGCGAATCACCCACTGACTCCGCCCTGCTATGGCGAGCGCACGATGCCCGAATTGCGTGGTCAACTGGGCTATCTCACCGTGACGGCGGGCCGGCGGGTGGTGCTGGTCGCGCACAGCCAGGGCAGCATCATCGCCGCAGCCACCATTTTGCAGACTGACCCCGCTTGGTCACCAAATATTGGACTACTTACATTCGGGTGCCCGCTGCGGCGCCTCTACACGAAATACTTCCCCGCCTACTTCGGGCGCAACACCATTGAGGCCGTCGGCGACAGGCAGCGCACCCGCTGGATCAACTTGTGGGCGCTGACCGACCCTATCGGTTCGTGGGTGGTGGACAACCAGAACACCAAAATGGTCGACGCCCTGAACACAGTCGACTGCCGGATACGTGATGCCGCAAAGTTGGTTCCCGAACGACGAGGCAGCTATCCACCGATCTGTGGGCACTCGGGCTTCTGGACGCGCGACGAGTTCGGCGATGCCGTCAGCCGTCTGCTCGGCTTACCAAACGATGGACGTACTTCGGCGAGCACTTAATGCAGAGGCGAGCGTTGGTCTAATCGGCGGCTAAGTGCGGTCTGTAGGCCGTAAGCTCGGACATTACCGATGGGTACCGTGCTGATCCCGATTCCGGATCGTGACTTCGACCCGACCGAAGTCGCGGTCAGTTGGCGTGTCCTGAGGGCCAACGGTCACCGAGTCGTCTTTGCCACCGAAAGCGGTGCACCCGGGGCGGCTGACGACATCATGGTCACCGGCCGTGGCTTGGACATCTGGTCTTCGCTACCGGTGTTGGGCGCTATCACCGTCGTGGGAAGAGCGCTGCGGGCCAACAAGGACGCCCGCCGTGCGTATCAGGAGATGCTGCAGTCACCGGAGTACCAGGATCCGTCTAGTTGGGCGGAAACCACCCTTGACGGCATCGACGCACTGCTGCTGCCCGGCGGCCACCGCGCCCGCGGAATGCGCTCCTATATCGACAGCGACACGCTGCACCACCTCGTCGTCGATGCCTTTGGCCGCGGGGTGATCGTGGCCGCGATCTGTCACGGTGTGCTGCTCGCCGCCCGCAGCGTCGACCCGACGACCGGTCACTCGGTGCTCTACGGACGCCGGACCACGGCGCTGACCTGGGCGCTGGAACGCACCGCCTGGCGTCTCACCCGGATCACCCGCTTCTGGGACCCCGACTACTACCGCACCTACACTGAGGAACCCGGGCAGGCCTCGGGATACATGTCGGTGCAGTCGGAAGTCACCCGCGCCCTGAAGAATCCGACGGACTTCTGTGACGTCCCCCGTGGGTCGGCGCATTGGCGGCTCAAGACCTCCGGAATGGTGCGCGACACCGCAACCGACTCGCGGCCGGCGTTCGTCGTCGACGACGGTGCCTATGTGTCGGCGCGCTGGCCCGGCGATACCCACACCTTCGCAACTGTCTTGTCGCAGAAGCTATGACGTCCGACCACACTGGGCGGTTCGGAAGTTGTTAACGTGGAATGGTCATGACGGACTTGCTTGATCTTTTCCATCAGTTGGTGCGCTTTGAAACCGAGCTGTGGAACGCCGTTGACGCTCGGGTGCGCGCCGACTTCGACCTGCCGCTGAGCTGGTTGGAGCCGATGCAGGTCATCGCGCGTCATCCATCCTGCCGGGTGAACGACATCGCCGAGGAACTGTCGGTCACCATCGGCGGAACCAGCAAGCTTGTCGACCGGATCGAAGCCGCGGGCTACTGCAGCCGTCGCGCCAATCCCGACGACGGCCGGTCCTCCGTCATCGAGCTCACCGCGGCGGGCCGGCGCGTCCTGACCAAGGCCACCAAGGCTTTTGAGGACGAGCTGGAGACCCGCATTAGGTCGGCGGTCTCCGCGCGCTCGTTGCAGCAGTTGTTCTCAAGCATCGTCAAGCTGCGCGCCGCGAACACGAGTGTCGACGCGCCACAACGGAGCGCCTGACGCCGGTCTAGGCATGCCGCCGAATCAGGATTATGATTCCATGGAATATATATCGGGCCCGTGGAGGTGCCGAAGTGCTGGCAGCGTGGTACGACCGGCAGGGTCCTGCCGGTGAGGTGTTGCAGGTCGGCGAGCTGCCGGACCCCGAACCGGGACCGGGTGAAGTGCGGGTCCGGCTCAGGCTCTCCGGTATCAATCCCGGGGACACCAAGAAGCGGGACCGCTGGCAAGGCGCGCATATGAGCTACCCGCGGATCATCCCGCACAGTGATGGTGCCGGTGTGATCGATGCTGTCGGCGAGGGCGTGGACAAAAACCGGATCGGGCAACGGGTATGGACCTACGGCGCCCAGTCCTACCGGCCGTTCGGTACCGCAGCGCAGTTCACGTGTGTACCGGGGCCGCAGGCGGTTCCGCTTCCGGACGAAGTCTCCGACGAGATCGGCGCTTGCCTTGGCATTCCGGGCATCACCGCGCATCGGGCCGTTTTCAGCGACGGGGCGGTCGCGGGCAAGACGATCTTGGTGCATGGCGTGCTGGGCTCGGTGAGCTCGCTGGCCGCCCAGCTAGCGCGCTGGGCCGGAGCCACCGTGATCGGCACGGTGGTTCGCAGCGGCGACCTTGAAAAGGTTGACACCTCTGCGGTTTCGCATCTCATAGCGCTCGACGACAGTGATCCCACAGCTGCCATTCGTGGACATGCCCCCGACGGGGTGGACCGTATCGTGGATGTGGCTTTCTCCGACAATGCCGACCTGGATGCGGCGTTGGTGGCCAACGAGGCGGTTATCGCTGCGTACGCGAGCCGCGTCGACAGACCCGAAATCCCTTTCTGGCCGTTGCTATTCGCCAATGTCGCGCTGCGGTTGCTCGGCAGCGACGACTTTCCCGCCGAGGCTAAACAGCAGGCGGGCAAAGATCTGAGCGCGGCCGCACGAGAAGGCGCGCTGAGAATCCCTGTGGCACCCGCTCATCCACTTGCCGAGATAGCCGCAGCGCACGACCACGTCGACAAGGGACCCCGCAACGGCCGTGTGATGCTGGCCATCCCAAGCTGAATCCGGTTAGGGGAACAAGAAAGCGATCTGCGCTTCTCGGCCGCAGTATGCTTATCCGCGACTCAGATCGGGTCTGGAGGTTGCGTCATGAAACTTCTACAGACGGCTCTGCGATCAGCTGCGACGGTTGTTGTCGTTGTGGGCGCGATCTCCGGCTGCTCGGCCAATCGGTCCGCGGGTCCGACACAAAGCCCGGCATCGCCAGCCGGGTCCGCCCGTGCGCCGAGGGCACCTAACCCCCGTCGCTGGAGCGGATGTCGGTGCTCTGGCGAGACCACAAGTCACTCGGGAATCCGGTCACCCCGTCGCCGGCTTTGCGGTCGGCGCCGATGGTGAAGTCGCAGCTGCCGTTCGCGCGATGGCAGTCGAGCACGGCCCGGGTTTCCAACTGGGTCCCGTCGTTGAGGGGCATCAGCGTGGTGGCGGTGCTACTGGCGGCCGACGAGACCGCCGTCACCTACTCGTCGTAGGTAACTTCGACCGAATCGGTCTCCGGGTGGGACTGGCAGGCCAGGATCAGCCCG